>JAGBHC010000014.1 GCA_017935625.1 Rikenellaceae bacterium | reverse complement strand
CGCCCAGCGACACCCCCCGACACCCCACGACTTCTGCAACTCCTCACAACACCCACGCCCAGCGACACCCCACGTCTTCATACGCCATCCGCCCCGCAACCCAGCGCGTGTCCGGTCCTCCGCCGCCAATCCGCCCGCCGCACTTTTCCCCGCCGGCCCCGTTTCCGCCCCTCTCTCCGCCCCTCGGTTATCCGACCGCACACACCGATTATCGGACGACACGCCCCTCCTCCGTCATTCCGCCTCGGCTCCCCCCTCGCGGACCTCGGAAACCGAATCCCGGATATTCGAGCCGAAACGACCGGCCGGCTCTTGGAAAAAAGACGATATTTTTCTATCTTGCAATAGTTTTGCAATGTAACCGGGAACCCGACCGACAGACAAACAGGCCGCCCGACCATGCGAAAGGGCGTTTTCCGTTCCGATTCGAGTCATTCCCGCAGCATTCCGCCACCCCCGAAAACCACTGCTATGACAACGAAACGCCGCGACACCCTATCGAAAAAAATTCTTTTTTTCCGCAACACCGTGCAACCTGCCCCTGCGAGTTCTCCCAATTCCGACTGTCCGAAACCATGATAAGAATAGCTTCATTCATTGCAGCCGTATTATTACTCACAGCCTGTAATGACTCCAACAACATCTTCAACGGCAGATTCCGGCAAGCCCCGGAGGTAGGAATCACCGACATCGCATGCGAGCGGCTCGGAGTGGAGGTTCCGGGAGGGGCTGTCTGCTACCTCGCCGACACCCTGCTGGTCGTACATACCCCCATGAATCCCGAGTGGTTCTTCTCGCTCTATTCGCTCAACGACTTTTCCTTAGCCAGACAGGTCGTCCGCGTGGGGAACGGTCCCGGAGAGTACCCGCCCTATACACTCTGCAACTGCGACAGACCTTCGACGGAAAACGGACATGTGAAAATGTGGGTAACCGACCAATCGGCCCGCCGGACTTTGGAACGAATCGACCTCACCCGTTCGCTCGCCGAGGGCCGTACCGTGGCGGACAGCATCGTCGATGTTTCGGAAGTCAGGGGACAAACCAGTTACTGGTATCCGGTCGGCGACCGGCTCTGGCTGAACTACTGCATCGACGAGGGTGAAACATACGGAGAGTTCGGACTCCTGCTCTACGATGCGGCCGCGAAGGAAATCATCCAACGTCAGCCGCTCTACACCCGACGCCATCCCGACATCTCCCTCTTCTCCACGGCGCAAACTCCGAGTTCCGATAAAACCATGTGGGCCGGAGGCATGTTGAGTTTCCCCCAAATCAACTTCATCCCCCTCTCCGACGGGAAACCCGACATGAAGAAAGCCTTCTCCGTCTCGCTCGACAGACACCCCGTACCCCTGAGCGAAGCGGCCGCCGCGAACGACATTCTGCCGCAATTGAACTCTTATCTCCACATACTCCCCTTCGCCGACCGCTTCGTCGCAAGCTATCATGCCACCGCCGAATCGACCGAACTGCACATCTTCGACGACCGGGGGAACCTGCTCCACCGCCTGCGGCTCGACTGCCGGGTCCCCTACTTCGACATAGACCCCGCGTCCGGTGCGCTCTACGGACTCTGCTCCGAACAGCTCGTGCGCGCCGACATCGGCCGATGGCTGCATGCGGAATAACCCCCTCCTATGAAAACGACGATGAAATCCTTACCGACTTTTTTCGCGCTCCTGCTGCTCGCCTCCTGCAACGGGTCCGACAACATCTTCAACGGCAGATTCCGGCAAGCCCCGGAGGTAGGAATCACCGACATCGCATGCGAGCGGCTCGGAGCAGAGGTTCCGGGAGGGGCCGTCTGCTACCTCGCCGACACCCTGCTGGTCGTACATACCCCCATGAATCCCGAGTGGTTCTTCTCGCTCTATTCGCTCAACGACCTCTCTTCGGTGGGACAGGTCGTCCGCGTAGGAAACGGCCCCGGAGAATATCCGCAATACATGCTCAGCAAATGCAGTCCGCTCCTGACCGAAAGCGACGGAGTAAAAATGTGGGTAGCCGACCAATCGACCGACCGGACAGTGGAACGAATCAATTTCACCCGCTCGCTCGCCGAGGACCGCACCGTGGCGGACAGCATCGTCGATATCTCCCGGCTCGATGAACGGAGAGGCTATCTGCAACCCATAGGCAGCCACTTGTGGATGAACTATTACATCGAAAAAGGCGGATTCGGGCTTCTGCTATACGACTCCTCTGCGGATACGATACTTTGCAAACAGACACTCTACCGGGAACAGCACCCCGATATCGGGCTTTTTTCGGCTGCGGATTGCATCGATTCCGAACGCACCATGTGGGCAGGAGCCATGCTGTGTTTCCCCCAAATCAACTTCATACCCCTCTCCGACGGAAAGTTCGACATGAAGAAAGCCTTCTCCGTCTCACTCGACAGACGCCCCGTATCCCTGAGCGAAGCAGCGGCCCAGCTGTCGGCCCAATCACCTACACAATACTATTCCTTTATGATTCATCGGGCCGGCCGCTTCGTCGCAAGCTATCATGCCACCGCCGAATCGACCGAACTGCACATTTTCGACGACCGGGGGAACCTGCTCCACCGCCTGCGGCTCGACTGCCGGGTCCCCTACTTCGACATAGACCCCGCATCCGGTGTGCTCTACGGACTCTGCTCCGAACAGCTCGTGCGCGCCGACATCGGCCGATGGCTGCGATAAGGAGGCGGCCGCGCCCAAACGCCGGAGGCCCGCCGCTCTCGTCATAAAAGAGCGGCGGGCCTCCCCGTTTCTTTCTCCCGACCGGCGGCTACCTGTCCGCGCAACGGGCCTTTATCTCCCCGGTGCGGCGGGCGACGGCTTCGCACAGCGCCGCGACATCCGTTCCGCACAGGCGGCCGTTCTCCACCACGATGCGGCCGTCCACCACCACGCAATCCACGTCGCTGCTCTTGGCGCAATAGACCAGATTGGCTATCACGTCATTGCAGGGAGACAAATGGGGCTTGCGCATATCCACCAGCAACACGTCGGCGAGCATACCCTCTTCGATACGGCCCAACCGGTCGCCCAGGCCGATGGCGCGGGCTCCGTTCACCGTGGCCATGCGCAGCACCTCGAAAGCGGGAAGCACACAGGGATTGCCGCACGACAGTTTCTGAAGGAAAGCGGCGCTGCGCATCTCCTCCCACATGTCCAGGTCGTTGTTCGAGCAGGGACCGTCGGTGCCCAAAGCCACGTTCACGCCCCGTTCCAGGAGCTTGGCGACGGGTGCCGCACCGCTCGAAATCTTCATGTTGCTCTGCGGGTTGTGCACCACCGTCGCTCCCCGGCGGCGCAGAATCTCGATGTCGTCGTCGCTGAGCCAGACTCCGTGCACGGCCAGCGTCCGCCCGTCGATAAGGCCCAGACCGTCGATATACCGCACGGGCGAAACCCCCGTGCGGCGCTCGATTTCCGTCTGTTCGTCGGTCGTCTCGGCGATATGGATATTGATTCCGCACCCGTGTTCGCGGGCGATTTCCCCGCCGCGCAGCAGGTGCTCTTTCGAACAGGAATAGGGGGCATGGGGAGCCACCATCATGGTGAGGCGGCCGCAGTCGCGCAACCACCCGGACAGCTCGCGTACATCCTCCTCGAAACGCGCGAAGTTGCCGTCCACGAAACTGGGGCAAACCACCGCACGGATTCCCGTATCGGCCACCGCACGCGCCACCGAGGCTTCGTACCAGTACATGTCCACGAATGTGGTCACACCGCCGAGCAGCATCTCCGCGATTCCGAGCCGCGCCCCCAGCTCCACGTCGCTGCGGTCGAGACGGGCCTCGAACGGCCAGATGTAGTCGTTGAGCCACCGCATCAGGGGAATGTCGTCGGCATAGCCGCGCATCAGAGTCATCGGGGCGTGGCAATGGGCGTTTATAAGGCCCGGCATCAGCACCTTGCCCCGTCCGTCGATAACCCGGGCCCCGGGATGCGAAGCGAGAAACTCGCCGGCGCATTCCGTTCCGGGCTGCGCCATCGCTATCCGGTTTCCGCTGATGCCCACGCACCCGCGGAACCATCCGTCACCCTCGCCGCGTCCGGTCATGGGAACCACGCAGCAATCCTTAATCAATATCTCCATCGTCTCTCCATTATTTATCGGCTTATCGGCCGGCGCCGCATTCGTCCGGCCGCCCTACTTCACCGCCCGGCCCTTGATGACTATCACCTGACGGCCGGCCGGGTCGTTGGTGAAGACCTGAACGGCCTTGTAAAACACTCCCAGCTCCTTTTTGCCCGGTTCGTAGGTAATCTTCACCACCCCGCTCTGACCCGGAGCCACGGGCCTTTTGCCGTAGTCGGCCTTGGTGCAGGAGCAGGAGGTGACGATGCGGGTTATCACCAGCGGGGCATCCCCCTTGTTGGTGTAACGGAACTCGAACGACACGTCGCCTCCCTTTTGCCTGATGTCGCCGAAATCGTGCTCCGCGACCTCGAATTCGAGCCGGGCTCCCCGGCCGCCGTCTCCGGCCGCAGCGGAGAGCATGCAGCCCCACAGCGACACGGCGAGTAAAACTGTTCTCAATATCTTCATACCGGACTATTTGAGTTTAAACACATAGGTAACCGTACCGGTCTGCAACTCCCGTTCGCTGACCGTGAATTTCGCCTTGCGGGCCGCATCGAGCGCCGCCGCCACCAAAGCGCGGTTCTGGGTGGTGGAACCCTCGGGCCGGAACTCGGCACTGATGACATTGCCTTCGGCATCGACCCGGATGTTCACCATCACGCGGCCCCCCTCGTTGGCATCGTAGCTCGGTTTGGGCAAAGCCCCCACCAGGTCGCGGCCCGTGAGGTCGAACTCCGCCTCCCGGCTGTTGCCCTGGTTGCCGCTGCCCGCCGCCGAACTGCCCTGCGCGGGCGAACGGCCGTCGGACCCCTGCTCGGCGGCTGCGGCATTGGTCTTGTTCACCCCCGGGAAAAGCGCCCGGCGGTCCACCTGCCGCTGCGGTTCGGCCTTGACCGGCTCCTCGACCCGCCGCGCATCGGTTCCCACCGCCACCTCGGGCGCCGGCTCCGTCTGCTGGGTCATCGCCTCCTGCTCGCCGCCCGAAGCCACGGCCGGAGTGCTCTGACGCACCGCATTCTGCGGCATCATGCGCTCGCCGGCGGCCTCCTCGCTCTGACCGAAGTCGATGACGATGCCTTCGGGCTTCTCGGGCACCTCCACCGTAAATCCCACGCACAGCAGCAACACGACCAGACTCAGGCAATAGAGCAACAGGGCGAGCCACCCCGCGCGCCGTCCGGTCTTGTATTCGGTTTCGTAATAATACATCGCTCTGCTCTTCATCTCCGGAGCAGGCCGCCCCTTAGTGAGGGGGCTGCTCCGGCTCGGGTTACGGCCGGGTAGCCAAAATACAGGTATAGTTGTTGTTCTTGGCGATGTCCATCACGAACACCGCATCCTTCATCACCGTGCTCTCGTCGCAGTGGAGCGAGATTATCGGTTTCTCGACCCCCTCCAGCCTGCTGCGCAGCACCGACTCCAGTTCGGCGGCCGCCACGGGGGTGGTCTCCACGTAGAACTGGTGGTCGGGCGTTATCGACACCGTGGTGTAGGGTTTCTCCTTAATCTGATTGGCGCTCTGGGGCAAAAGCAGCTTGAGCGCGTTGGGATTGATGAGTGTGGTCGCTATCAACATGAATATCAACAACAGAAACATCAAATCCGTCATCGAAGCCGCACTGTACGACTTATCGACCTTGGAACCTCTTCTGATTGCCATACGCTTGCCGTGGATTTATTTCTTGACGGGTTGATTCAGAATATCCATGAACGCGATGGAGTTGGCCTCCATCTGGAAAATCAGTTTCTCGATGCGGGCCACCAGGTAGTTGTAGCCGAAGTAGGCCGGAATGCCCACGACCAGACCGGCCACGGTGGTCACCATCGCCACATACATACCGCTGGCCAGCAGGCTCATATCGACCGAACCGCCCGCCTGGGAGAGGTTCATGAAGGCCTGCACCATGCCGATGACCGTACCCAGGAAACCAATCATCGGCGCACCGCCGGCGATGGTCGCCAGAAACGGAAGTCCGTTCTCGAGTTTCGACACCTCGAGATTGGCCACGTTCTCGATGGCGCTCTGCACGTCGCTCATCGGACGGCCGATGCGTTCGATGCCCTTCTCCACCATGCGGGCGATGGGCGTGTCGGTGCTCTTGCAGAGGTCCACCGCCGCAGCCACCTTTCCTTCGAAAATGTAGTCGCGGATGCGGTTCATGAAGTTCATATCGAGGCGCGACGCCTTGCGGATGGCCGTGAAACGCTCCACGAAGATGAAGACGGTCACGCCGCCCAGTGCGAGCAGCGGCCACATCAGCCAGCCGCCGGCCATGAAAAGTTCTCCCAATCCCATCGTCGTGCTCTGAGTCTGCGCCACGACTTCCTCTACCGCATCGGCGGCCTGAAAAAATGCAATCATAATCGTTTCTTCTTTATTGTTTTTAATTTTAAATCGTTTCCCTAATCCGTAATCCGGCCCGTTTCAAAGTGCAAAATTATAAATCTATCTTTTTAAACGTCACTTCCACGGGTTTTATTTCCTCTTTTCCCTCCTCCGACGCTCCGCTGCGGGGCCCGGCGCTCCCCGATGCGGGCACCGAAGCCGCATCGGCGGACTCCCCGGCTGCCTGTGCGGCCGGCGATGCGCCTGCGGCATCCTCTTCCGACGGCCGCGAGGCCTCCCTGGCCGCACGCCGGGCCTCCCTGCGCTTGCGCCGCTTCTCGGAGAGGGCGAAACGCTCCTTGAAGTTGCGCACGATGTCGCCGAAGGTGTCGAAGCTCTCCTTGTAGGTGATGCCCACGCCGCTCTCCTGCAGGCCCTGGTTCTCGTCGCCGAAGCGGTCGATGGTCCGCGAGAAGATGTGCGCCTTGAGATTGCCCGCCCGGTCGATGGAGTATATCACGCTGAAGTTGCCCGCGAAGCTGTTCTCCGAACGGGTCGATGACATTTTGTTGGGGTCGATGACATAGTTGCCCTCGAGCTCCAGCACCAGCCGGTTGTTGAGGAACGCCTGCTGGTAGGCCAGCTCCACCTCTTCGTTCGAGTAGTCGTCCTTGGGACGGTAGCGGATGTCGATTCCCCGGTTCTCGGACGAAAGCAGGTTGCTGAGCTGGTTGGAGATGAACTCGAAGCCCGTGGCCGCGCCGCTCGAACCGATATTCACTCCGCCGCCGCCCGACGAGCTTTCGGTGTAGAAGGAGTTGAATGCCATGAGCCAGAAGAACTGCGTGGCCTTCATCTCCTGCGTGTTCATCGAGTTGGCGATGATGTTCTGAGTCTCGATGTCGGCCATCGGCGCCTCCACGTCGAAGGTGATGGTCGGCTGCGAGAGACGGTCGGTGAGGTGTATCACGCACTCGATGGGGATGGCCCGCGAGACATTCATCTGTCCGCCGTTGTCGCCCACCAGGCTGCCCAGCGACGCCTTGAGTTTGTAGACCGCCGAGATGTTGAGCAGGGCATCGATGGGGTCGCCCGTCCACTGTATCATGCTGCCCGGTTCGATAATCAGCTTCTTGTTGATGATATTCTGCAGGGTGAACAGATAGCTTCCCTCGCTAATCTCGTAGTCGCCAATCATGGTGAAGACGTTGTTGCCCGGATTGACGTGCATGTTTATCGTGCCGTTGCCCCTCGCCCGGATGATATCGCCCACGGTGGGGTCTATCACCAGCTGGAAATCGACGTTGGGGCGAACCGTCACCGACATGTTGATGTCCATGTTCACGCCGCCGTCCCCCCGGTGCTGGGCCATCCGCCGTTCGAACATCAGCTTGCGCCGGGAGAGGTAGTCGGTGCTGTCGGGCCGCTGCTCGGCCTCCCGCACGAAATGGACGAACTTGGCCTGGGAGATATTCGCCTTGTTGCTCAGGGGCAGGAAGAAAGCCGAACGCTCCTCCGTGACGGCGGACACATCCATCGTCACGCCCAGCTTGTCGCCCCGGATGCGGGCCGACCCCGTGGCGTGGAGATTGCCGTAGAAGAGGTCGTTGTCGCGGGCCGTGGTGTTGAGCACCAGCATCCGGTTCGGATTGACCCGCACGTCGTACGAAATATTTTTCAAGGAGCGCATGTCGAGGCGCATGCTCACCTCGCCGCTGTTCTCCTCCGCATCGTAGAACTTCACGCCCTGCATGTCGAGGACCGAATTCTCGATGTCTATCACCGCATCGCGTATCACATAGGGGACCTTCGTAAAATCGACCGTCGTCCGGAACTCCGGCACCGTAATCCGGCCGCTCAGCGAAGCCCCGCTCATGGTTCCGGTCAGCATCAGCTTCGCCGAGGCCGTTCCCCGGTTATCGACGATGACCCCCTCCAGGAAGGGGTCGAGCAGCGACAAATCGACCGCCGGCAGTTCGGCATCGACCCGGAAGCGACGGTCCGAGGGACGGTAATAGCCGCTGATGAACTGCGCTCCGTCGTCCCGGCCGGTGATGTGCACGGCGGCACGGCCGGTCTGGGAATCCCACACGCTGGAGACCGTCACGTCGGGCAGGGCCACCTCGTTGATGCGCAGGCTGTCCGCATCCATCCGAGCGTTGAACACCCCGTGACGCATGGCCGACGAGAGGTCGGCATGGCCGTTGAGCCGTCCGCGCACCCGGTACCCCAGGTCGCCGACCAGCCCCGAAAGGAGCCCCAGGTCGAAATTGCGCAAATCCACATGCAGCGTGTCCTCCATGCTGCGCGACACGACGCCGTTGGCCACCAGCGCCTGTCCCGCACCGGTGATGAAGAAGTTGGTGATGTCGATGCGCGAGGTGTCGCACAGAATCTTTCCGGAGGCGATGCTCCAGCGCCGTTCGCGGCTCTTGACCACCGACGGAGTGACCGTCACCGTAAACCGGGGTGCGCCCTGTTCGTTGCGCTCCACCAGCGCCCGCAGCCCCAGCAGCGCCGAGGTGCCGCTCACGGTGTCGGAAAAGCGGGTGGCGAAATCCAGCACGTTCTCCCGCAGCCCGCCGATAGCCGAGAAGTTGGGGATATGGATGCGGCCCGAATAGAGGTCGTCGGCCCGCAGGAACAGCGACAGCGAATCGGCCTGATTGTAGGCATTGACATTCACCCGCCCGGCGAAGAAGCTGCCGCGCTCGATGAAATCCGATTGCAGCGACAGCGACAGCTTGTCGGCCTCGGGATTGACCAGGAACGAAAGACTCGTCCCCTCGGCCAGCTGCAAGCCGGGCAGGAAGATGCCCAGCACGTTGTTGGCCTGCTTGAAATCGGCCTTCACCAGCGAGAAGCCGTTGAGGTCGAGCGTATCGCTCCCGGCCTTCAGGTGTCCGGCATCGAGCTCGCGGGCCAGACTCGGCACGTAGTCCCGGATGCGGCGGCGCAGGTAGTCGAAGACCTCCATGTAAGACATGCGGCTGCGGAACTCGGCATCGACGAACGAAGAGTTCAGGCTGAGGAACTTGCGGTCGTCGGCATTGTCGCCCACCAGCGAGATGCGCCCCATGCGCACCGTGTCGATGTGATTGACGTAGACCAGGCTGTCCACGATGACCGTGCCGTTGGCATTGTCGGGCGAAGTGCCCGAGACGTCGGCCGTCACGATGCCCTCCATGCGCGAGACGCTGTCGCGACGGTTGAAGCGGGTGGCGTGCAGGTCGAAGTTGCGCACCTCCACCCGGACCCGGTAGTCGGGTTTGGCGGCGTTGAAGTCGAGCACGCCGTCCAGCGAGAAGTCCACGTTCGGGTCGTCGGAGGTTATCACGCCCCGATACTGCTTGTTGAAGACCGAACCGTTGTATTTCACCTCCCGGTAGTCGTAGCCGTTGAAGCCCAGCTGCGACACCTCGCCCTCGATGTCGGCCTTCAGGTCGGTGCCGTCGTAACTGCCGTCGAGCTCACCCTTCACCGAAAGCCGGCCCAACTTGTCGTTGGCCAGCAGCCTGCCCACGTCGAAGCCGTCGGCACCGAGCGTGCCCGAAAAACGGCGCACCCGGCCGTCGCCCGCCATCTCCCCGCCGAAATCGATTGCCCCCAGCGAAGTGGAGACCCGGCCGGAAGAGGTGAAATCGGTCGGCCGGCCCGAAAACTCGCCCTTCACCGCGATGCGGGTCAGGCGCCTGAGCAGGCGCTCGGCTCCGGCGGCGGGCGCCTTCCCCGAAAGCCGCTCCGTCAGCGCGGCGATGTCCCCGCCCGAGGTAACCAGCTCCCTGAGGTCGATGCGGAAATCGGCCCGGTTCACATCCGGCAGTCCCCCGATGTCGTAATCCAGCGCCAGCGACGAACCCAGCAGCCGGGCATGCCCCACCTTTCCCTTCAGGGCCGAGAGCGTACCCCGGGCATCGGCCGAAAGGTCGGAGAGGGTCAGGTTCCACCGTCTGAGTCCCGGAGCGAACCACCCCAGGTCGGCGGCGGCAATCTCCGAATCGGTGAAACGGGCCTCCAGGGCCACGCTGTCGGCGAAATATTTGTACTTGTCCCAGCCATCGGCACTCAGGCGCAATTCGGCAGCCGTTATCTCCGAACGGCCCGTCTGCAGCCCCAGGCGGTCGAAAGCGATGTTTCCGTTCCCCACCGTCAGGCGGCGGGCACGCAGGTTCTCCACCCCGAATCCGCTGCGGTCGGTAAACGAGAGCGAATCCAGCTCCATGTCGATGTCGCTGCCGGTCAGCGAGAACCCGTTGCTCCTCACCCGCATGTCCGCCAGCGAGAGGTCGGCGAAATCGATGCCCTCGGCCCGCTGGCCCGCTTTGGCCAGCCGCATGGAGAAGCGGAAATCGTCGATGTCGATGCGGCGGATGCGGAGCCGGAAGAGCCGCTTTTTCGGTTTGTCGGATTTGAGTCTGTCGGTCAGCTTCTTGATGTTCATCTCGCCGTCGGGTCCCTGTCTCATCGACAGCATGCCGCCCTCCAGCCGCACGCTGCCCAGCAGAAGCGGAGTGCCGAACAGACCGAAGTCCGACACGTCGGCACTCAGCGACGAGGCGTAGAGCAGGGTATCGCCCTGCAGGTCCTCGACATAGACCCCTTCGGCCTTCAGGCGGCGGAACAGCCCGATATCCACCCGTCCTATCTCCACGCGCGTGCCCAGCTTGCGCGAAACGGAAGCGGTGAGACGCGAAACGACGAAGTTCTGCACTCCGTTGATACTCAAAAGCATCGACAGAAGCAAAGGCAAAATTATCAACACCAGGGCCAATGTCGATAACCAGTAAGTCATTATTTTTATACCTTTGCGCATAAACTCCCAAATAAGTGACAATTTTACGAATTTTTCGCGAAAAATAAAAGCATATTATGGATATAACGATTCTCGCGCTCGAATCTTCCTGCGACGACACTTCGGCAGCCGTGCTCAAAAACACCGTCATGCTCTCGAATGTCATTGCCAGTCAGGCGGTTCATATCAAATACGGAGGCGTCATCCCTGAACTCGCCTCCAGAGCCCACCAACAGAATATCATCCCCGTGGTGGATGCCGCGCTCAAGGAGGCCGGAATCACTGTGGACAATATCGATGCCATTGCCTTCACCCGCGGTCCGGGCCTGCTGGGCTCGCTGCTGGTGGGAGTGAGCTTCGCCAAGGGGCTGGCCATTTCGCACGACATTCCGCTGGTGGAGGTCAATCACCTGCAGGGACATATCCTTTCGCACTTCATCGACCTGCCCGACCGGCAGCTGCCCCACCCCTCCTTCCCCTTCCTGTGTCTGCTCGTCTCGGGCGGCCACTCGCAAATCGTGCTGGTCAAATCGCCGCTCGAGATGGAGATTGTCGGCACCACCATAGACGACGCCGCGGGCGAAGCCTTCGACAAATGCGCCAAAGTGATGGGCCTGCCCTACCCCGGCGGTCCGGTCATCGACCGGCTGGCCAAAGAGGGCGACCCCAAGGCGTTCCGCTTCGCCAAACCCCACGTGGAGGGCTACGATTACAGCTTCAGCGGCCTGAAAACCTCGTTCCTCTACACCCTGCGCGACCGGGTGGCCGAGGAGCCCGGCTTCATCGAAAACCACCGGGCCGACCTGTGCGCCTCGCTCCAGAGCACGATTATCGACATACTGCTCGCCAAGCTGACAAAGGCGGCCAAAGAGTATAAAATCAACGACATCGCCATCGCCGGAGGCGTTTCGGCCAACAGCGGGTTGCGCGAGGCCGTGACCGAGACGGGACGCCGCCGGGGCTGGAGAACCTTCATTCCCGAACTGAAGTTCACCACCGACAATGCCGCCATGATAGGCATATCGGGCTACTACCGCTACCTCGACGGCGACCTCTCCTCGCTGGAGGTGTCGCCCGTGGCACGTCTCGAAGAGTTGAACCGATAACACGCCGAATCCCGATGAAACCGATTCGTCTCGCGCCGCTGCTTCTCGCCCTGCTTCTTCTCCCGCTGCGCATCCTCGGACAAACGGAGGGCGAAGCGCTCGAGAGGTGGATTGCCGCCAGCTGCGTGTCGGCGCACAGCGTGGAGGAGTTCGGCGAGCAGAGATGCTTCGCGGCCGAAGAGATAGATGCCGCCCTCCGCAGCCGGATAGCGGGCAAGTCCTACAAGGCCGGCTGCACGGTCCCCCTCTCCGAACTTCGCTACCTGAAGGTGCTGCACTACGACCTGCAAGGCCGGATACGTCTGGGCGAACTCATCTGCAACCGGGCCATCGCCGGGGAGCTCCTCGACATCTTCCGCACCCTCTACCGGGCCCGCTATCCCATCGAGCGGATGGTGCTGGTGGACGACTACGACGCCGACGACCTGCGTTCGATGGAGGCCGACAACACCTCCTGTTTCAACTTCCGCCGCATCGAGGGGAGCACCTCCCTCTCCAAGCACAGCCTCGGAATGGCCATCGACATCAACCCGCTCTACAACCCCTGCGTCAAAAAACGGGGCGACCGGGTGACGGTCAGCCCCGAGAGCGGACGTCCCTACGCCGACCGTTCGGCCGATTTCCCCTGCAAGATAACCGCCGACGACCTCTGCTACCGCGAGTTCATCCGCCACGGCTTCACCTGGGGCGGCGCATGGAACAGCCTGAAAGATTACCAGCATTTCGAGAAATAGGAGCGCAGACCGGAGACGCTCCGCGAACCGCAAACGACCCGCATCGTCATGAAAACCGAAAAAGAGAAAATGCTCGCGGGAGAGGATTACCGAGCCTCCGACCCGCAGCTGCAAGCCGAACAGCACCGCATCCGCCACCTGCTCGCCCGCCTCAACGCCATGCTCTGTCCCTACGACGCATGCTACCGGGCACAGTACGAGGCGCTCCTCGCCGAAGCGTTTCCCAACGCCCACCCCTCGCTGTTCATCCAGCCGCCGTTCTTCTGCGACTACGGCTACAACCTCCACTGCGAAGAGAATGTCTTCTTCAACTTCAACTGCACGGTGCTGGACGTGGCTCCGGTGCACATCGGACGCAACGCATTCATCGCCCCGGGAGTGCAGATTTACACCGCCGGCCACGACCTCGGCCACCTCAAGCGCAACAGCGGCGTGGAGTACGGCCGTGCCGTCGCCATCGGCCGCGACTGCTGGATAGGCGGCAGTGCCGTCATCTGTCCGGGCGTCACCATCGGCGACCGGTGCGTGGTGGCCGCGGGAGCCGTAGTAACCCGGGACGTACCCGACGACTCGCTGGTGGGCGGCAACCCGGCCCGCATCATCCGCAAGCTCGACCGATAGCCCGCCCGAGGGGCCGTCAAGAGGCTACTGAACCGCCACCGGGGTCCATCCTCCCGCAAAACGGACGTCCCCCCCAACGGCAAAACGGACGTCCCCCCCAACGGCAAAACGGACGTCCCCCCCCAACGGCAAAACGGACGCCCCCCCCCAACGGAAAAACGGACGTCTCCCCCCAACGGCAAAACGGACGCCCCCCCAACGGCAAAACGGACGTCCCCCCCCAACGG
>JAGBHC010000001.1 GCA_017935625.1 Rikenellaceae bacterium | reverse complement strand
GGGCAGGTCGTGCGGCGTGGAGATTATCAGAATATCCCGGATGCCCGCAAGCATCAACGCCGACAGCGGATAGTAAATCATCGGTTTGTCGTAGATGGGAAGCAGCTGCTTGCTTACACCCTTGGTGATAGGATACAGACGCGTACCGCTACCCCCGGCTAATACTATGCCTTTCATATGGAAAAAGTAGGTTGTTCGTTAGGATTGCCGCCACTGCTCCTCGAGCCGGTCGGCCGCGGCCGACCAGAGCCGGTAGCCCTCGCCGGTCGGGGCGGGTGCCGGTCGGCAGAGCGCTTTCGCCGTTTCGTACTGCTGGCGGAGTACGGCCGTTTCGAGCAGCTCCATCCGTTGTGCGGCGGTGCAGTCGCCGGGACGGAAGGTCTCCAGGCAGCGTTCCCACAGGGCTGCCGCCCGGGAGGCGAAAGTCCGCGAGCCGGTGGCGTGTTCGTACAGGGTCATGGCTGCGGCCCGGTGCCACAGCTCGGGAAGCTCTGCGGCGGGCTGCCATGCCTCGATGGCCTGCCTGGCCGCGGCCGCATACTCCTGGCCGGGCATCAGCAGGTCGCATGCGCAGGCGAGCCGGGCCCCGAAGGCCGATAGCGGAGCCTCGTGCCCGATGAGCCGGTCGGCCGTGTCGAGACACCGGTCGAGCAGCGGTGCCGGCAGCGAGGCGGTGGCGCACTCCAGCAGGGCCGAAACCAGCGGAGCGGCGGTTTCGGGGTCGGAGCGGAGCTGCTCCGTGTCGGCGAGCAGAAGCCGGACGCAGGTCTCGACCTGCCGCTCCAGACCGGGAAGGGCGAAGAGCCCGAACAGCGTCAGTTCGCGGCAGAGCGCATATCCCCGCAGCAGGAACATCCGCTCGTGGGCGGGCATCCCCGACGGGTCGCTTCTCACGCAGAGCTGTTGCAGGCCGTATGTCGAAAGAGGGTCGTTCATGTGCGGCGAAGGGGGCGCGGTCAATCCTGCGCGGGGCTCTCTATCTTCTGCAGATAGCCGAGCGGAATGAATACCATGGCGAAAGATATGGTGTCGTAGAGTTTGATTACTACGCGTTTGTGTTTCTTTATCCGGACGAGCTCCCCTTCGATGCCTGCGAAATCGCCCTTGATGACCCGGACTCGGTCGCCCTGTTTGATTTCGCCCTCGATGATTTCGCCCGCCGTGTCGGAATAGTTGAGCAGAAAGATGAAGTCGTCCATCTGCTTGTCGGGAATGGTTACCGGAGTGAAGGTGTTGCGGTGTTTGATGTAGTTCATCCGGAAGCCGAGGTCGCGGGTCAGCGCCGCGCCGGTGGCCGGGGCGCACCGGATGAAGACCAGGTTGGGGATGACCGGTTCTTCCCGTTTGCGGACCACTCCGTCCCGTTCGCGGTGCACGGTGTGGAACGGAATGAAGTGCTCGATACCCATCCTGCGAAGCCGTTCGGCGATTTCCCGTTCCCGGTGGAATGTCCTGGCAGCGTACCAATATGTCTGATTGTCTGTCATGTGGCTGTTTGTCTGGGTTTTGCGACAGGTGCGCCGAACGTGTCCCGCTCCTCTGTCGCGAGGCCGGTTGCAAATCTCATCCGCAAAGGAAATCCGTTTCTGCGGTACCGCCTCTTACACAGAGGTGGAACACAGCAGGCTGAAAATCCGATACAAATTTAGATATATTAATTGAAATAGCAAATAAACGGGTCATAATTTTACGATGAAAACAAAACGTCGGAAATATCTGTATTTCATATTACACAGACGGTTATATCCCGTCCCGGACGATTCGGCATACATTTTAGGAAACATATCTTCCAAACAGTCCCGCAACTCCTCCAATCGACCTCCCGCAATGTCCGATTTTCGTTCGATATTGCATTTTTCCGTATGATTAAAACATTAGATTCCAGCCTTTAGCATCTTCAAGTCCACCTCTGTGTAAGAGGTGGACTTTTTTTTGTCCCTGTCAGCAGCGGGAGATGATGAGCCGGTTCGCGTCGTCGAGGACCGATTGTTCGAACGAGTCGAGGTAGATGCGGGTGGTGAGTTCGGAGGTGTGCCCCATGCCTTCGCTGATGACCGAGATGGGAATCTGGAGCTGCTTGGCGACGGTGGCCCAGGTGTGGCGGGCGGTGTAGGAGGTGAGCGGGTGGGGCAGGGCGAGCCGGGCCGAAAGGATGGAGAGCGAACGGTTGTAGAGTCTGAGTTGCTTGTCGTAGCGCTTCATGAGGGTGTGCGGCCGGTCGCATTCGCCCAGGACGGGGAGCAGATAGGGCGAGTGGGCGACCTGCGGGGCATAGCGCTCGAGGATGTGCAGGATGTGCGCTTCGCATCGTACGGAGAGGATTTGTCCGGTTTTGTGGCGGCGGTAGGTGATGATGCCGTCGTGCAGCGCCTCCTTGCGCAGGAAGGCGACGTCGATGAAGGACATGCCGCGGGTGTAGAAGCTGAAGAGAAACAGGTCGCGGGCCAGCGCCAGCGAAGGGGTGTCGAGCAGGTCGAGCTGTCGGAGCCGGGCGATGGTGCGGTGGTCGGCGGCCCGTTTGCGGGTGCGGCAGATTCCGGTGTAGACCTCCCGGAAGGGATAGCGCTGGGGAGTCAGGCCGCAGGCCACGGTGCGGTTGTAGACGGCCCGCAGGATGCGCATGTAGAAAGAGGTGGAGTTGAGCGACACGCCCCGCTGCCGGAGCCACGACTCGTATGCTGCCGCCTGGACGTGGGTCAGCTCGGCGGGCAGCAGGTCGCGGCCGTCGCGGAAGAGCCTGAAACTGCGGAGCGCACAGGCGTAGCCCGAGGCGGTCTTGTAGCGCTGGCGGCTCTGGAGCGAGGCTATCTGGGCCTCCATGAAGGTGAAGAACGAAGTGCATTTGGGGGTGAGGGCGCGAGGTGCCGGTCGGCGGTTCGCTGCCGTGACGGAGTGTTGGTTCATAGTCTTCATTAATGGATTTCGTTAAACATGTTATTTCTCGAAATGTCGTGCTCCGTTTCCGCAGACGGAGCGAAGTCCGGGGTGTGAAGAGACAGAGAAGGCCGGCAACCTTGCGGTTGTCGGCCTTGTGGTGTGCGGTTGCCGGGGCGACCGGTCAGCGGGGAGCGTGTCGGCACGGTCAGCGTTTGCGCTCTTTGCGTTTGGGTTTGCCCGCCGTGGTGTAGGTGCGGGGAGCCTCCTGCTGCAGCGGAGTGAAGGCGCCCGTATCGAAGTCCAGGGAGCCGCTCATCGAGAAGTCGAGCTGGCGGTGGCGCAGGTCGGCGCGCTTGACGCGGATTCGCACGTTGTCGCCCAGCGTGAAGGTGCGGCCCGTGCGTTCGCCGGTGACCGAATAGCTCTCTTCGTCGAACGAGTAGAAGTCGTCGGGCATGTCCCGCAGCGACACCATGCCCTCGATGTGGGTCTCTTCGAGCTCCACGTAGATGCCCCATTCGGTGATGCCCGAGATGTGGCCGTCGAACTCGCGGCCGATTTTGTCGGCCATGAATTCCACCATCTTGTACTTTATCGAAGCGCGTTCGGCGTCGGCGGCCCGCACCTCCATGTCGCTGGAGTGCTGGCACAGCTTCTCGTATTCGTCTTTGGCCACGCTCTTGCCCCCCTCCAGGTAGTGGGCCAGCAGGCGGTGCACCATCATGTCGGGATAGCGGCGGATGGGGGAGGTGAAGTGGGTGTAGTAGGGGAATGCCAGTCCGTAGTGGCCGATGTTGTCGGTGGAGTAGAAGGCTTTGGCCATGGTCCTTACGGCCAGGGTCGAAATGATGTTCTCCTCGCTCTTGCCCTTGATTTTGCTCATCAGCTTGTTCATCTCCTTGGCGATGGCCTTGCCGCGGTCGGCCTTGAAGTAGTAGCCGAACTTGAGGATGAAACTGGTGAAGCGCGAGAGTTTGTCGCTGTTGGGTTTGTCGTGCACGCGGTAGACGAACGTGCGTTCGGCGTTCTTGCCTTTGCCGCGTTTCTTGCCTACGAATTCGGCCACCTTGCGGTTGGCCAGCAGCATGAACTCCTCCACCAGCTGGTTGCTCTCCTTCTGGGGCTTGAAGTAGACGCCCAGCGGCTTGCCGTATTCGTCGAGCAGGAATTTGGCCTCCTCGCGCTCGAAGCTGATGGCTCCGTTGCGGAAGCGTTCGCGGCGCAGCTTCTGGGCCAGTTCGTGCAGGGCGAGCACCTCCTGGCTGTAATCGCCGTCGCCGGTTTCGATGATGGCCTGGGCCTCGGCGTAGGTGAAGCGGCGGTTGGAGTAGATGACCGTGCGGCCGAACCACTCGTTGTCGATGTTGAGCTCCTGGTCGATGTCGAACACGGCCGAGAAGCAGAGCTTCTCCTCGTTGGGCCGCAGCGAGCAGAGCTCGTTGGAGAGCCGTTCGGGGAGCATCGGGATGGTGCGGTCCACCAGATAGACCGAAGTGGCGCGGCTCACGCCCTCGGTATCGACCACCGAACCGGGACGGACGTAGTGGGTCACGTCGGCGATGTGGATGCCGACCTGCCATTTGCCCTCGGCGATTTTGCGGATGGAGAGCGCGTCGTCGAAGTCTTTGGCGTCGGCGGGGTCGATGGTGAAGGTGACCGTGTCGCGGAAGTCGCGGCGTTCGGCGTAGTCCTTGGGGGTTATGGCGCCCGGAATGCGCTCCGCATCCTCCACCACCTCGGGCTCGAAGCGGTAGGGGAGGTCGAACTCGGCCATGATGGCGTGCATCTCGGCGTTGTTCTCGCCGGCGTATCCCAGCACGTCGGCGATGCGGCCGACGGGGTTCTTGGCCGTGTCGTCCCACGAGACGATATCGACCTTCACCTTCTGGTTGTTCTTCAGGTTGGGGTACTCCTTGAGCGGGATGTAGATGTCCACCGGCATTTTGCGGCTGTCGGGACGGACGAAGGCGTATCCGCCGCCCAGGTCCACGGTACCGACCCAGCTTCGGCAGCTGCGCTCCACGATGCGTTTGATTTCGCCCTCGAAGGTGCCGTCGCGCCGGGTGCGGGTGACGCTCACCTCCACCAGGTCGTCGTGCAGGGCGTGGCGGGTGTTGTGTTCGTTCACGAAGATGTCGTGCTCCTGTCCCTCCACCTTGACGTAGAGCGAGCCGGAGGCCATCATGTCCACCCGGCCTTCGTAGGTGGGCAGGTGGTCGCGGTTGAGCTGGTAGCGCTCGTCGCCCGACTGGCTCAGCAGACCCTGCTCCAGGAGCTGCTCCACGATGCGGCGGGTTTGCTGGCGGCCGTGCTGGCCCCCCTCGCCGCTGGCTGCGGCCAGTTTCTTGACGGTGAATTTTTTGTCCGGAAATGTGCGGAATATGTTGAGTACAATCTCTTCCCTGCTGCGTGCCGAAACCTCTGCCGCGGTGTTGTCGCGTTTGTCTCTGCGGTTCTCTTTTTTTGCCATAAATCGTTGTCGTTTAATGCACTCCGTGCCGAGTGCGGTGCTAACTCTGCGGAACGGGCCGGGGCGGGCTCCGTAACCGGAGGCAAAGGTACGTTTTTTTGGCGAGAAAAGCGCCTTCGCTCCGTTCCTTTGCCTGCCGGGAAAAGATTCCGCTCCGCCGGCGGGGCGGAGCGTCCGGCCGGGACGGAAAGGAAAAGCCGGACGGCGCAAGATGGGCGTCTCCGGCTTTTCGGGGTTATCGGTTATTTTGGTAATGGGGGTGCTATCTGTGCGGCCCCTCTCCGGGACGGGACCGGTGTTCGCCTCGGGGTGCCGCATCGGGACGGGGTCCGGGGCCGTGCTGCTGCATCTGCTGCCACTTGGCGTATTGCTCGGGGGTGAGCGTCTTCTTCAGGTCGGTGTCGCACTTCTTGAGGATTTTCTCAATCTGGAACAGGGTGAGCTGTCCGTTGTTGTTCATCATGCCGCCGGGGCCCATGCCTGGACGACCTCCGGGACCTCCAGGACCTCCGGGACCTCCGGGGCCTCCCATGCCGGGACGTCCGCCGGGACCTCCCATGCCGGGTCTGCCGTCGCGCTCCTGGGCGGCGGAGCGTTCTTCGCGTTTCTGCGCCCGGTCGGCGACGTAGGCGTCCTGGCGCATCATGCGGGCGCGGCGCAGGTTGATTTTACGGACTTTCTTTACCTGCTGTTCGTCGAGTCCCAGTTCGCGGGTCATGCGTTCCGTTTCGCGGTCGGCCTGCTCCTCGGCGGTCATCTGCTGCGGGGCGGCTTGCCGGTGCATGGCGCGTTGCTGCGGCTCGGGTCCCGCCTCTCTTTGGCGGGGCTGGGCATCGGCCGCGGCGAATGCGGCCACGGCGGTTGCCAGAGCTATCCATCGGATATGTCTTTTCATAACAATGCGGTGTTGGTTGAATTTTTCTACTAACGGAATTCGGTTGCAAATAGTGTGCAACAGTGGAACAAAAAAACCGGGATACGGTGGTCCGCATCCCGGTTCGGGTTCTGTGTGAAGGCCCTCCGGGCGGAGAGACGGTTACATCATGCCGCCCATGCCGCCCATGCCGGGTGCGGGCATGGCGGGAGTCTCCTCCTTCTTCTCGGCCAGTACGCATTCGGTGGTCAGGAACATCGAGGCGATGCTGGCTGCATTCTCGAGTGCCACGCGGGCCACCTTGGTCGGGTCGATGATGCCGGCCTCGAACAGGTCTTCGAACTTGTCGGCGCGGGCGTTGTAGCCGAACGAGCCCTTGCCCTCTTTCACCTTGTTCACCACCACGGAGCCTTCGCCGCCGGCGTTCTCCACAATCTGGCGCAGCGGCTCCTCAATGGCGCGTTTCACAATCTGGATACCGGTGGTCTCGTCGTCGTTGTCGCCCTTGAGCGATTCGAGGGCGGCCACGGCGCGGATGTAGGCCACGCCGCCTCCGGGGATGATACCCTCCTCGACAGCGGCACGGGTTGCGGCCAGCGCATCGTCCACGCGGTCCTTCTTCTCCTTCATCTCCACCTCGGTAGCGGCGCCCACGTAGAGCACGGCCACGCCGCCGGCCAGTTTGGCCAGACGCTCCTGGAGTTTCTCCTTGTCGTAGTCGGAGGTGGCGCCTTCAATCTGTTTGCGAATCTGAGCCACGCGGTTCTTGATGGCCTCTTTCTCGCCGTCGCCGTTCACGATGGTGGTGTTCTCCTTGTTGAGGGTGACCTTCTCGGCGCTGCCCAGCATCTCGAGGGTAGCCTGGTCGAGGCGGAAGCCCTTCTCTTCGGAAACCACGGTGGCGCCGGTCAGCACGGCGATGTCCTCGAGCATCTCCTTGCGGCGGTCGCCGAAGCCGGGAGCCTTGACGGCCGCGATTTTCAGCGTGCCGCGCAGCTTATTGACCACCAGTGCGCTCAGGGCCTCGCCGTCCACGTCCTCGGCGATGATGAGCAGCGAACGTCCGCTCTGTGCCACGGGCTCCAGCACGCTCATAATCTCCTTCATGGTGGAGACCTTCTTGTCGGTAATCAGAATATAGGGTTTGTCCAGCACGGCTTCCATCTTCTCGGTGTCGGTGATGAAGTAGGCCGAAATGTAGCCGCGGTCGAACTGCATGCCCTCGACCACCTCCACGTGGGTGTCGGTGCCTTTGGCCTCCTCCACGGTGATGACGCCCTCTTTGTTTACCTTGGACATGGCCTCGGCGATGAGTTTGCCGATGGCGTTGTCGTTGTTGGCCGAGATGGTGGCCACCTGCTCGATTTTGGCGATGTCGCCGCCCACGGTCTTGCTCTGCTCGCGCAGCGACTTGACCACTTCGGCCACGGCCTTGTCCACGCCGCGCTTCAGGTCCATGGGGTTGGCGCCTGCGGTTACGTTCTTGATGCCCACGCCGATAATCGACTGCGCGAGTACGGTGGCGGTGGTGGTTCCGTCGCCGGCGTCGTCATTGGTCTTGGAGGCTACCTCCTTGACCATCTGTGCGCCCATGTTTGCGAACGGGTCTTCGAGCTCCACCTCCTTGGCTACGCTCACGCCGTCCTTGGTGATGTGGGGTGCGCCGAACTTCTTGTCGATAATCACGTTGCGGCCCTTGGGACCGAGGGTCACCTTCACTGCGTTGCTCAACGCGTCCACGCCCTGCTTCAGCAACTCCCTTGCCTCTGCGTTGTATTTGATTTCTTTTGCCATAGTCGTCTGTTTTTTGATGTTGGTTCGGTTTCGTGGTTACGAAAAATTAGATGATGGCCAGAATGTCGCTCTGACGCATGATGAGGTAGTCGGTTCCCTCGACATTGATTTCGGTGCCGGCGTATTTGCCGTAGAGCACCTGGTCGCCGGGCTTCACCTCCATGGTGACCTCCGAAGTGCCGGGGCCCACGGCGATGACTTTGCCTGCCAGGGGTTTCTCCTTGGCTGTGTCGGGAATAAACAGACCGCCTGCGGTCTTCTCCTCTGCCGGGTTGGGCAGAATGAGCACTCTGTCTGATAACGGTTTTACATTCATTGTCGTAAGATTTTATAATTGTTCTGTCTATTTGCTTTGCGTGCGCTTTTCCGCGCGTTCACCCCTTGGTTGAACAATTGGTGTGCCAAAGGGATTTTTGACATTTTTCGTGACAAAACGACCGCCGCGGCCTGCCACTTTGTCAGTGACTGCCGCGGCGGCCGGTCTGCTTTCGTTCGTCGTGTCACCCCTTGGGGGCTGCCGAGGGAAGACTATTTGCGTCTGCGTTTTTTGCCCGGATGGCGGTCGTCGCCCCAGCTGCCCTCCTGTTCGAAGAAGCTCCAGTCGAAGCCGGCGTGGCTGCGGCTTTCGGTGACGGTGAGCTGCTTCTGCGGGGCGCTCTTCCGTCCCTTGCGGGGGGCGGCGCTTTTGCGGGATGCGGCCGGGCGGGGAGTCTGCTCCTGCTGCTCGCGGTAGGGACGCGCTCCGGGATATTTGGCCGCGATGGCCTCCCAGTCGTCGGTGCGGTCGCTCTGCGGCGGCTCGGGCGCGGATGCGGCCGGCTCCTGAACTGGTGTGGCCGGGGCAGCGCTCCGCCGGGCCTCCTCTTTCGGTGCGCCGCCTTGGGGTGCGTCGCCCTGCTGCGAAGGGGTTTGCGGCTGTTCGTCCGTCCGTTTCCTGCCGCGGGGACGCTCGGTGCGCTCCTTGTGTCCCGGACCGGCGTGTCCGGCCTGTCCGCCGCGCTTGTCGGAGGCGATTTCGGCAATCGGGCGGCCGCCCCGGCGGATGCCGTTCAGACGCTTGACCACGAATTCCGCGTCGTTGTAGGGCACGCTCACGAACGAGTAGCTGTCCAGCACCTTCAGGTCGTTTATCTTGCTGTCCGTCAGTTTGCATTCGCGCTTGAGCAGCTCCACCATCTTGCGCGGGTCGTAGCCGTCGAGACGGCCGATGGAGATGAAGAGCCGGGCGGTGCCGCGGCGGTCTACGTTGATGGAGCGGATTTCGGGATAGCGGCTCTCTTCGAGGTCGTTCTTGAAGGCCAGGCGCAGCAGGGCCGCCAGGGCCGTCTCGGCGGGGTAGAGCTCCAGCAGTTCGTCGGCCATGGTGCCGTAGTCGTCGTAGTTGCGGCTCTCGATTATCTGGGCCAGGTCGTCCTTGATTTTCTGCCGTTTGGTGGCGACGATGTCCTGGGGCGAGGGGAGGGTTTCCTTCTTGATATCGACGTTGATTTCGCGTCTCAGGTGGCCGAACTGCCTGAACTCGGAGCTCGAGATGAAGGTGATGGCCGTTCCCTGGTTGCCGGCGCGTCCCGTGCGGCCGATGCGGTGCACGTAGCTCTCGCTGTCCTGCGGCAGCGAGTAGTTGATGACGTGGGTGAGGTTGTTGATGTCGATGCCCCGCGCCGCCACGTCGGTGGCCACCAGAATGTTGGCCTGTTTGCGCTTGAACTTGCGGAGAATCTTCTCGCGCTGGGCCTGCGACACGTCGCCGTGAAGGCCTTCGGCGGCATAGCCCCGTTCCAGCAGGCGGTTCACGATTTCGTCCACGCCCACTTTGGTGCGGCTGAAGACGATGCCGTAGAAGTCGGGCTCCACGTCGATGATGCGCGTCAGGGCGTCGAACTTGTCGCTTTCGCGCACCTCGAAGTATATCTGGTCGGTGAGGTCGGCCGTAATCTGCTTGGCCTCGACCTTGAGTATCTGCGTGTCGCGCATGTAGTTGCGGCTCAGCGCCACGATGCGTTCGGGCATGGTGGCCGAGAAGAGCAGCACCCGGCGGTCGGTGTTGATGTGGGCCATAATCTGTTCGATGTCCTCGATGAAGCCCATGTTGAGCATCTCGTCGGCCTCGTCCAGCACCAGGTATTTAATCTGCGAGAGGTCGAGCGTCTGGCGGCGGATGTGGTCGAGGATGCGGCCCGGGGTTCCCACCACGATGTCGATGCCGCGTTTCAGACGTCGGAGCTGTTCGCTCATCGAGGCGCCGCCGTAGATGGCCGCTATGGAGAGTTTGGTCTGGGCGTTGAACGAGAGCAGCTCTTCGGTCACCTGCAGGGCCAGTTCGCGCGTGGGGGCGAGGATGATGGCCTGCGGGGTTTTCGAGCGGGTCAGTTTCTCGAGCAGCGGCAGTCCGAATGCGGCGGTCTTGCCGGTTCCGGTCTGGGCCTGGGCTATGATATCGTTCTGCGAGTTGAGCAGGGCCGGGATGGTGAGTTTCTGAATGGGAGAGGGGGTTTCGAATCCTTTGGCCCTGATGGCGTCGAGCATCGTTCGGGAGAGTCCCAGCGAGGCGAAGTCGTCGGCCGGTTTTTGCTCTTCGGGTGCGTTGAGAGTGGTTTCTGACATGGAATCAATTATTCGGTTTGGCCGCCAGGCGGCATGAAAAAAGCGTTCGACGGAGCCCGCTTGTCCGCAGCCGGACG
The DNA here is from genome assembly GCA_017935625.1 of Rikenellaceae bacterium. Classification (GTDB taxonomy): domain Bacteria; phylum Bacteroidota; class Bacteroidia; order Bacteroidales; family Rikenellaceae; genus RGIG9113. The sequence continues at coordinate 45,415 of JAGBHC010000001.1, read as the reverse complement.
GCGCGGACGTTCCGCAGACCGCCCGGTTCGGGTTTCGACGCTGCGGGACAGAGGAGGGCGGTATGCCCGTTTCGCGCTTCGCATAAAAAACGAAAGCTGTCTAAATCCTTAGACAGCTCTGTTCGTCGTATTTCGTCTGAAAGCGCCGTCATCGCATCTTCGCGTTTGCCGCCGCTTTGTTCTGGGGTGGAAGATGGGATTCGAACCCACGACCTTCGGAACCACAATCCGTCACTCTAACCAGCTGAGCTACATCCACCATTCGATTCTTCGAGAATCTGCGGGAGAAATCGCTTCCCCCCCCCGCCTCGGAAAACGGACTACTGGAGTGCGTTCACCTTGAGCTGCAGGCTGCTCTTGAGGTTACCGGCTTTGTTCTTGTGGATGATGTTCTTCTTAGCGAGTTTGTCCAGCATAGCGGTAACTTTGGGAAGCAGAGCCTCTGCGGCTGCCTTGTCAGCGGTGTTGCGAAGAGCCTTCACGGCGTTACGGGCGGTTTTGTGAGCGTAACGGTTGCGCAGTCTCTTGACCTCGGTCTGACGGATTCTCTTTTTGGATGACTGATGATTTGCCATATCTTTTATTCTCTTTTAATTCTTATCGTAGCCCATAGCAGAATCGAACTGCTCTTTCAAGAATGAAAATCTTGCGTCCTAACCGATAGACGAATGGGCCTTGTTCCCTGTCACGGGGACTTATTTAGCGGTGCAAAGGTAGTGAAAAAAGAGTTATGTGCAAATATTTTGCGGAAAAAATTACCGGGAATGGAATTTTTGGGCTTCCGGGGCCCCGTCGGACGGGAGGGGTTGCGGACCGGGTTGCGGGGAGGATTACGGGGCGGAGTGCGGACCGTCCGACGAGGCTGCGCGGCGGTCAGCGGAAGACCCGGCAGGTGTCGGGGTCGAAGGTGAGGCCCGTGCCGCGGAAGAGCCGCTGGACGGCTCCGCGGGCCACCATTTCGCGGGCGGGGCCGCTCTCGATGCCTCCCGAATCGAGCAGCACGAGGGTGTCGCTCATCTCGACGGCCACGTTCAGGTCGTGCGTGGAGCTGACGATGCAGCGCTGCTGCGTGTGGGCCAGCGAGCGGAGCAGCAGCGAGATTTCGTATTTGTTGGGAACGTCGAGAAAGGCGGTCGGTTCGTCGAGCAGGACGACGGGCGTCTGCTGGGCCAGTGCGCGGGCAATCATCACCCGCTGGCGTTCGCCGTCGCTGAGGCTGTCCATGGTCTTGCGGGCGAAGCTCTCCATTCCCACCAGTGCCAGCGACTCCTCCACGATGCGCCGGTCGGCGGCGGAGAGCGAGCCCGTCCAGCCGGTGTAGGGGGTGCGGCCGAGCGCCACGACGTCGGCGGCACGCAGGTTGGCGGTGCGGATGCGCTCCGTGGAGACGAAGGCGATGGTGGCGGCAGCCGTGCGGGGCGACATGCGTTCGAGCGGCACGCCCTGCACGCAGACCGAGCCGGCCAGCGGCCGGGTGAGCCCGGCCAGGGTGCGCAGCAGGGTGCTCTTGCCGGTTCCGTTGCGGCCGATGAGCGAGGCGAACTCTCCCCGGTGCAGCGTCAGGTCGGCATGCTCTATCAGGGTGCGGTGGCGGTAGCCCAGCTTCAGCCCCCGGATGCTTACGGTCTGTTGCGGTTCGGTCATGGGTCAGAATATTTTGCGGTTGCGGATTACCACGGCCACCACGATGGGAATGCCCACCAGTGCGGTGACGGTGTTGATGGGCAGGGTCATGTCGCGGCCGGGAAGCTGGGAGACGATGTCGCAGGCCAGCAGCACGGCGGCGCCGGTGAGCATCGAGCCCGGCATGAGGATGCGGTGGTCGGCGTCGGCGAAGAGGATGCGGGCCACGTGCGGCATGGCCAGTCCGATGAAGCCGATGGGGCCGCAGTAGGCGGTGGCCGTGCCGGCGAGCAGCACGGTGCTCAGGAAGAGCACGGTTTGCGTGCGCCGCATGTCGATGCCCATGGTGCGGGCGTAGCTGTCGCCGAGCAGCAGGACGTTCAGCGGCTTGATGCAGGCCACGGAGATGAACAGTCCCGCCGACAGCGCCGGCAGCAGCACGGCGAGCTGCGAGGCGGTCACTCCGCCCAGGGAGCCCATCGTCCACACCACGTAACTCTTCAGTGCGCCTTCGGGGCTGAGGTACTGGAGGATTTCGACCAGGGCCGTGGCCACGCTGCCGAACATGATTCCCAGGATGAGCAGCACCATGATATCCTTGATGCGTCTGCCGACGGCCATTATGAGGGCCAGCACGGCGGACGACCCTATCCAGGCCGCGCCGGTGATTCCCATCGCCGCCCACACGGTGCCCTGGGTCGTTATCCCCAGCAGCGGCATTCCCAGCAGGAAGAGGGCCACGCCGAGGCTCGCCCCGGAGCTGATGCCCAGCACGAAGGGACCGGCCATCGGGTTGCGGAAGAGGGTCTGCATCTGCAGGCCGGCTGCGGAGAGCGAAGCCCCGACGAATAGGGCCACCAGCGCTTTGGGCAGCCGGAACCCCAAGACGATGTAGGAGGTGGCCGGGTCGCACGTTCTGCCCAGCAGGGCTGCCGCGACCTCGCGCAGCGAGATGGGGACCGACCCCACGGCGATGTCGGCCAGAAAGAGCAGGACCACCGAGAGCGCGAGCAGCAGGAATAGGAGGGGCGTACGTTTCATGGCACCGGGGTCAGAGTCGGGTGTAGAAGTAGGGTTCGTATCCCGCTTCGATGAGTTCGGGGTGCAGGATGAAGATGAGGTCCTTGAGCACCACGTGCGGCAGGACCACGCCGCTCTCCCAGAAGTCGCTGCCTCCGGCGGGGGTCGTGCGGCGGTTGTTGTTGTAGACGCGGCGGGTGACTGCGGGCGGCGTCTGCGCGAAACGCGGGTTGTCGGCCAGCAGCGCCTCCAGCGAGGCGTATTGTCCCGGGTTGAGCCACACCTGCGAGCGTTGGGCCAGCAGATAGGCCTGTTCGAGGCTCACCGGAGTGCTCTCGGTGGAGGAGCCTCCGCCTGTCCAGACATAGTCGCCGCCCGCATCGGTGATGAACCGGGCCATGTAGCTGGAGGGGGTGGGGAAGTGCCAGGTGTCCTTGTAGGGGGCGTTGAGCATCACCGCGGGCCGTTTCTCGGCCCGGGCGGCGAGGCTGCACAGCGAGTCGTAACGGGCGGCTGCGGTGCGGAACGCCTCCTCGGCCATCTTCCTTCGGCCGGTGAGCTCCCCGATGACGACCATCCACTCGGCCTTGGCGAGGGGGGATTGTTCGAGGTATTCGCCCATATAGATATAGGGTATGCCCATCTCCCGGAGTTTGCCGGTCACGGCGGTGTTCTCGCCGCCGATGCCGTAGAGCAGCACCAGGTCGGTCTTCATGGCGGCCAGCAGCTCGAAGTTGAGGTTGGCGTCGTAACCCACTTCGTGCACCCGGCCGTCGAGGTAGCGGCGGTGCACCTCGGGATTGGAGAGGTAGTCGGCTCCCGAGACGCCGACGATGCGGTGGCTCTGGCCCACGGCGTCGAGCATGGCGACATAGGTGGAGGACATGCAGACGATGCGCTCCGGGCTGCGGGGCAGGAGCGTGCCTTGGAATCCTTCGGGCGGCAGCTCTCCGCCGCGCGACAGGAAGTAGTAGGTGCAGCTGTCGCTTCCGCCCCAGGGGGTGCGAATCTGCAGCACCGAGCTGCTGTCGGCTTCGGCGAACAGGGCGAATCCCGTCGCATGGAGGGGCCGGTACGATTCGTGCCGGGGCCGGTAGCCGTTGCCGGGAGCGGACGAGCAGGCCTCCAGCAGGAGTGCGGCGCAGCAGAGCAGCCGGAGTGCGAGCGCCGTGCGAATCGGAAGTGAAAAGTGTCTCATCGTGCTGTTTTGAATGTCTCGAATCGCAAAGCTATGAAAAACATCCCGTTTTTACAACTTTCGGGCCCGTTTGTCCGGCTCTGCGGAAAATCGCCCGTCGGTAAGCGGAACAGCCGGAGTCGTTTGCCGGGCCTGCGGCCTCGTCCGACGGGGCGGCCCGGAAAACGGAACGGGAGGAGCCGTGTCGGGGAACCCTTATGCGCCCGAAACCGGACGCATAAGGCAATCGGCCGTCTCAATAATAAGCCGTGAGGGCATAAACGGCTGTTCGGCAGCGGCCGTCGTCGGGCAGACGGGGGTGTCGGTAGGATATTTGTATCGGCACTACCCGGGCAAGGAGACGCTGGCCGGGGAGGATATCTGCATGTCGCTCGTCGGCATCCCCGTGCAGTATCTGGGCATCCGCTGCGGCGGACGGTCCGCTGCGGGGCGGTGCGGCGACGAAGCGACCGTGCCGATGGCTGCGAATGCGTTGAGAATATAGAAAATGTAGGACTGCGATATGAAAAAGTTATTGGTTACGCTCTCTCTGCTGTGGGGCGCCGGAGCGACGGTCGCCCAGCAGCAGCCGAGAATGCTCTCTATCGACGAGGCGATGACCCTCGCCCTCGACCGCAACCCGCAGATGGAGGCCGACCGCTACCAGCGGCTGGCGGCGGAGTCGGAGCGGAAAGCCGCTTTCGGTCTGCGGCTGCCCCAGGTCGATGTGCTGGGCAGCTATGTCATGACCAATCGTGACATGAAGATTGACATCAACGGCCTGAAGGGGCCGGCGAACAATCTGCTGAACGGCCTGTTCGGCGAACTGGGGCAGGCGGGCATCGTCGTGCCCCCGTCGATAACCGAGCTCGCCTCTTCGCTCATGGGAGCCGACTGGGGCATGACGCTGCAAAAGAAACGGGTGGGATTCGTCGGCGGGTCGCTCACCCTGCCCGTCTATGCCGGCGGCAGGATAAATGCGGCCAACCGGGCCGCCCGCATCAACGAGCAGAGCGCCGAGAAGCAGGGCGACCAGAACCGCAATGCCCTGGTCTCGGAGCTGGTGGAACGCTACTACGGTCTGGCGCTGGCCATGCAGGTGGTGGAGGTCCGCAAGCAGGTGGTGGAGGGCGTGCGGGTGCATCTGCAGGACGCCGTCGCGCTGGAGAAGGCCGGCATCATCGCCCGCAGCGAGAAACTCTACGCGGAGGTGAAGATGGCCGAGGCGGAGCGGGAGCTGCTCGACGCCCGGCTGCAGGTGCGCACCCTGACCGCCGCGCTGGGCAACACGCTCAACAGTCCGGTCGATTTTCTGCCGGTGAGCCCCATGTTCGTGCTGGAGCGAATCGAGGGGGTGGACTACTACCGCTCGGTGGCTTCGGCCAACAGTCCGCTGCTGGAGCAGGTCGCCCTCAAACGCCAGCTGGCCGAAGAGGGGGTCAAGGTGCAGCGGGCCGCCTATCTGCCCGAGCTGGCGCTCATGGGCGGAGGCATGTTCTACCGCTACCAGGTGACCCGCATGCTCCCTTCGTGGGCCATAGGCGCCGGGATGAAAATCAATCTGTTCGACGGCACCCAGCGCGAACACAGATATGCGGCGGCCAAGCGCACCGTGCAGCAGGTCGAGGCGCTGGAGAACAAGGCCAACAGCGACATCTCGGTGCTGGTGGAGAAAATCTACAACCAGATGCTCAACTACCACGACCAGATACCCTCCATCGACGCCAGCATGGAGTTCGCCTCGGAGTATCTGCGCATCAAGAATGCCGCCTTCCACGAGGGCATGGCCTCCTCGGCCGATGTCATCGACGCGCAGCTCGAGTTGGCCCGCATCCGCACCGAGCGGCTTCAGGCGGCCTTCAACTACGACCTGATGCTGGCCCGGCTGCTGGAGGCGGCCGGAGTGAGCGACCGTTTCATCGAGTACGTCCGCCGGGCCGATGCGCGGCAGATAACCTTCGACAATTCGCCGAGCGAAAACAAACAGTAAAAGCATATCCGTAAAAACTATGAAAAGGAACAACATCATCGGCATCATCGCCGCGGTCATCGTCGTGGCGGCCGTCGTGGCGCTCTCCAGCTGGCTGCTTCTGCGCAAGGAGGCGCTGCTCGTACAGGGAACGGTGGATGCCACCGGTTACAAGGCTTCGTCCAAAATCGCGGGCCGCATCGAGGAGATGAAAGTCGGCGAGGGGGAGCGCGTGACCCTGGGGCAGTTGCTCTACATACTCTCCACGCCCGAAATCGACGCCAAACTGCGGCAGGCGCGTGCGGCGCAGAGCGCAGCGGCGGCGCAGGACAAGAAGGCGCTGGCCGGAGCCCGCGTCGAACAGGTGAATGCGGCACTGCACATGTGGCAGAAGGCGCAGGCGGGGCTCTCGCTGGCCCAGACCACCTACGACCGCATCCGCAACCTCTACGAACAGGGCGTGGTTCCCGCCCAGAAGTACGACGAGGCGCTGGCCAACCTCGAGGCCATGAAGGCCACGGCCTCGGCGGCCGAATCGGAGTACCGCATGGCCAAATCGGGCACCCGCTCCGAGGACAAGGCCGCTGCGGCCGCTCTGGTGGAGCAGGCGGCGAGCGTGGTCTCCGAGGTGGAGATTTACGCCTCCGACGCCTTCGTCTACTCGCCCGTCGAGGGGGAGATTTCCACGGTCATCGCCCAGCAGGGCGAACTGGTGGGAGCCGGTTATCCGGTGATAACCATTCTGGACCTGAACGACCTGTGGGTGTCGTTCAACCTCAAGGAGACGATGCTCCCGAAAATCAGGGTGGGCACCCGGATGACGGCCTACGTCCCCGCGCTGGACGACGATGTGGAGCTGGAGGTCTACTACATCGCCGTGCAGGCCGATTTCGCCACCTGGTCGGCGACCCGCACCCAGGGCGGATTCGACGTGCGCACCTTCAACGTCAAGGCCCGTCCCGTCCGCGCGCAGTCGGGGCTGCGTCCGGGCATGAGCGTCATCGTGGACTGGAATCTGATAGAGTAACGCGCACCAGAGAGTCATGTCTTCCCAATCCGAATACATACACGCCGTCCTGTGCCGCGAGCTGGAACGCATCCGGCGCTATCCGATGCTCTCCACGCTGCTGGTGATACTGCCCGTGCTGTCGTTCGCCTTCTTCTCGCTCTTCTTCAGCCAGGGGGTTCCCCGCAACATTCCGGTGGCCGTGCTCGACCGCGACAACTCCGCCCTTTCGCGCAAGCTGGTGAGCATGATTGACGCCACGCCTGCGGCGCTGGTCTCCTATGAGGTGCAGGACATGGACGAGGGCGAGCGGATGGTGCGCGAGGGCCGGGTGTCGGCCGTGGTTTCCATTCCGCGCGATTTCGAGAAGAATATCCTGAGCAACGTGCAGACCGGTGTGGAGGCCTACATCAGCGGATTGAACATCTCGGCCAACGGCATGCTCAGCAAGGACATCCAGACCGCGGTGACCACCTTCTCGGCCGGCATACAGATACAGATACTCATGAAGCAGGGCATGAGCGAGCAGCAGGCCTACGTGCAGATGATGCCGGTGAGCTTCGACAAGCACGTGCTCTTCAACCCCTATGTCAATTACGGCTACTATCTGCTGCCCAGCTTCCTGCCCATGATGCTCATGATATTCGCCGTGATGTCCTCCGTCTTCGCCATCGGCATGGAGCTCAAGCGTTCGACCGCCGGGGAGTGGTTCGCCGCGGCCGGAGGCAACGCCTTCGCCGCCATGACCGGCAAACTGGCCCCCTACACCACGGTGCTCGTCCTCATGCTCCTGCTGATGAACACCATCATGTACAAGTGGATAGGCGTACCGCTCAACGGCAGTCTCGCGCTGCTCACCGTGGCGGGCATTCTCTTCATTCTGGCCTACCAGTCGATAGGGGTGATGATGATAAGCGTGCTGGGCAACCTGCGCCTGTCGCTCTCGCTGGGCGGCGGCTACTCGGTGCTGGCATTCACCTTTTCGGGCCTCACCTTCCCGATGATGGCCATGAATCACGTTTCGCAGGGGCTGAGCCGCATCTTCCCGTTCACCTACTACACCGAGATATTCGTGGACCAGGCCATGCGGGGCGCTCCGGCCGTGCGTTCGATGCTGCCGCTGCTGATACTGGCTCTCTTCGTGCTGCTGCCCCTGCTCTGCCTGCCGCGCCTGAAAACGGTGGCCACCGACAGCCGCTACTGGGGCAAACTTTAAAATTCTAACGCTTCGGAACGATGAAACTGACAAGGTTCAAGACAAAATGCAGGGAGCTGCGGAGCATCATGCGCACCGAATACGGCCACATCTTCCGCGACGAGGGCGTGGCGCTGGTGTTGGTGCTGGCGCTGCTCATCTATGCCACGGTCTACTCCGTCGCCTACGACACGCAGGTGTTGCGGAACATCCCCATCGGCGTGGTGGACCTGAGCCGCACGCACAGCAGCCGTGCGCTCATCAACATATTCGACGCCGCGCCCAACATCGAGGTGGCCTACACCCCCGTCTCGATGGAGCAGGCCCGCGAGATGTTCTTCGACCGCAAGATTTACGGCATCGTCTACATCCCCGACGACTACGAGCGCACCCTGATGCGGGGCGAGCGCAGCGTGGTGGGGGTCTATGTCGATGCGAGTTACTTCCTGATGTACAGGCAGACCTTTTCCGATGTGGTGAGCGGCGTGAACACGGTGGGCAGCGAGGTCGAATTCTCGCGCCTGCTGGCCGGCGGGGCGTCGCTGCCCCAGGCCGAGACCATCTCCGACCCGGTTTCGCTCAGGACGACCGACCTGTTCAATCCCTACCTGGGCTACGGAACCTTCGTCATGCCCTCCATCATCATCATTATCATCCAGCAGACGATGCTCATCGGCATCGGCATGATAGGCGGCACCTGGCGCGAGTTCGGCCTCTACCGCAAACTGGCGCTTCCGGGCGAAAGGCGGCTCTCCACCATCCCCATCGTGCTGGGCAAGAGCCTCTGCTACCTTTCGGTCTACTGCGTGACGGGGCTCTACATTCTGGTCGTCCACTACAAGATGTTCCACTTCCCCATGAACGGCAGCTTCGGGGCCGTGCTGGGATTCATGATACCCTATGCGCTGGCCTGCATCATGCTGGCCGTCGCGGTCTCCACGCTGTTCCGCTACCGCGAGAACAGCATTCTGCTCCTGCTCTGGACCTCGATACCGATGCTGCTGCTCAGCGGCGCCTCCGTGCCCCGGGAGGCCATTCCGCCGGCACTCTACGCTTTCGGCAAGATTTTCCCGTCGAGCAGCGGCGTGGAGGGTTTCGTCCGCATCCAGACGGCGGGCGCCACGCTGCGCGAGGTGGCCCCGCAGGTGATTACGCTGTGGATACTGGCGGGCGTCTATTTCGTGCTGGCGTGCCTGGGCGTCCGCCGGGTCATCCGCATCGAGGAGCGGAACGCGGAAAAGCCGGCCGGGGATTCGCCCTGCGGTTGCACGGCGGTCTCTGATGCCGGAACGGGTTCCGGCACGGCGGGTTCCGTTCCGGCGTAAAACCCTTCCCCGCAAAGAAAAGACTCTCCGCAGACGGTTGTCGGGAAACCGTTTGCGGAGAGTCCGTCTTTCCCGGGCTCTGCCGGCGGCGCATTACCACTCCTCGCCGTCGGGCGTGCCCTGTATGCCGTCCCGGAATCTCTCGCCGATGTGGGCTCCGTCGCAGTAGGGCTTGTTGGACGAGGCGCCGCAGCGGCACAGCACCACCCGGTTGCGGAGTTCGTAGCGCTCGCCGGCTTGGTTCTCCACCGGGATGCAGCCGGTGACCAGCACCCCGCCGCTGACCCCCATCGCAGGGTCCTCGATGAGTCCCAGGGCCGGCGGCAGCTTTTTCTCACGCGACTGCCCCGTCGCGGGGTCCCACACCGAGAGGCGCGAATTGGGGCAGTGGTTGGCCTCCTGCTCCACGATGTCGCGTGCCGCGGGGTCGGACGACTTCTCGACCAGATTCCAGGCTCCGCCGCGGGCGTCGCAGAAGCGGGCCGACACGCAGTAGCGTTCGTTGTCCGCGAGCACCACGCCCTCGCCGCGGTAGTAGCGGGCCCCCTCCAGCAGCGGCTTCAGGTCGGCGGTGAGTTCGCTCTCCCATTCGGCGTGTTCGTGGGAGCCGTCGCAGTAGGGTTTGTGCGACGAGGCGCCGCAGCGGCACAGCGCCGTCGGTTCCGCCGAGGTGTCGAAGGCGCGTCCGGCCCGGAAATTGAGTCCGGCGCCCTGCTCGTCGGTCATGATGAACTGCAGGCGCAGCGGCGGCCGCCCGAAAACGAGCAGCGGCCCCCGGTCCAGCACTTCGATTTTGATTGATTGCGGGATTTGCGTCTTCGCTCCCGGTTCTTTCTCTTTCATGGCATGTCGGTGTTTTGAAATTCCGGAGCCCGGAAACCACAATAATTATACCCTTTGTTCCGTTCAGAAAAAAGAGAGTCGATGAAGTATATCGATAAATATTGTTACCTTTGCAGTTTGAAATCGTATATCGAAATTAACCATGCGTAGACAGCTCAACAGCCGATTGGCATCCCTGTTCGCCGCGACCTCTCTGATGCTGGTCGGGACGGGGTGCAGCAACCACAAGGATAAAGCCACCTTTGCATTCGCGAACACCCAGACCAAGTTCTTCGAGTACGGGGAGACCCGTCGAATCGGCATCGTCACTTCGGGCGTGGCCGAAATCTTCTTTACGGTTCCCGAGGGCTGGTCGGCGGCGGAGGGCGGCAGCAGCTACTTCGTGGTGACGGCCCCCGATGCGCAGGATGCGCAGGCCGAACTCTCGGGCACGCTGGGCATCAAGGCCGTGTCGGCCTACGACGAGCTCGACACGCTGCGCTACACCATCGGAGTGGAAATCAAGCCGGCCATCGACCTCAGCGCTGCGGCCACGGCCAACAGCTACATCGTCACCCGCCCCGACGTGCGTTACAAGTTCAAGGCCACGGTCAAGGGCAACGGCACCGAATCCATCGACCCGTTCGATGCGGCGCTGGTGTGGAAATCCTCCACGCAGCTCATCGACTACGTGGACTATTTCGACGGCTATGTCTATTTCAACACCGTCTCCAAGACCGAGAACGGCGCGGCCCGTCTGCGGGAGGGCAATGCGGTGATTGCGGTGCGCGACGCCGAGGAGAACATCCTCTGGAGCTGGCATATCTGGAGCACCGACTACACCCCCGACCCCGACGAGCGCTTCATGTCGCGCAACCTGGGCGCCATGAGCGAGAGCAACGCGACCGACCTCGACAAGCTGCGTTCGTTCGGACTCTACTACCAGTGGGGACGCAAAGACCCCTTCATCTATGCCGACGCCTACGACCATACCAAGGACCACGACATGTTCTACCAGAGCTCCCAATACCGCGTCGCCTACGTGACCGTCGTGGAGACCGGTGCCGAGACAGGAACCGCGGCCTATGCGGCGGCTCATCCCCTCTCCTTCATCGTGGGGACCGAAAAGGGCTCCTACGACTGGCTCCAGAGCCCCGATACGGCCCTGTGGGGTCCGGTCAAGACCGTGAACGACCCCTGTCCGGCCGGCTGGAGAGTGCCTTCGGCCGCCGATTTCACCGCCATGACACCCACCGGAGCGGCTTTCGACTACGGTACGATGTTCGCTACGCCCGATTCGGGCGACCAGTACTGGGCGGCAGCCGGCCGTCGCAGCTACTACAACGGCATACTCACCAATTCGACCGTCGCCGCCGGCCGGACTCCCGATTGCTACGGCCTCTACTGGACGACCGATGCGGAGGGGGCCGACTCCCGGGCCTTCCATTTCGATGCCGCCGGTCACGGTGTGCAGCCGCACCACCGGGCCGCCGGTCTGTCGGTGCGGTGCGTGAGGGAGTAGTCCCGGCGTTTCGAAACGAAAGCCCCGCGGTTCCGTGGAACCGCGGGGCTTTTCATTTGCGGAAGACTGGGCCGCTCGGAGCTATTTTCCGCCCTTCCCGTTTCCGTTCTCGGCGAGGATTTCCCGGGCCATCCGCTCCATGAAGGGCGCCGTGTGCTCGAAGAAGCGGTAGTAGCCCTCGCACAGGTAGTTGAGCCCCGGTTCGCCGTCCACGCTCAACGAGAGCCGGTTCTTGGGGCATTCGCCGTTGCAGATTCTCAGGTAGCGGCAGCGCTTGCACTGGCGGGGCAGCGAGGTCTGCTTGCTCTGTCCGAAGCGGAACTGCTTGGGGCTCCACATCATCTCGGTGAGGGTCTTGTTGCGGATGTTGCCCAGCTTGTACTCCGGAAATACGAAGTGGTCGCAGGAGTAGACGTCGCCGTTGTGCTCCATCACTCCGGCCTGACCGCAGGTCTTGGCCAGGATGCAGAGTCCGGGCGTGACGCCCACCCAGTTGGCCAGCACGTCGTCGAAGTGCCGGATGAAGAACTTGCCCACATCCTCCTTGACCCACTCGTCGAACAGCCGGCAGAGAAATTCGCCCCACTGCTGCGGTGACACGGAGGAGGGGATGACCGTCATGCGCCCCGTCGCCGGGTCGCGCATGGGCTCCACGATGGGGGCGAACTGAATGTAGCGGCAGTCCATCTGCTTGAAGAACCGGTAGAAATCTTCCGGATAGTCGGCGTTGAGGCGATTGACCACCGCCATGGCATTGTACTCCACCCCGTGGCGGCGCAGCATCTCGATGCTGCGCATCACCCGTTCGAAGGTGGGGCGTCCCTGCTTGTCGCGGCGGAAGGTGTCGTGGAAGAGGGCTCCGCCGTCTACCGATATGCCTACCAGGAAGTTGTTCTCGCGCAGGAATTCGCACCACTCGTCGGTCAGCAGCGTGCCGTTGGTCTGGATGCAGTTGTCCACCTGCCTTGCGTCGGCATACTTCTTCTGCAGCTCGACGGCGCGGCGGTAGAAGGAGAGCGGACGCAGCAGCGGTTCGCCGCCGTGCCAGGTGAAGAGCACCCGGCGGTCCACCTGCGAGGTGATGTAGTCGCGCACGAAACGCTCCAGCAGCTCGTTGCTCATGAGCGAGCCGCTGCCGTCCTCCTTGACCAGGGCCGACTTTTCGAGGTAGTAGCAATACTCGCAGGCCAGGTTGCAGGCCGGGCCCGCCGGCTTGACCATCACGTAAATCGGTTTCGAGAAGGGTGAAAAAAGAGGTTCTGCCATAATAGGGTCTCCTTATATATTTCAATCACCCGGACGCAGCGGGCGCCCGGGTGACTGGATGACAATCGAATGGTTTTTAGTTCTCGAACTCTCCGGGCAGCGGCCAGTTGGGGGTAGGCCGGTGCATGGTCTTCGCTTCTGCGACCATCTGCTCCAGGATTTCGGGTTCGGAAGCCGCCAGGTCGGTGGTCTCGAACGGGTCGTTCTCCAGGTCGTAGAGCTCGAAGGGCTGCTCTCTCATCTGCACGATTTTCCACTTGCCCTTGCGTGCGGCAATCTGCTTGCCGGGGAACTCCCAGTAGAGCATGCGGTTGTCGGTCTCCACCTGCTGGCCGAAGAAGAGCGGCGAGATGTCGATGCCGTCGGTCCACTCCGGGGCCTTCGTTCCGCTGAGTGCGGCCAGGGTGGGCATGATATCGGGGAAGAAGACCTGGTTGAGCAGCTCCTGCTCCTTCACCTTGCCCGGGCAATTGACGATGAGCGGTACGCGGATGCCGCCCTCGTAGACGATGCCCTTGCGGCCGCGGAAACTGCCGTTGCAGTTGAGCAGCTCGAGCGGCGCCTGCACGGCGGCTCCGTTGTCCGAGGCGAAGAAGACGATGGTGTTCTCCCGCAGGCCCAGCCGGTCGAGTTCGGCAATCAGACGGCCCACGGCCTCGTCCATGTGCGAGATGAGCGAAGCGTAGCGCTTCGAGTTGGCGTCCCAGTCCTTCTCGTCGTACCAGTGCGTGTCGTTGATGTTGTAGGGCTCGTGGGGAGCGTCGAAGGCCAGGTAGAGGAAGAAGGGATTGTCCACGTTGCGGTTGATGAAGGCGATGGCGTCGTCGGTCGAAATGTCGGTGTTGTGACGCACCTGCTGCTCGTGTTCGTTGGCCGTCACGGGCGACAGGTCGCGGTTGTTGAAGCGCTTGGCCGGATAGTAATAGGGCGAGTTGGACTGTCCCGAGCTGATGAGCCAGCCGTAGAACTCGTCGAAGCCGCGGTCGAGCGGACCGGCGCCGGGGTTGAATCCGTCGAGGTGCCACTTATTGACCAGACAGGTGCGGTAGCCTGCGTCGTGCATCAGGTTGGCCAGCGTGTAGTCGTCCTGGGTGAGGTGCATGCGGCGGATGGGGGCTCCGTTCTTGAGGCCCGTCAGACCGCCGGCGTTGCAGAAGTTGTCGCGGATGGTGGTGTGTCCGCTGTGCTTGCCGGTCATCAGGGCGCAGCGCGACGGGGAGCTGATGGCCGACCCGGCGTAGGCGTTGGTGAAGTGGGTGCCGGTCGCGGCGAGGCGGTCGATGTTGGGCGTGGTAATCTCCACGTTGCCGTAGCACGACAGGTCGCAGTAGCCCATGTCGTCGGCCAGAATGAAAATCACGTTCGGTTTGTCCTCCCGCGAAGCGGTCTGCTGTCCGTCGGCGCAGGCCGAGAAAACGAGCGGCAGGGACGAAAGTCCGAGTACCGGAAGTTTGGAATTTTTCATAAGCAGTCGTTTTAAAGGTTGTCTATCTATTAGTTTGCCGTATTTCGTCCGGTTTCCGAATCAGGGCCGGCGCCCCGGGTGTTCGTCGGCGATGCCCAGCACCTCGGTCGAGAGTTCGCCCACGCCGGCGCTGCCCTGGATGTTCACTGCCGTCTGCACCTTCACGAAGTCGATGTAGGGGAGCAGCGCGGCTCCGCCCTCGGCGGTCACGGCATCCGAAATCCGGAAGCGGTTCCTGCCGCCCGTCAGCCGGTCGCTGCCGTAGTTGTCGGCGTAGCCCCAGCCGTAGATGCCGGTGCAGTACATGCCGTGCTCGTCCACGTAGTCGCGCGGGAGGAGCATCGTGCCGGTGAGCGTGTACTCCTGTTCGGCAATCCACAGCGGATAGTAGCTCGGCTGGGTGTGGTGGGTGTTGCGGGCTATGGTGCCGCTGCCGCCCCGGTTGTCGCGCCACTCCACGTCGGCTCCGTCACGGTCGGGACGGCGGTAGGTCACCGCATAGCCCGCCACGCGGTTGGAGGTGCCGTATTCGCTGCCGCGCAGTTCGTACCAGGTGTCGTCGGGCCGGCCGTTGCCGTTCTCGTCGCGCATCACCCACACGATGCCGGGCTCGCAGCTCGATTCGATGGCATTGCCCGTGACCGAGAAGTCGTAGTCGCCGCCGCTGTTGAGGATGCTGTGGTCGAATCCCACCACGAGGTAGCCGCCGAAGCCGCCCAGCGAGACGTAGTAACCCGCCTCCAGGCGCTTCATGGCATATTCCGCCGCCTCGGCGGGCGTGCTCTCGCCGTGGTATCCCCCCTCGGACGAGGTGTCGTTGATGAACTGCCCCGGGGCGGGGGTGAACTCCCAGACGCGGTTGCAGGCGGCCCGGCTGCCCGCGCCTGCCGGGCGGTAGAACGGGTCCATCGTCTCACCGCCGCCCAGACCCGAATTGCAGGCCGTCATGCCGCAGAGGAGCGCGACGGCGGCCCATCGGGCCGTCGCCCGAATGGCTGCGGATATCTTGGCATCGGTCATATCGTCGATTCTTTTCATTCCCTTTTTCCTCCTATTTCTCCTCCTCCATGAACACGGCCAGATTGCGCGGGTCGAGCAGCTCCCTGCCGCCGGGGGCGTAGAGCGCCTCGATGCGCTGGCGGTAGTGCTCCTCCACCTTGCCGCGCACGACCTTCATGGTGCTGTTCACCAGTCCGTTCTTCTCCGAGAAAGGCTCGCCGACGATGGCCAGCGCCGCGGGCAGCCAACGGTCGGGAAACTCGTCGGCATAGACTCCGCCGCTCTTGTACTTGGCGATTTCGCCGCCGATGAGCTCCACCGCGCGGCGGGCGTACTCCTCGCCCGACAGACCTTTCAGATGCCGTCTGACGGCCTCGCGGTCGGGGACCACCACGGCGCTCGTAAAGGGGCTCTGGTTGTTGTATATCATAATCTGTTCGATGAAGGGCGACTTGTCCACGATGGCCTCCTCCATCCCTTCGGGGCTGTACTTCTCGCCGTCGCCGGCGATGAGCAGGCTCTTGAAGCGTCCCAGCACGTAGAGGAATCCTTCGGGGCTCATGTAGCCCATGTCGCCCGTGTAGAGCCATCCGTCGCGCACCGTTTCGGCCGTGGCCTCGGGATTTTTCCAGTAGCCGGCCATCACGTTCTCGCCCCGGATGACGATTTCGCCGCGTTCGCCCGCAGGCAGCGGCTGTCCGTGCTCGCCGATGATTTTCAAATCGAGCGGTTCGAGCAGCATGCCCGACGAGCCGAACCGGTGGCACCCCTTGCGGGGCGAGTTGGTGGAGATGACGGGCGTCGCCTCCGAAAGTCCGTATCCCTGGTACATGGGCATGCCCACGGCGTAGAAAAACCGTTGCAGCTCGGTGTCGAGCAGCGCTCCGCCGCCGATGAAGAACTGCAGGCATCCGCCGAACGCCTCCCGCACCTTGCGCATCAGCAGCCGGTCGAAAAGCGCCGCCGCCGGGGCGAGCAGGATGCGCCAGCCGCGCCCGCGGCCGTATCCGTCGGCGTTGTAGGCGTAGGCGACGCGCAGGGCCAGCGAGAACATCCGCTCCGCCGCAGGCCCTTTGGCCCGGATGGCGCTCTCGATGCTCTTGCGGAAGTTCTTGGCCAGGGCCGGCACCGAGAGCAGAAAGTGCGGTTTCACCTCCCGGATGTTGAGCGGAATGTTCTTGAGCGTCTCCATCGGCGTGCGGCCCACCTGCACGGTGGCCACCGTCGCTCCGCACGCTATCATGATGTAGAATCCCACCACATGGGCGAAGCAGTGGTCGAGGGGCAGGATGATGAGGGTCCTGTACCACGAGGGTATAGACACCCGCGAGAGCGACTGTTCGACGTTGGCTGTGTAGTTGCGGTGGGTGAGCATCACCCCTTTGGGGTCGGAGGTGGTGCCCGAGGTGTAGGTGATGGTGGCGCAGTCGTCGCCCTTCACCTCCCGGGCGCCGGCCATCACCCGTTCTTCGCCTCCGGCCGCGAGTGCGGCGGCTCCCCGGGCCTCGATTTCGGAGAGCGTCGTCTCGTGCGCTTCGGGCTGCGGCACCTCGTCGAAGCAGATGACCTGCCGCAGCAGGGGCAGCCGGTCGCGTATCTTTCTGATTTTCGGGAGCTGGTTGGCCGACACCATCGCCACCGAGACTTCGGCGTGGGCGAGCCGGAAGAGCAGGTCGTTGCTCTCCTCCAGCTTGACGGAGAGCGGCACGCTCACCGCACCGGCGTAGAGCAGTCCCAGTTCGCTGACAATCCAGTCGTTGCGTCCTTCGGAGAGGATGGATATCCGCTCGCCCCGGCCTATGCCCGTCTCCAGCAGGCCGGCGGCCACGCGCAGCACCCGCTCCCGGACCTGCCGGTAGGTGCTCTGCCGCCACGCGCCGTCGTGTTTCTCCAGCAGGAAGCTCTTCTCCCCGTAGCGGGCTGCGGCCTGTTCGAAAAGGTCTATGAGGGTCTTTTTCATCGTCTCTTCCCTGAAGGCTTAGTCCATTTTCAGTACGGCGAGGAACGCCTGCTGCGGCACCTCTACATTGCCCACCTGGCGCATTCGTTTCTTACCCTTCTTCTGTTTGTCGAGCAGTTTGCGCTTGCGCGAGATATCGCCGCCGTAGCACTTGGCGGTCACGTCCTTGCGCAGCGCCTTGATGGTCTCGCGGGCGATAATCTTGGCGCCGATGGCGGCCTGTATGGCGATGTCGAACTGCTGGCGCGGGATGAGCTCCTTGAGCTTCTCGCACATCTTGCGGCCGAACGCATAGGCGTGTTCGTGGTAGATGAGCGAGGAGAGGGCGTCCACCGGTTCGCCGTTGAGCAGGATGTCGAGCTTGGCCAGCTTGCTCTCCTTGTATCCCGTGCGGTGGTAGTCGAAGGAGGCGTATCCGCGCGAGATGCTCTTGAGCTTGTCGTAGAAGTCGAAGACGATTTCGCTCAGCGGCATGTCGAAATTGACCTCCACGCGGTCCTGGGTGATGAATACCTGGTTCTTGAGCGTGCCGCGTTTGTCGATGCACAGCTTCATCACGTTGCCCAGGAACTCGCTCTTGGTGATTATCTGGGCCAGGATGTAGGGCTCCTCGATTTTGGCCACCATCGTCGGTTCGGGCAGTCCCGAGGGGTTATGCACGTCCACCTGTTCGCCGCGCGTGGTGGTGACCCGGTAGGAGACGTTGGGAACGGTGGTGATTACGTCCATGTCGAATTCGCGGTAGAGCCGCTCCTGGATAATCTCCATGTGCAGCAGCCCCAGGAATCCGCACCGGAATCCGAAGCCCAGCGCCAGCGAGCTCTCGGGCTCGAAGGTGAGCGATGCGTCGTTGAGCTGCAGCTTCTCGAGCGAGGCCCGCAGGTCCTCGTACTCGTCGCTGTCCACGGGATACATGCCGGCGAAGACCATCGGCTTGACGTCCTCGAATCCGGCGATGGCTTCGGCGCACGGACGCTCCACGTGGGTGATGGTGTCGCCCACCTTGACGTCCACCGAGGTCTTGATGCCCGAGATGATGTAGCCCACGTCTCCGGCCCGTATCTCGTCGCGCGGCTGCATCTTGAGCTTGAGCACGCCCACCTCGTCGGCGACGTATTCGCTGCCCGTGTTGAAGAACTTCACCTTGTCGCCCTTTCTCAGCACGCCGTTCTGGACGCGGAAGTAGGCGATGATGCCCCGGAAGGGATTGAACACCGAGTCGAAGATGAGCGCCTGCAGGGGGGCCTTTTCGTCGCCCTTCGGCGCCGGCACCCGCTGCACGATGGCCTCCAGCACCCGGTCTACTCCTTCGCCCGTCTTGCCCGAGGCGGAGAGAATCTCCTCCCGGCTGCAGCCGAGCAGGTCCACGATTTGGTCCTTCACCTCGTCAATCATGGCCGAGGGCATGTCTATCTTGTTGAGGACGGGAATTATCTCGAGGTCGTGGCCGAAGGCCAGGTAGAGGTTGGAGATGGTCTGGGCCTGAATGCCCTGCGTGGCGTCCACCACCAGCAGGGCGCCTTCGCAGCTGGCGATGGCGCGCGACACTTCGTAGGAGAAGTCCACGTGTCCCGGCGTGTCGATGAGGTTGAGCACGTATTTCTGCCCGTCGAGGGCCGTATATTCCATCTGGATGGCGTGGCTCTTGATGGTGATGCCCTTTTCGCGCTCCAGCTCCATGTCGTCCAGCACCTGGGCCTGCAATTCACGCTCGTTGAGCGTCTTGGTGATTTCGAGCAGGCGGTCGGCGAGCGTGCTCTTGCCGTGGTCTATATGTGCGATGATGCAAAAATTCCGTATATTCTTCATAAAACATGGTTCGATAGTGCGCAAAGTTAGCTATTTTTGCGCGATTTTAAAACAGCAAACACCCCGCCGCTTCACATTCGGCGAAAAACCCTTTTCTTCCGATGAACCGAATCGCACGATACGCCTCGCTGGTCAAATTCGCCCACACCGTCTTCGCCCTGCCGTTCGCCCTGCTGGGCTACACCTACGCTCTGCTGAGCACCGGCACCCCCTTCGAGGGGCGGGTGCTGGTGAAGATTCTCTTCTGCATGGTGCTGGCCCGTAACAGCGCCATGGGCTTCAACCGCTGGGCCGACCGCAAAATCGACGCCCTGAATGCCCGCACCGCCGGCCGGGAGATTCCGGCGGGAATCATCTCGCCGCGTGCGGCCCTGTGGTTCGTGGCCGTGAACGCCGTGCTGTTCCTGGCCGTGGCGGCCACCATCAACCGGCTCACGCTGCTGCTCGCCCCCGTGGCGCTGGCTGTGCTGCTGGGTTACAGCTACACCAAGCGCTTCACCTCGCTGGCCCATCTGGTGCTGGGACTCTCGCTGGCCATCGCTCCCAGCGGCGCCTACATCGCCGTGACGGGCACCCTCGCCTGGGCTCCCGCGGTGCTTTCGCTGCTGGTGATGACCTGGTGCGGCGGATTCGATATCATCTACGCATTGCAGGACCGGGAGTTCGACCGCAGCCACGGCCTGCACTCCGTTCCGGCCCGCTTCTCGCCCGCCGGGGCGCTGACCGTCAGCTGCGTGCTCCACGCCCTGTCGGTCGCCGCGACGGTGCTCTTCGGGGCGCTCTATCCGAGCGGAGGACTCTACATGGCGGGGGCTTTGCTCTTTTCGGGAATCGTCATTGCGGAACATCTGCTGGTGACGCCCACCCGCACGGCGAACATAGGCATCGCCTTCGGCACGCTCAACGGCATCGCCAGCCTGGTCTTCGCGGCATTCGCCGTCGCGGACCTGCTGACGGTCTACGGCATTTTCTGAGTCCGTCCGATTTCCGCGCCCGCCGCATGCGGGCTCTTTTCCGGATTTACAATACGCTCTGGCGCTTGGCGTTCATCAGGATGGTGAAGGCCCGGTGGATGTCTTCGTCGCTCACCACCACGGTGAACTCGTTGGTGGTGCTGATGACTTCGGCGATGTTGATGCTGTCCCAGGCCAGCTCCTTGAAGATGTAGTAGTAGACGCCCGGGCAGACCGTATTCTCGCTCGGCAGTTTCACCGTAATCGACGAGAGGTCGCCGGTGCGGGCGATGCGCTGCTCCTGGGCGAAGATGCGGTCCACGTCGCCGGCGATGCTGCGGCTGACCACCAGCGTGGTTTCGTAGATTCCCTGCGAGAAGGTGCAGAACAGGTCCTGGGTCTTGCGCACGGTCTCCAGCAGCACGGCCTGCCGGTCGTAGAGCGTGGGCGAATTGACGAATGCGTAATCGACCAGATTGGAGCGGACGATGATGTCGCCCATGTTCTCCACCACCCGTTTGAATTTCATGGTCGATACGAGTTCGAGTCTGGGGACCAATCTGTTGAGAGCCATGATGACGGCGCTGTCGTTCACCTCGCGGCCGACACGTTTTTCGATTTCGGGTTTGAGTTCGCGGGCGAGCGCCGACAGATTGATGAGCCCCTCCACCAGGGCGCCTTCCAGAAAAGGTTTCTTTTTGATGACCTCTTCCACTGCATTCGGAATGGTTTGCATCGTCTTGGGTTTAAAAGCGTTTCTTCTCGGGTTATCGGATTTCGGTCCGGTGCGGGCGTGAAGCGTTTTTTGTAAAAAATTACACAACACCTTACCAAGATGCAAAAAAACAAAAACGTTTCACAAAAAACAAACATTTTAACATACTTTTGCGGAAAATTTTCGATAACGTATTAAAATTTCACAAATTCCGAAATCGAAACGAAGATGATAAAGGTCTTGAAATTCGGGGGAACATCGGTCGGCTCGGCAGCCAACATGCGCCGCGTGGCCGAAATCGTAGAACGGGAAGGAGCGACCGTTACGGTGCTTTCGGCCATGTCCGGAACCACCGATTCGCTCGTGAGGATATCCGCCGCGGCCGCCGCGGGGAACGACCCTGCCGCGGAAATCGCCGCGCTGCGCGACAAGTACGTACGTTGTGCGGCCGAGCTGCTCGACGACCCGGCGCCGGCCATGAGCCGCATCGGGGAGACCTTCGCGACGATAGCCGCGCAGACGGCTGCCTGGCGCGAGGGGGTGAGCGACAAAATCGTCGTGGCCCAGGGCGAACTGCTCACCTCGGCCCTCTTCGCCCTCTATCTGAAACAGACGGGCGTCGCGGCCGAACTGCTCCACGCCCCCTCGTTCATGACCGCCGACCAGCAGGGGCAGGTCGATACGCAGCTGCTGCGCGACCGGTTGTCCGCTGCGGTGGACAGCGCCGCCGGCGTCCGTTACGTTACCCAGGGTTTCATCTGCACCGAGGTCTGCGGCTCGCTCGGCAACCTCGGCCGCGGCGGCAGCGATTACAGCGCCGCGCTCATCGGAGCCGCGCTGCACGCCGGACAGGTGCAAATCTGGACCGACATCGACGGCATGCACAACAACGACCCCCGCGTGGTGGAGGGGACCCGCCCCATCCGCAGCATGAGTTTCGACGAGGCGGCCGAACTGGCCTACTTCGGCGCCAAGATTCTCCACCCGGCCACCATACATCCCTGCAAGGAGCTGGGCATCCCCGTGCTGCTGAAAAATACGCTGGAGCCCTCGGCGCCGGGAACCGTCATATCGGGCGACGAGGAGCGTGCGCTCGATTTCCATGCCGTGGCCGCCAAGGACGGCATCACCGTGGTGAGAATCCACTCGACCCGCATGCTCATGGCCTACGGATTCCTGCGCAAGGTGTTCGAGGTGTTCGAGGAGTTCCGCACCGCCATCGACATGATTACCACCTCCGAAGTGGCCGTCTCCCTGACCGTGGACGACGACTCCCGCCTGGAGGGCATCGTGGAGCGGCTGCGGGAGTTCGGAACCATCGAAATCGAACGCGGCAACACCATCGTCTGCGTGGTGGGCCGGTGCGACCAGCAGCGGACGGGACTGGCCGCCCGCATCTTCGAGGCGTTGCACGAGGTGCCCATCAAGATGATATCCTACGGAGCCAGCCCCCGTTCGGTGGCGCTGCTCATCGACACCCGATACAAGAAACAGACGCTGCAAACCCTCAACGACCGACTCTTCTAAGCCATGCTAAGCCGACACGTTACGGACTCTCTCGCCCTCATCCGCACTCCGTTCTATTTCTATGACATGGAGCTGCTCGATGCGACCCTGCGCAGCGCCATGCGCGAAGCCGGCCGCTACGGCTACCGGGTGCATTATGCCGTCAAGGCCAATTTCGACCCGCGCATCCTCGACCGCGTCCGGCTGGCCGGGCTGGGGGCCGACTGCGTCAGCGGCAACGAGGTGCGTGCCGCCGCGGAGGCGGGTTTCGACCCCCGCAGCATCGTCTATGCGGGCGTGGGCAAGAGCGACGCGGAGATAGAGTATGCGCTCGCCACGGGCATCGGATGCTTCAACTGCGAGTCGAGCCAGGAGCTGGAGGTCATCGACCGGATAGCGGGGCGCATGGGACGGCGTGCCGACGTGGCGCTGAGAATCAATCCCGACGTGGACCCCATGACCCACCGCCATATCTCCACGGGGCATGCCGACAGCAAGTTCGGCATCTCCTACCTGGAAATCGAGCAGGTGGCCGACCGGCTGCACACGATGAAGAACCTCAATGTCATCGGCCTGCACTTCCACATCGGCTCGCAGATAACCCAGATGCGCGTATTCGAATACCTCTGCCACCGGGTCAATTCGCTGGTGGAGTGGTTCACCGCCCGCGGATTCCGCCTTTCGATGGTGAATCTCGGCGGCGGGCTGGGCATCGACTACCTGCGGCCGGAGGAGGAACCGGTTCCCGGATTCGAGACCTACTTCGCGCTCTTCGAGCACAACCTCGCTCTGGGCGAGGGGATGGAGGTCCATTTCGAGCTGGGGCGCTCGCTGGTGGGACAGTGCGGCGAGCTGATAGCGCGCGTGCTCTACAACAAGACCAATGCCGCCGGCAGACAGGTGGCCGTCATCGACGCCAGCATGAGCGAGCTCATCCGTCCGGCGCTCTACGGGGCGCACCATGCCATCGAAAACCTCTCCAACCGCAATCCCGGCGACCAGGGCGTCTTCACCGTGGTCGGTACGGCCTGCGAGTCGAGCGACGTCTTCCTGCGCGAAGTCACGGTCAATACCCTGCGCCGCGGCGACCTGGTCACCCTCAAGTCGGCCGGAGCCTACGGTGCCTCGATGGCCTCGCGCTACAACCTGCATGCGCTCCCCGCGGCCGTATACAGCGACGACCTCTGACCTGCGGCCCGCCCCGGGGCGACCTCCGCAGCGGATTCTTTTTCGAAGCCTCTCTCCGGTCCATGCGGAGAGAGGCTTCCGTCCGGAAAGAAGAACCCCGTCCGGGCCGGCGGTCCGAACGGGGTCAGGGTAATCGGGGTGAATCCGCCGGGGCTATTCGCCCAGCAGCAGGCGGGTGAGCAGCCTGTTGATGTCGATATTCTCCATCACTCCGCGGAATTGTCCGGCTTCGGTGCCGTAGGCATAGACGGGCACCAGCGTGCCGGAGTGGTCTTCGGTGCCGAAGCGGTAGGACAGGCCGCTCTCTGCGGCGGTGAAGTCGTCGCTGCGGCTGGCGATGCTCAGTCCGCCGGTCTCATGGTCGGCCGTCACCACCACCAGCGTACCGGGGTGCTGGTCGGCATAGTCGAACGCCACGGTTACCGCGCGGTCGAAATCGCGCATTTCGGCCAGCAGGGCGGGCAGGTCGTTGTCGTGTCCCTCGAAGTCGATTTGCGACCCCTCCACCATCAGGAAGAATCCCTCGGGGTTGTCGTTCGACAGGATTTCGAGCGCCTTGCCGGTCGCCTTGGCCAGATAGAGCGAATCGCGGCCCTCGACGATGGGCAGCAGGTGTCCGAACTCGCGGAACAGGCCGGCTACCTTTCCTTTGCTCAGCCCCTCGACCTCTTCCCAGCGGTCGGTGACCGTGTATCCTTTGGCCTGCATCTTCTTCACCAGATTCTGTCCGTCCTTGCGTTTGTTGAAGTAGCCCATGCCGCCGCCGAACAGTACGTCGATGTCCTCGTCGGAGAGCTGGAGCGCAATCTCCTCGTATTTGCTGCGGTTATCGACGTGGGCATAGAAGGCGCCGGGGGTGGCGTGCACGATGTCGCTGGTCACCACCAGACCGGTGGCCAGCCCCCGCTCCTCGGCTTTCTTGAGGATGGAGCGAACGGGAGCGCCCTCCGGGTCCACGCCCAGCGTCTTGTTCTTGGTCTTGACGCCGGTGGCCAGTGCGGTGCCCGAAGCGGCGGAGTCGGTGACCCGGTTGTTGGCCGAATAGGTCTTGGACAGGGCCACGGACTGGGCGCGGTCGAAGGCCGTGGGCCGGTAGCCGTTCTCTATCATCAGGGCCGACACCTGGGCCAGGCCCATGCCGTCGCCAATCATGAAGATTACGTTTTGGACCTTCTCCTGCGCCGATGCCGCACCGAAGAGGGCCAGAATGACAATGAGGGTTGAGAATACTTTTTTCATATGCTTTTACGGTTTCGTGGGGTTTGCATTCCGGGCCGGAAAAGGGATTCCGGTGAACCGTTGCATCTGTCAAAGATACGTAAAAAATAGGACGGTTGTTTTTGTCATCTGTGAAAAAAACGGTAATTTTACATTGCGCGAAGCGCTCCCTGTCCGGAACGGAACGGGGCGCGGAGCGCCTGTTTTGAGTCTAAAACAATGGATAACAAAATCATACGTCATTATGTTCGATAAAAGCAAACCGATATTTATAGCAGGACCGTGCGTCATCGAGAGTGCCGAACTGCTGGAGCGCGTGGCCGAAGAGCTGGTGAGGCTGCGCCGCAAACTGAATGTGGAGATTGTCTTCAAGGCGTCGTTCGACAAGGCCAACCGCACCTCCATCCGCTCCTATCGCGGAGTGGGGCTGGAGAAGGGGCTGGCCATGATTGCCGACATAAAGAGCCGCTACGGGCTGCCCGTGACCACCGACATACACGAATCCTGTCAGGCCGAAGCCGTGGGGCAGGTGGTGGACATCGTGCAGATTCCCGCGTTCCTCTGTCGCCAGACCGACCTGCTGGTGGCGGCGGCGAAGACGGGCAAGACGGTGAATATCAAAAAGGCGCAGTTCCTCTCGGGGGCCGACATGCTCTATCCCGTGCAGAAGGTGCGCGAGAGCGGCAATCCCGACGTGTGGCTGTGCGAACGGGGCAACATCTACGGCTACAACAACCTGGTGGTCGATTTCCGCAACATACCCGACATGCTGCGCATCACCGACCGGGTGGTGATGGACTGCACCCACTCGGTGCAGCGTCCCGGGGCCGCGGGCGGCAAAACGGGCGGCAACCGCGAGTTCGTGCCGGCGATGGCCCTGGCGGCCAAGGCGTTCGGGGCCAACGGTTACTTCTTCGAGGTGCATCCCGACCCCGACAAGGCGCTTAGCGATGGCCCCAACATGCTCTATCTGAAAGACTTGGAATCCGTAATCGAAAGCCTGCTGTAAGCCATGGATGTGAAAATCGCCGCAGATTGGAAAGAACTGCTCGCCGGAGAGTTCGCCAAACCCTATTTCAGCCAGCTGGTCGAGTTCGTGCGCAGCGAGTATGCGACGACGACCGTCTATCCGCGCGGAAGCAACATCTTCCGCGCTTTCGACAAGTGTCCCGTGGAGAAGCTCAAGGTGGTCATCATCGGTCAGGACCCCTACCACGGTCCCGGACAGGCCAACGGCCTCTGCTTCTCGGTGGGCGACGGGGTGCCGTTTCCTCCCAGCCTGCAGAACATATTCAAGGAGATATCCGACGACGTGCATACGCCGGTTCCCCCGACGGGCAATCTCGACCGCTGGGCCGAGCAGGGGGTGCTGCTGCTCAACTCGGTGCTGACGGTGCGTGCCAACCAGGCGGCTTCGCACGCCGACCGCGGGTGGGAGCGTTTCACCGATGCCGTGGTGGCGGCCATCGCCGCCCGCAAGCAGGGGGTCGTCTACATGCTGTGGGGCAGCTATGCGCAACGCAAGGGGGCGATGGTGGACGCTTCGCGCAACTGTGTGCTCAAGGCGGTGCATCCTTCGCCGCTTTCGGCCTACCGGGGTTTCTTCGGATGCCGCCATTTCTCCGCCGCCAACCGCTACCTGCAGAGCGTGGGCAAAGAGCCCATCGTGTGGTAGCGGCCGTATCCGGTGCAAGCAAAAAAGTTCCGCCCGTTTCCATCGAACGGGCGGAACTTTTGTCTTCGGGGGGCGCGGAAAAATCGGGCGTTGGGGCCGCGGGTTTTGCCGCTGGGTTTATCCCGGTCGCGGGTTTTGTCGCCGCGGCTGTTGGGTGCGCGAGTCTGTCGCGTCTCCCTATTTCTCCGCTTCACGTCTTTCACCGCGCTTGCTTTGAGAGAGGCTTTGCCGCCGGGTTCATCCCAGCCGCGGGTTTTGTCGCCGCGGCTGTTAGGTGCGTGAGTCTGTCGCATCTCCCTATTTCTCCTCTTCACATTTTTCACCGTGCTTGCTTCGGGAAAGGTTTTGCCGCCGGGCTCATCCCAGCCGCGGATTTTGTCGCCGCGGCTGTTGAGGCGCGAGTCTGTCGCGTCTCCCTATTTCTCCTCTTCACATTTTTCACCGCGCTTGCTTCGGGAGAGGCTTTGCCGCCGGGCTCATCCCAGCCGCGGATTTTGTCGCCGCGGCTGTTGAGGCGCGAGTCTGTCGCGTCTCCCTATTTCTCCTCTTCACGTCTTTCACCGTGCTTGCTTCGGAAGAGGCTTTGCCGCCGGTCCATCCCGGTCGCGGGCTTTGTCGCCGCGGTTGGGGGGTGGTGCTTGTCCCGGCCGCGGCATCGGCGGCGGAGTGCGTCGCCGGCGGGTAGGGGCCGCGGAGGATGGGCGATTCCGCTGAGAGGAACGGCGTTAAAGCGAGTAGAGATAGCGCTTGATGCTGCGCTTGGGGGTCTTTTCGAACTCGGTGGGGTAGATGATTAGCTGCGAAAGCTGCTCGTAGGAGGCCACCATGCCGTTGAGTTCGGCCAGGTTGCGTTTCATCAGTTCGGGCAGCTCGCCGGTCGAGATGCCGTCGTTGTCGGCCTGTTCGTAGTCAGGCACCACCAGTCCCACCAGCTTGCCGTCGCGCTCCACCACCAGCGACTCGAGCACGCAGTAGAGGGTGTTGAGTTTGGCCTCCACCTCTTCGGGGTAGATGTTCTGTCCGCTGGGGCCGAGTATCATGGTCTTGCTGCGGCCGCGGATGTAGAGCGTTCCGTCGGCATCCAGGGTGCCCATGTCGCCCGTGTGGAGCCAGCCGTCGGCGTCGAGCACTTCGGCGGTGGTCTGTTCGTTCTTGTAGTATCCCTTCATGACGTGTTCGCCGCGCAGGATGATTTCGCCGGCCACCCGTTCGGGGTCGGGCGAGTCTATCTTCAGTTCGAGGTGTTTGCTGAAGTAGCGGCCGCAGGAGCCCGCCTTGAACTCCGTCCAGTGGGAGTAGCTGACGATGGGGGCGCATTCGGTCATGCCGTAGCCGATGGTGAGCGGGAACTTGATTTTGAGCAGGAACTCCTCGGTCTCTTCGTTCATCGGAGCGCCGCCCACGATGAACATCTCCACCTCGCCGCCGAATGCGGCCAGCAGCTTGCGGCGCATCTGGGCGTAGATGGTGGTGTCGAGCAGCGGCAGGCGCAGGGCCATCTTCATCACCCGCTTGTCGAGCATGGGGAGTATCTGTTTGCGATAGATTTTCTCGAGAATCAGCGGCACGCAGCAGATGATGTGGGGTTTCACTTCGCCCATCGCCTCCATGAGAATCTTCGGCGAGGGGATGCGTCCCAGCAGGGTGATGTGGGCGCCGATGGCGATGGGAGAGAGGAAGTCGAACGCGCATCCGTAGGCGTGGGCCAGCGGCAGGAAGGAGAGGATGCGGATGCCGGGTCCGAAAATGTTCTGGTCGAGGGCGAATATCACGTTGCCCGTCAGGTTGTTGCACGTCAGCATCACCCCTTTGCTGTAACCGGTGGTGCCGGAGGTGTAGTTGAGCAGGACGACCTGGTCGTTGGGCACCTCCGGATAGGAGATGTCTTTGGCCGAGAATCCGCGTTTGTAGCGGGCCCGGTAGCGTTTGTCGCGCTCCTCCTGGAAGCGGGTCAGCCGGGTGCCGGTGCGCTCGTAGATGCAGTGGTAGTCGGTGAGCGAAAAGACCGCCTCGACCTGCTCGATTTGTTCGGGGTCGATGAGGTCCCAGAAGTTGTCGCCCAGAAACAGCAGGCGGCTGTCGGAGTGGTTGATGATGTGCCGGATGTCGTTGGCGTTGAAGTCCTGGAGGATGGGGACGATGACGGCTCCGTAGGTGATGGTCGCCAGATAGCAGATGCACCACCGGGGGTTGTTGCGGCCGATGAGGGCGATTTTGTCGCCCTGCCCAATGTGCGCCTCGCGCAGCAGCAGGTGGAGCTTGGCAATCTCCTTGGCCATGTCGTAATAGGAGAAGGTCTCCTTTTTGAAGTAGTCGGTCAGTGCCGGCAGGGCGAGGTTCTCGCGGAAGCACTTCTCGTATATCTTTATCAGGTTGTCTTGCAGCATAATCGTCTTTTTTTTTGTTCCGTTGCGTCGCCCACGGATGGCGCCGGCGGATGTGTTGCGGGAAGAGAGGGGCAAAATACATACCCCGGACGCAGGGAGGCGTGCGGAGATGCCGGCGTCTTACTCCCGGGGCGTCCGGTCGGCGGGAGCGGTCGTCTGCGGGGCGTGTTGCGGCGTTTGCGTGTCGGGCTGTCCGGCGGCCCGCTGGCGGCGTATCTCCTGGAGCTTGACGCGCCGGGGATTCCAGATGTAGATTTTGGATTCGGTGCCGGCA
Organism: Rikenellaceae bacterium; assembly: GCA_017935625.1. Taxonomy (GTDB): domain Bacteria; phylum Bacteroidota; class Bacteroidia; order Bacteroidales; family Rikenellaceae; genus RGIG9113. The sequence continues at coordinate 16,341 of JAGBHC010000001.1, read as the reverse complement.
CGCAGCCTGGCGATGTTCTTGCGGTGGGTGAGTACGAGCAGCACGGCAATCACGCACGAAAAGACGACGAGCGGAATGCTGCCGTTGGTTTTCGGGAACATGAGGATGAAGACGGGAAACATGCACCCGGCAATCATCGAGCTCAGCGACACGTAGTGCGAAGCCATGAGGACGACCACCCACACGGCCAGGCAGAGCAGCACGGCCGGCGGATAGACCCCCAGCACGGCTCCGGCCAGCGTGGCCACGCCCTTGCCGCCCTTGAAACCGGCGAAGAGGGGAAAGATGTGTCCCAGCACGGCGGCGAAGACGAGTGCGATTTTGAGATTGTAGACGTTGAACGTGTCGTTGGGCTCGATGTAGAGCCACAGGTCGGCCGTGGTGACGGCTACGAATCCCTTGAAGACGTCGATAACGAAGACCGGCAGGGCGGCCCGGCGTCCCAGCACCCGCAGCATGTTGGTGGTTCCGGCGTTGTGGCTGCCGTGTTCGCGGATGTCGATACCGTAATATTTCTTGCCTATCCATACGGCGCTCGGAATGGAGCCGAGCAGATAGGCAACGACAATCAGAATGATGCTTAAAAGAATCATGACAAAGGTTTAAGTAGGATACAAATATACGACAAACGGGCGAGAATTGCAAACCTCCGGTGCGGGAACTTGTTCCGCCGGAGACTGCCCGGTCTGCCTCCTACTATCCGATGTGTCCTGCGGGCAGGGTTGCGGAGCTGTTTCCGGACCACGATTCGGTCAGGGTCCACTGGCCGACGAATTGGGCGGGATAGTTGTTTTTCTCGGATGGCTCGGCGGAGGCGGACCGGGTATCGGGCGCCGCCAGGGCCGTTTTCCTGAGGTGGCCCGTCGCGGAACGCACGACGTTCTCCGTCCTCTCGGTTTTCGGCTTGACGACGAAAATCACCTCCTCGTCGATTGCTCCCTTCGGTTCGGATTGCCGTGCGGAGTCCTCTGTTATCTCATCTTCCTGGGTGAAAACGTAGTCCAGCTCCGGGGCGTCCGGCTGCTGGGGGTGCGGCAGGTATCGGGGCGAGCCGGCGGAGAAGGAGACCGAAACCGAGAGGACGACCAGAGCCAGTCCCACCAGGGCCTGGCGCACCCGCGGCGTGCGCCGGTCGGTCCGGCGATTCATCATGACGAATCGTTTCTTGGTCAGGGTTCCGCGCAGTCCGCTGGCGGCCATTTCGGGTTCGACTCCGAACAGGTGCCGGAAAATCGTCACGCGATACTGCTCGGCGTCGCATCCCGAGTCGAGGGCGTCGCGGTCGGCTTCGTACTCATGGACTTCGGAGAGTTTGCGGCGGAGCATCCACAGGCACGGATTTATCCACAGCAGGGCGCGCAGCAGGTCCATGACGAGCTTTTCGGCCGTGTGGCGGTGACGGATATGGCTGCATTCGTGTTCGACGATGTGCCGGCGTTCGTCGGCGCAGTAGTCCGGACCGAGGAAGATGTCTGCGAAGAAGGAGAAGGGGGCCGAGACCCGGGGATTCTCGATGATGCGGTAGGTTCCGTGATGTTCGATGCTGGCGTTTTTCCTGAGACGGAGGATGCGGCAGAGACCGGCGCACAGCATGGTCAGTATGACGGCCGTGACGGCCAGGTAGCAGGCGATGCAGAGGCCCGGAACGGCGGGTGCGGCGGAAGCGGCCGTTCCGGCCGCAGGGCTCTGGCCGGCGGTGTAGTAAATCACCTCGCCCGGCCATATCGGGATTTTGCATGCCGGCATGATGACCGACAGCAGGGCGGCGCCCACCAGATAGCGGCGGCAGGAGCGGAACGAGAAGCGGCTTTCGATGGCCGTCTTATAAAGCAGCAGCGATATTCCGGCGAAAAGGATGCTTTCGGTCAGATAGATGCAGATTTCTTTCATTATCGTTTCGTTTTTTGGGTTGAGACAAAAAATTCTCGCTGCACTCTTGTCGGGAGTGCATAAAACCCTCGTTTGCATAAAATCATGAAACCCTGGCCGGGCGCCGTGTGTTCCGGGGCCATGCCGCCCCGGCGGCCTTACTGCTGGTTTTTGGACGATTTCATCAGTTCGATGATTTCGTCGGCTTCGCTCACCGAAATCTGCTCTTTCTGCGAGAAGAACGACATCATCTGACTGACGGAACCGTTGAAGAAGTTCTTCAGGACGGTGTTCATATAGTGGCTGGTGTACTCCTCGCGGTCTACGACGGGGAAATACTCGTAAGTTTTACCGTATGCCTTGTGATTGACGAAACCTTTCTTTTCCAGAATGCGCACGAACGTGGAGACTGTGTTGTAAGCGGGCTTGGGTTCGGGCATGTCCGCCAGAATGTCGTGTATCAATACACGGCCTTTGGCCCAAATCAACTGCATGATTTCCTGCTCGGCTTTTGTTAGCTCCAGTTTGTTTTTCGTTTTACTCCTTGCCATGTGTTCGACTGTGTTGGAATTTTAGTTTTACTTGTTTTGGAGGGTTTTGTTCCGAACAAATATAGAACTATCCTCTTTGTCTCGCAAATTTTTTGTCTTTATTTTTTATTTTTCCTCTTTTTTCGGGCGAAAAGCGGGCGCTGCGGGATTTTTTCGGGGCCGAAACGGCGAAAAAACCGCTCTGGGGTATCTGAGGGCGGGTTTTTCGTGTCAGAAATTTTTCGTAAAAAAGAGGTTTCCGGTTTTGAAAAAATAACAGAATTTTTTACTTTTGTTGCAATTTTTGACAAATGCGGGCGGGGCCGCTCCGTCGGTCCGCTCCCGCACCGGTAGGGTGTTTCCCGGCAGGAGAAGCACCGGATAATTTTTTTCAGAGACTCTCTTCTATGGATTTCAAAACTCTCGGCAGGGAACTCCGTTCGTTCTCGTTCTGGAAGCCGTGGCTGACCATTTTGCTCGGATGCACCGTCATGGCGGCCGGTTTCGTCTATTTCATGAACCCCTACAACATCACCCCGGGCGGTGTCTACGGCATGGGTATCGTGCTGCACTACCTCTTCCCCTCGATACAGGTGGGGTGGTTCGGATACATGATGGACATCCCGCTGCTGCTGATAGGATTCCGGGTGTTCGGACGGGTGTTCGGGGCCAAAACCGTCTTCGCGGCCATGTACACTCCCGCGGCCATGCTCGTGCTGACCTACCTCTCTTATCCCGACGTGGCGTTGCAGACTCCCCAGACCCTGCTCGGCGGACACCTCGACCTGAGCGAAAACCTCTTCCTGGCCAGCATCTTCGGCGCCGTGCTGATAGGCGCGGGCGTGGGTCTGGTGGTGCGGATGCAGGCCACCACGGGCGGCACCGACATCGTGGCCATGCTACTCAACAAGTACATGCACGTCAAGTTCGCCAACGGCGTGATGATGGCCGATTCGTTCGTGGTGATGTGCAATATCGTCGTGCTGGTGGGCTTCGGCGGCGCCGACCCCACCTTGCCGCTCTATTCGCTCATCTCCATCTACATCTCCGCCAAGGTGCTGGACTGGGTGATAGACGTGCGCAGCAACGACAAGCTGCTCTTCATCATCAGCGAGAAGCACGAAGCGCTGCGCCGCTTCATCCTCGAGGAGATGGAGCGCGGCGCCACCTATGTAAAGAGTCAGGGAATGTATACCCGCAACGAGAAGGACATGATTTTTCTGGTGGTCAGCCGCCGCGAGATTCTCACCGTGCGCGACCGGATTATGAAGATAGACCCCCAGGCATTCGTGGTGATTGTCGATGCGGGCGAGACCTACGGCGAGGGATTCAAGGCGTTTCCCGAGAAGATGAACTGACGGGCGGGGCGCGGAAGCGTGTCGCGGCCGCGGTCCGGATGCGGTATTGCCCCGATTATTTATTACCTTTGCAGGCGCCGGCTTCCGGTTTCGGGAGTCCGGCGCCTGAATCGTATTCGGAACATAAAACGAAAGCAATGGATATATCGCGTATGCGCCCTCTTACGGGTGAGGGACGGAAATTGTATATAGAGACCTACGGCTGCCAGATGAACGTGGGCGACAGCGAAATCGTGGTCTCGATTCTTCAGGACGAGGGCTTCGTCTACACCGAACGTGTCGAGCAGGCCGATGTCGTTCTCATCAACACCTGCTCGGTGCGCGACAACGCGGAGCAGCGGGTGTGGGGCCGGCTTCAGGAGCTCAAGCGCTATCGCAAGGGCAAACCCCACCTGCTGATAGGCGTCATCGGGTGCATGGCCGAACGGCTCAAGGAGCAGCTCGCCGAGCGCGGCGAGGTGGACATCGTGGCGGGCCCCGACGCCTACCGCGACCTGCCCCGGCTGGTGCGTCTGGCCGACGAGGGGGGCAAGGGCATCAACGTGCAGCTGAGCCGCGAGGAGACCTATGCCGAGATTGCGCCCGTGAGGCTCGACAAAAACGGCGTGAGCGCCTTCATCGCCATCATGCGCGGATGCAACAACATGTGCTCCTACTGCGTGGTGCCCTACACCCGCGGCAACGAGCGCAGCCGCGACCCGCGCACCATCCTGCGCGAGGCCGAAGCGCTCTTCGCCGCCGGCTACCGCGAGGTGACCCTGCTGGGCCAGAACGTCAATTCCTATCGCTGGTCCGACGGCGAGGGGCAGGTCGATTTCCCGGAACTGATGCGCCGCGTGGCGTCGGTGAGTCCGCTGCTGCGGGTCCGTTTCGCCACCTCGCATCCCAAGGACATGAGCGACCGGCTGCTGGAGACGATGGCCTCGATGCCCAACATCTGCCGCTGCATCCACCTGCCCGCCCAGTCGGGCAGCACCCGCATGCTGGAGCTGATGAACCGCAAGTACACGCGCGAGTGGTACCTCGGCCGCATTGCGGCCATCCGCCGCCTGCTGCCCGACTGCGCCATCACCACCGACCTCATCGCCGGCTTCTGCGGCGAAACGGAGGAGGACCACCGGCAGACCCTTTCGCTGATGCGCGAGGTGGGGTACGAGTTCGCCTACATGTTCAAATACTCGGAGCGTCCCGGTACGCGGGCAGCCCGCCACATGCCCGACGACGTGGGCGAGGAGGTGAAGAACGCCCGTCTGACCGAAATCATCAATCTGCAGAACGAACTCTCGCTGGAGAGCAACCGCCGCGACGTGGGCAAGGTGTTCGAGGTGCTGGTGGAGGGCGACTCCAAGCGGAGCGCCGACCGTATTTTCGGCCGCAACTCCCAGAACAAGGTGATAGTCTTCGACAAGGGCGACCACCGTGCGGGCGACTACGTGCGGGTGAAGGTCACCTCCTGCTCGTCGGCCACGCTGCTCGGCGAGGAGGTCCGGTAGCGGGAGACGGAGCGTGGAGTGTTTTAAAAAGAGGATATGCTTATGAAAGAGATAGTTGTAGACAGAGAGGCGATAGCCCGGTGCGGGCTCTATTGCGGCGCGTGCCGGAAATTCCGGACCGGGAAGTGCCCCGGATGCCGGCGGAACGAGCGGGCGAGCTGGTGCGGAATCCGGCGCTGTTGCGCGGACAAGGGGCTGGAGAGCTGTGCCGCATGCGACATGGAGGTGGCCCGGTGCAAGACCTACTCCAATTGGGTCGGCAAATTGTTCGGGTGGCTGTTCAACTCCGACCGCGAAGCCTGCATCGCCTACATCAGGCAGCACGGCGCCGAGGCGTATGCCCGGGAGATGACCCGCCGCCGGGCGCAGACCATGAGACGGAAATAGCGGGGGTGTCCGGATAGTAAAACGATTCGATATGCATTATCTTATGAACCGATATTTCATTTTGGCATGGGCGCTCGCCGCAGCGGTTGCGTGCGGCGCTCCCCGGCTTCAGGTGCAGCCCGCAGCGGCGGAAGTGACTCAGGAAGCGAGCGTGGATTCGCTGGGCGAGGGACTCTATTTCAGTCCCATGGTGCTCAGTCTCAACCGGGCGGGAGACGATGTGGTGATGCTCGACCGCAGCCGCCAGCAGGCGGTGCGGCTCGACGCAGAGATGCGTCTGCGCAACTTCATCGGGCGGTCCGGCCGCGGGCCGCAGGAGCTGACGGGCGCCTCGCAGCTCTTTGCGTGCGGCGACAGCGTGGCGGTGCTCGACCAGAGCGCTCCGGGGTTCAAAATCTATTCGCTGGCGGGAGAGTACGGCCGCTTCGTCGCCGTTCCCGCGGGGTACATGCCTTCGGGCGGCCGGTTCGTGTGGAGCGGCGGCCGGATTTATTATTCGACCTCCGCGGGGGCCGTCGTAGAGCTGGACCCGGGCTCCGGCCGTGTGACGGAGCGGGTCGCTCCGGACGATGCGCAGAGCGAAACGCCGCGCGCAGGGTGCGCCGTGCTGCCCCTGCCCGACAGCCGGCTGGCTTTGGTTTCGGGCAGCGCTCCCTTCATCGAGGTCTACGACCTGCGCAAAGGGGCGCTGACGGAGCGTTACGATTGCCGGCAGGGAGCGGTTTTCGACGAGTGCTGGCGCAGTTACGGCGAGCAGGCGGCGCGGATGCCGGCCGGGGCCGTGATGGTGGCGGTCAATGACGCCTGCGCGGACGGCGACCGCATCTGTCTGCTGATGAACGACACGCGCGGACGAAAGTACGGGGGTGTGTCGAATCTGGTCTTCACGTTCCGCTACCGGCGGGGAGGGCTGTCGCCCGAGGCGGTGATGACCCTGCCCGGAAACAGCGGTTCGCTTTGTGCCGACGGCGACTCTTTCTATGCTTTCGATATGTTCGACGCGGTGCTCCGGCGTGTGAGCTGGCAGCGGGCCGAGTAGCGGAACCTATTCGGCCGCCGGGGCGATGACACCGACGGTGGGGATGAAGCCGAGCAGGGCGGCCGCAGCCTCGGCGGGCTGTTCGATGAAGCCCATGTGTCCCGATTCGCAGAGCATGCACACCTGCGCCTGCGGGTGGCGGGCCGTCATCCGTTCGGCGACCGGCGGGGTGATGTATTCGTCTTTGGCCCCGAGAATGAAGAGCTGGGGCACTTGGCTCTCGCTCAGCGTCCGGTTGCGGTCCTCGCGGGCGCACATGCCCCGCAGCAGGGCCTTGATGCCCTCGTCCTCGGTAAGCGAAATCTGGAGCGCCAGCCCCTCGATTTCGTCGGCGAACCGTTTGCGGTTGTCGGCCGCGAAACCTTTTTCCGCCGAGTGGGTGAGCAGCTCCTTGCGCCCCGAGTCGATGACGGCGATTTCCCGTTGCCGGTCGTTTTTCTTCTCCTCCGTGTCGGGGTTGGGGGTGGAGTGGAAAAGCACCAGCGCCGAGACCCGTTCGGGGTAACGGTTCAGAAACTCCAGAGCCACGTAGCCGCCCATGGAGTGTCCCACCACGGTGCAGCGTTCCACGCCGAGACGGTCGAGCACCGCCCGGAGCGTATCGGCCAGAAAGGCCATGGTGTGTACCTCGCCCTTGACTTCGGAGACGCCGTGTCCCGGCAGGTCGATGGCTACCACGCGGGCCTGCGGCGTGAGCAACTTGGTGAACTCCTCCCACACGTCGAGCGATTCGAGGTAGCCGTGCAGCAGCACGATGACGCCCTTGTCCTCGGTGGGGGGCGTCTGGGTGGGTTTGAATTTGGTCTGACGGGGTGTGTCGCTGACCCGCAGCGCACATCCGTTCGCTATCATGAACTGTTCCATAAGTCGTTTTGTCCGTCGGTCGTCGGCGCCCGGAAACCCCCGACGGTGCGGACTCCGGCTCGTGCCTGTTCGGTTTGTCTTGCCCGGTCTTTTGGCCTCTTCTCTTTTCGCTGCCCCTCGGTCCTTCCGGCTCGGGTTCTTCCTCCGGTGTCCGAAGGTGGCGGGAGGGTCCGGCTCTTGCCTGTTCGGTTTGTCTTGCCCGGTCTTTTGGCCTCTTCTCTTTTCGCTGCCCCTCGGTTCTCCCGGCTCGGGTTCCTCCTCCGGTGTCCGAAGGTGGCGGGAGGGGGCTATCGGCCCAGCAGTCCGGCGGTGATGCGGCGGCGCATGCGTATCAGGGCTGCGCCTTTGGGTGCCTGGCCGCGCAGCCGGTAACCGGCCGCGAGCACCAGGGTCCCGCCCCACTTGACGAGCTCGGCCGCCAGTCTGCGCCCGAAGCTGCCCTCGCTCTTGCTGCGGACCCGTTCGCTGCGTCCGACGCCGAGCGTCAGGCGGTCGAAGTAGTCGGCGGTGAGCTTGGCGGGCGGAATGAGGTGCCATATCACGGCTCCGGGAACATACCAGGCCGGCGTGCCCGACGCCGTAATCCGTCGCACGAGGTCTTTCTCCTCGCCGCCCGTGGGGTTGCTGCCCGTCCGTCCCAGTTCGGGGTTGAACATGCCCGCCCGCTCCAGGGCGCTGCGGCGCACGGCCATGTTGCCGCCGCCCGGATAGCGGCCGCCGCGGAACGGCCGCGGCGTGTCGCCCATATCGAGCGGTCCGGCGATGGGGCGTTCGGCATAGGGCGAGAGCCAGGCAGGAACGGGACACTCGTAGCGGGGTACGATTTTGCCGCCGCAGACCTCCACTTCGGGATGGCTGTCGAAAAACTCCACGTAGGCCCGTGCGAAATCGGCATTCACCACCTCGTCGTCGTCGATGACCGCGATTATGGCTCCGCGGCTCGCCCCGATGGCCCGGTTGCGGGCGGGCGAGAGCCCCTGACGGCTCTCGGTGAGCAGCCGCAGGTTGTAGCCGGGATGCTCCTCGCAGAAACGTGCGAAGAGCGCCTGCGTGTCGTCGGTGCAGTTGTTGTCGGTCACCACCGCCTCCCACTCCTGCGCAGGCAGGCTCTGGGAGAGCAGCGAGGCGAGCGTGCGCATCAACTCGTGCCCCCGGTTGTATGTGGCTATGATAATGGATATTTTCATCGAATCGGCGCCTTTTTTTCCGCGGCCTGCGGAGCTACTCCTCGCGGGAGTCGTCCTCCTCTTCTTCCTCGTCCTCTTCGAAGGTCTCCTCCTCGGACTCCTCCTCGTCGTCGAAGTAGTCGAAAACCGACTCCTTGCGTTTGTAGTCGGAGTAGTCGTCCTCCTCCTCCTCTTCGTGGAATTTGCCGTAGAGGGCGTGCCGCTCTTTGCCGCTTTTGCGGATGGGCTCCAGTTTCTGCGCCCGTCTGATGGAATCTCCGGAGTCGGCCGCGTTGCCCTTGCCCCGGAACTCTTTGTTTGATTTCATTGCAGCCTGAAAAAAGTCTGTAAAACCGCTTTTGTCGATAGCCGTTTGCACGGTTCGAATCAGAGTGCAATGTTAGCCATTTTTTCGTGAAAACCGCACGGCGGGAACTACTTTTTTGCAAAATTGTTCGTGTCTATCCGTCCTTCGAAAACTTTGCGGGCCGGTCCCTTGAGGTGGATTTCCCGGAAGCGTCCGTCGGGGCAGGGGGTGAACCACACCTCCAGCAGACCGCCTTCGACGCCGACTTCGAACCGGGTCCGCAGGCCGCCGGTGAGCAGGTGCGCCGCGATGGCCGCCGCCGTGGCTCCCGTGCCGCAGGCCAGCGTCTCGCCCTCCACGCCCCGCTCGTAGGTCCTCACGGCGATGCGCCCCTCGGCGAGCAGCTGCATGAAATCGACGTTGGTGCCACCCGTGGCGCTCCACCGCGGGTCGTAGCGCACGGCCGCTCCGCGGGTGTGTACGTCCACTCCGCGCAGGTCGTCACACGGGGCTACGTAGTGGGGCACTCCCGTATCGAGGAACAGGTAGCCGTCGCCGTGCTCGACGCGCTCCACGTCGCGCATGCCGATGGTGACGGTCCCCGCATGGTGGCTCAGGCTTTCGACGCGGGCGGTGTGCATGCCGTCGGCCCCCTCGAACCGTTTGCGCTCGCCGCCTATGCCCAGGTGATGGGCGAACAGGGCGATGCAGCGGGCTCCGTTGCCGCACATCTCCGCCCCGCGTCCGTCGGAGTTGAAATAACGCATCGAGAAGTCCGCCCGGTCGCTGCGGCCGAGTATCATCAGCCCGTCGGCGCCGATGCCGAAATGGCGGTCGCACAGGGCCTGCGTCTCTTCGCGGGTGAGTTCGACGTTCCCTTCGCGGCCGTCCACCAGCACGAAGTCGTTGCCCGCGCCCTCGTATTTACTGAAATCAAGAATCATGGTCGTCGGATTTTTTTGAGCCGTCCGAGGACAAAGATATGTAAAATATCGTTATATTTTCGGCACGAACGTTTTTATTTTGCCGGCGGCGGCTTCCGTTTCCGCGGGGAATTCGTATCTTTGTCTCGGGCGAACCGCGAATGCGTCCGCACACCGGGTTCGGCCGGCCGTGCCGCCGTTTTTCGTCGGAATCTGCGCATGTCCGGAACGAAAAACCGGCCGTGCCGCCGCAAACGGAGAGCGGGGCCCGGCTCCGCTGTTTTTTTCATCGAATATACTGCGTATATTTGCAGGCCGCAAGCTGCGGCGTAAATCGAAAGCTATGATTAAGGAGTTCAGAGAACACAGGTCTTACAGAAAATACGGGGACCGTCCCGTGGAGGAGGAGGTGCTGCGCGACATTCTCAGCGCCGGAACCCGGGCATCCACCTGCGGCAACATGCAGCTTTACAGCATGGTGGTGACCCGCACCCCGGAGGTGAAACAGGAGCTGCTGCCGTGTCACTTCGGCCAGCCGATGGTGACGCAGGCGCCCGTGGTGATTACCTTCTGCGCCGATACGCACCGTTTCGCCGCATGGTGCAGGCAGCGGGGCGCCGAACCGGGCTACGACAACTTCATGTGGTTCGTGAACGGAGTGGTGGACGCCATGCTGGCTGCCGAGAATGTGGCCACGCAGGCCGAGGCCCACGGGCTGGGTGTCTGTTTCCTGGGGACGACCCTCTACACGGCCGACAGAATCATCGAGGTGCTGCATCTGCCCGAAGGGGTGGTGCCGGTGACCACGGTGGTGATGGGATATCCCGACGGGGAGGTGCCGCTGACCGACCGCCTGCCCCTGGAGGCCGTGGTGCACGAGGAGCGTTACCGGGAGTACACGCCCGAGAGCATCGACCGCTTCTGGGCCGAAAAGGAGGCGCTGCCCGAGACGCAGCGGCTGCTGGAGGAGAACGGACTGCCCAATCTGGCCCGGATTTTCACCGAACGGCGCTATACGGCCGCCGACGGCGTGACCTTCTCGAAAGCGCTGCTCGCGGTGCTCGAGAAACAGCGTTTCTGGAATCATTGACCGAATCGAATCCCGCTTTGAAGATGCTCCGTTGTCTGTCGAAAATCCCGGTCGTCGCGGTGTGCGTGCTGCTGTTCGGTGCGTGCAGCATTACCCGCTACATCCCCGACGGGGAGTATCTTCTCAAGAAGAACGAGATTGAGCCCGACCGCAGGCTGTCCAAGCAGGAGCGCATCACGCCGGAAGAGCTGGAGCCCTACTTGAAACAGTCGCCCAACAAACGGTTTCTGGGCATGTATCTGTCGGTGTGGATGTATGCCACGGCCGACTCGACCAAGAACAACGCCTGGAACCGCTTCAAGCGCAAGGTGGGGCAGGAGCCGGTGCTGGTCAGCGCCGGGGAGATAGACAAGTCGCTGGCCAACCTGAAGACCTACATGGACTCGCGCGGCTTCTTCGATTCGCGGGTGGAGGCGGTGGTCGATACCCTGCCGCGCAAGCGGGCCGTGGTGAAGTATGTTTCGGACCAGGGCGAGCCCTACCGCATATCGACGTTCGGATACGAGTTCCGCGACCCCTTCGTGGGGAATGTCATCCTGCGCGACACGGCCTCTTCGCTGGTGCGGGTGGGCGAGGTGTTTGACATCGGGGTGCTCGACCGCGAGCGGAGCCGCATCACCGATTACCTCAAGGACCGGGGCTATTACAACTTCTCGGTCAATAACATCAGCTACGACGTCGATACCACCGCCGGAGGCCACACGGCCGCCGTGAAGATGGTCGTCAAGCGCCATCTGGCGGGTTACGACCAGCAGGGGGCGCCGATATACGACAACAACACGGTCTACCGCATCGGCGACGTGTCGATATTCCCCGGTTACAATCCCTCCGTCTCGCTGACCGACAGCACGTTCCGCAGCCGGCTCGACACGCTCGACTTCCACGGGCTGCACGTGGTGTACGAGAAGCTCAAACCGCGTTCGCGCCCCCGGGTGCGGCGGAAGGTGCTGGGCAAGGTGGTGCAGCTCTATCCCAATGCGGTGTACGATGCCGGCAAGGTGCAGCAGACCTACGACGCCATCATGGGCATGGGCTATTTCCGCAGCGCGGGAATCGTCTTCACGGCACGCGAGGCCGACGACCAGAATCTGATTAACTATGTGGGCGGAACCGAACTCCCCGGCAGCGACCGGGTGACCGAGGAGCGGATTGCGGAGTATGTGCCGGGCAGCGGCCCCACCACCCGCGAGGGCTACCTCGACTGCTCCATCCTCTGCACGCCGGCCTTGCGCCAGAGCTATTCGATAGCCTTGCAGGCCAGCACCACGTCGAGCTACAACGGCATCAATGCGACGCTCAGCTATCAGAACCGCAACATGCTGCGGGGCGTGGAGCTGTTCGATGTCTCGCTGACGACCGGTTACGAATTCTACAACAAGGGCCGCAAGAAGACCGCTTTCGAGATAGGAGGTTCGGTGTCGGTGACCTTCCCGCGGTTCATCAGTCCCGTCAAGGTCAATCGCCGCAACCTGGCCCTCAGTCCCCAGACCCGCGTGGAACTCTCGATAAACTCGCAGCGCAGGCCCTATTACCACCGCGTGCTGTCGAGCGCCTCGTGGGGATACAGCTGGCGCAACCGGCGCAACTCGACCTTCGTGCTGCGGCCCATCGATGTCAATCTGGTGAAGCTGAACTATCGCGACGAGCAGTTCTTCGACAGCATCGCCAATCCCTATCTGCGCAACAGCTATACCGAACAGATTATAGCCGGTATCTCCGGCTCCTACCTCTACCGGAACGCGCAGCGCTCCAGGACGGGTAACGAACTGGCCTTCCGCCTCAACTGGGAGACGCGCGGAAACCTCATCGATGCGTTGTCGCACTGGCTGGCCAAACCCTCCTACGACAAGGACGGCGACAAGTACTATAAACTGTTCGGCATCCGTTATGCGCAATATTTCCGTCTGGACGCCAGCCTGAGCAACAATGTCATGGTCTCGGAGAAGAGTTCGGTGGCCTATCGGCTCTATGCCGGCGGCGGACTCTCCTACGGGAACTCCAACTCGATACCTTTCGACCGCCTCTTCTTCGCCGGCGGCAGCAACAGCATGCGTGGCTGGCAGGTGCGCACGCTGGGCCCGGGAACCGTCCTGCGGCCCGATTCGGCCTATCCCACCCAGTTGGGCAACTTCCGTCTGGAGGCCAACCTCGAGATGCGCTTCCCCGTGTGGGGCATTTTCCACGGGGCTCTGTTCTTCGACGTGGGCAACATCTGGTTCCTCAAGAGCAATCCGGCGGAGTACGAATCGGAGGCGGTGTTCAAGCTGAACCGCTTCTACAAGCAGCTGGGCTTCAACACGGGCCTCGGATTGCGCCTCGACATCAAGTACGCCATTCTGCGTTTCGACTGGGGCATCCGGCTCCACGACCCGAACCTGCCGGCCGGCCACCGGTGGATAGAGAATTTCCGTTTCAAGAATACGGCGCTGCACGTGGGCGTCGGATATCCGTTCTAAGGGCTTCCGGGCGGCTGCGTGTCTCGGGCGGCGGGATGTCCGTGCCGGGAGCCTTTGCGGCTGTCGGATTTCTTTCGGTTTTTTCCGGTTCCGGCGGCTCCTCGCTTCGGGGCCGATGGCGTCTGTCTCTTTCGGAGTCTCTTTTTTCGGCGGCTGTGCGTCTCGGGCGTCGGGATGTCCGTGCCGGGAGTCTTTGCGGCTGTCGGATTTCTTTCGGTTTTTTCCGGTTCCGGCGGCTCCTCGCTTCGGAGCCGATGGCGTCTGTCTCTTTTCGTCCGGCGCTTCCCTTATCCGATGTCGGGGCCCGTCTCTCTTCTGCGGAAAGATTGTCTCTGTACGTCTCTGTACGTCTCCGTCTGTCCTTGTTTGTCTTCGTCTGTCCCTGTCCGTTGCCGTCCGGGATGCCGGGCAGAGAATTTCCGGGCGGGGGAATGTTGGGTGTGGATGCTGGATGCAGGGCGCAGGGGGCGGATGCGGAGCGAAGACAAAAAAGGAGCGGCACGCTCCCGAAGGAGGTGCCGCTCCGACCTAAGTTTAAAAGCCCTATCTATTTAATAACCGGGGTTCTGGTATGCAGCGCGTCCTGCCTCATCCAACAGTTTGCCGTTCTCGTCGGTAAGCATGTTGATGAAAGTCTGCGGGAAAGGCTTGAAGGTGTGAATGGCGGGATTGAACATACCCTTGCCGTCACCTGTCTGGCCCAAAACGCCGTCTACGTTATCGGCAGCATCCCAATGTCCTTTCAGGGTCGAAGCCATCTGGTTGTGCCAGAGGATACGCTCTGCCTGAATACCTGCATGGTGAATGCCTTCGTAGAGATTCAACTCGCCCACTTCCTCACGGGTAAGCTCATTGTAGATGAAGTGTACGAAACGCTTCAGGTCGGTATTGGCCTGCTCGGGATAATTTTCGGCTTTCGAAGCTGCCGAAGAGCCGTCCCAATAGGTTGCGTCGATTTCCATTGCGTTGGTCTTGTCGTTCTCCACGGTGTAGGGATAGGTCTTCTCACCTGCGGTCAGAGTCTCATGACCGGGATAGAGACGGGCCAGCACCTCGGCACGCTCCTCGCCGGGCTTGTAGGCCGCCCGGCGACGTACCTCGTTGATATCGTCGATGGCACCGGGGAAATCGCCCTTGCGGCCCTTGGCCTCGGCACGAATCAGGTAAGTTTCGGCCAGACGGAACATGGTTACATTGCGACCGCCGTACTCCGAACCTACACCTTCGCGGTTGATGTCATTGTGCTTGCTGATGCAGGCGGAAATGCCCATACCTTTCTCCAGACCTACGTCGTTGGTGGCGTAATCGGTGTAACCGTTGCGACGGTACCAGTACTTGCCGTCCTCGGTTACCACCCAGCGGGGATAGAGCACGTAAGGCTGAGCCTTGGCCTCTGCCAGCGGAATGGCGGTCTGCTTCGAGTTCTCGAGGAATACCAGACCCAGGTCGCCCTTGCCGATTTTGTGCTCGCCGGCAACGGCCTCGCGGCCGCCCCACGACTCGCGGGTGTAGGTGGGCAGGATGTGCTCGTTGAAGTAAGCGGCATCCTCGGCGGTCCAGGTCTTAGTGGTGTTCTTGCTGTCGTTGTAAGTATAGTACTCCTGGTCTACGCCGGTAGTCGAAGTGGAGAGCAGCGCCTTGAATTCGAGAAGGAATGATTTCTCGAAACGCGAGTCGGCCATCTTGTCGGTGAAGACGTCGTAAGCCCAGTCGTTCTGACGAAGACGTACATTCTGATTACCATAGGTCCAGGTCTTGCCGGGAAGTCCCCACAGAGCCTGTACGTAGTTGCAATTGAAGTAGCACTGGAAACGCATGCCGTAGCGGCTGTTGGCCAGTTTCGGGCCATAAGAGGCTGCAAGAATAATCTCGTTGTTGTTTTCGCAGGGATAAGCGCCTACGGCCTGCTCGAAGAGGTCGGCGTAGTCGTCAGCCAGCGAGTAACCCATGTTGATAACCTGGGTTGCGAAGAAAATCGCGGAGTCGAGGTCGGTCGAAACATTACCCTTGTAGAGCATACCGAGGTATGCATTGGGATTGTTGTTGTCGATGGAGCCGTCGGCATTGCGGTACTGACCGAATTCGGCAGCCTGTGCACGCTGGAGGTAGAGTTTTGCCAGGAAGTGAGCGGCTGCGCCCTTGGTGATGCGCTCACGACCTTCGGTGCCGCTGAATGCGGTGTAGAGAGGCAGATTGTCGTAAGCATAGCGCATATCGGCAATCATGTGCTTGTAAATCTCCTCCGAAGTGGTACGGGGATAGTTGAACGCTGCGGGCAGCGAACTGTTGCTGTGCGGATTGTAGTACACGTCGCCGAAAGTGGTAACCATCATGTAGTAAACCCATGCACGGTTGAAGTAAGCCTCCGACAGACGCTGTGCGGCGTAGGCCGGGTCGGTAGCGAAACGGCCTTTTGCCTTGCCCTGGGTAATGGACTCGATGGCACGGTTGCAGTTGTTGATGATGGGGTAACCGCCCAACAGCTGCTTTCCATAGTAACCCAGCAGGTCGTTGGCCCAGGTGTTACCCATCGCACCGGAAGCTGACCATGCGCTGGTCATGTATTCGTCGATGGCGGTATTGCTTGCGATTTCGGCGTCGGAACTGATATGGAACAAGTACGGACCCTCCTGCCAGCTGTACTTCCAACGCAAGGCATCGTAAGTACCTACGATAAGCTGTTCGAGACCCTCCTCAGTATCGAAGTAGTCCTGAGTGATGGTCGATACCATCTTCTCCTCCAGAAAGTCGCTCGAACACGAGGTTCCCAGCAGAAGAGAAG
This sequence comes from Rikenellaceae bacterium, assembly GCA_017935625.1. Classification (GTDB taxonomy): domain Bacteria; phylum Bacteroidota; class Bacteroidia; order Bacteroidales; family Rikenellaceae; genus RGIG9113. The sequence goes on along the minus strand of JAGBHC010000001.1, from coordinate 77 downwards.
CGGTCAATAATGTCATTATCTGTTTTTTCATAATTGTTTCTTGGATGTTATTAGTAAATCGATAGCATTAGAATCCG
>JAGBHC010000013.1 GCA_017935625.1 Rikenellaceae bacterium | reverse complement strand
TCGTCCGCCTGGAGTCGAGCAGCCGGGATTTGCACGGTTTCCGGTTCCGACACCCGCTCCCCGACAGTTACCGCTACTCCCGTCCTGCGACCCGCGACGAATACCGGGACTATTTTTACAATCTGGGATATTATGAATGCCGCCGCACCCGGTCCGGCCGGTGTGCTGAGGGACTCGCCGATATCTGACCCCATTCGACCCGGCGGTACACTGACGAATTTGTCGATGTATGACCCCCAGCCAAGCCGATGCGCTGTAGAACCTGTCGATACATGACCCCATTCAGCCCGGCGGTGCGTTGAGGACCCCGCCGATATCTGACTCCTTCCCGCTCGGCCCGGGAGGAGTTCCCGCTCGGTTCCCGTCTTCGGTCCGACCATCCGTAATCTTCGTACAATGGGCCTTGGGGACATGTCGTCCGTTCGATAAGATTTCGTCGTCCGCCGTACAGTCGGGGGCGACTGCATTCCCGACTCTGCCTCGACGACACCTTCGATTGTGTTCCGATTGTGCCCCCCCCAGAGTATGGGGGTTCCGCTGCCAACGTTCGAAACGGGGACTCGAATTCAGGGGGGCAGGGTACACTGCTCTTATCTCTTGCTCCGGCCACGTATTTAAAGTGAAAAACCTTGACATTCGATTGAATATCAAGGTTCTCGGTTAGTCGGGGTGACAAGATTCGAACTTGCGACAACACGCCCCCCAGACGTGTACTCTAACCGGGCTGAGCTACACCCCGTCTGTTTTACGGGCACAAAAGTAAGGCAAAATTTCTTATTTGCAAAGAAAAAAAAGAAATATCTTCTCTTCGGACGGCAAAAAACCTCCCGGCCCGAACGGCGTTCCTGACAATCGGTTGTCAGTCAGCGATGTAGCAAGCGGATTCCGGAAGGACTGTTTTTTCGCTTCGGAGGCCTTTGCGGACGAAAACGACCCGCCGCAGCTCCGAATCGGGAGTCTGCGGCGGGAAAAGGGCAGCGGGCGGGGCCGGAAAGATGCGTTCCGCACGCTCTATTCGGACAGGCGGGGCAGGCGGATGACCGAAAGGGAGTAGGCGGGCAGGGTGACTTCCGGAGAGGCGGAGAGGTCGATTTCCGCATCGTGCAGTTCGAAGCCGCGTTCTGCGGCCTCTCCCGTGAGGGTGGTCGTCGCGGCCCGTGACCCGAAGCGGGTCCGGAACTCCGCCGGAATCGAAAGCCGCAGCGTGAGTTCGGCGGGCAGGATATTGACCAGCTTTATGATGAGGTCGCCCTGCCGGTCGATTACCACGGACGAAGCCACGCGTCGGGCGACATCGGCATTGCCGGTCTCGAGCGCGAGCGGACTTTCGAGGTAGCGGGTTCCGCTATTCTGGCCGAACAGGCGCTGTACGTGGTAGTTGGCGGTGGGTTTAATCTCCGTGTTGTTGAAATAAATCAGGTCGGGATTCCAGTTCGTGTGTCCCTCCTTGGCCAGCAGCGGGGCATAGGAGGTCATCTCCACCACATCGCCGTTGCGCTCCACTCCGCACAGATAGGCCGCCTCGGCGAGCGCATTGTAGAGCGTGTTGCCCTGCGAGGCGTATTCGCCCAGGTAGACATGCGGCTTGGAACGGTCGTAGGCGTCGTAGAACTCCTGGTTGTGGATGAACCAGCCGGGGCTTTGGTAGTAGTGCTCGTCCACCGTCTTCAGCCCCCATTGCGTGGCCAGTTCCCATCCGCGGTCGTAGTCGCTGCCCTCGTAGAAGGGACCCACGGTGCCGATGACCGTGATTTCGGGATGGGTCTGGCGGAGTGCGTCGTATATCATCTTGAAGCGTACGGCGAAGACCTCCGAAATAAGGTCCTCGTTGCCGATGCCGATGTATTTGAGTCCGAAGGGTTCGGGGTGCCCGGCTTCGGCGCGCTTGCGGCCCCACTCGGTCGTGCGGTCGCCGTTGGCGTATTCCACCAGGTCGAGGATATCCTGTATGTAGTCGTCCATCTCCTCCAGGGGGATGCCTCCCTGCTGGCCGCCGCCGAGGCGGGGATGGTTCGAGGAGTTCTGGCAGGGAACGCCGGCGGCGATGACCGGAACGGGTTCGGCGCCGAGGTCTTCGCAGAAGAGGAAGTATTCGTGATAGCCCAGTCCGGCGCTCTGGTGATAGCCCCAGATGTTGCGCTGCGGCTTGCGGGCCTCGAGGGGACCGATGGTGTTCTTCCAGCGGTAGATGTTCTCCAGTCCGTCGCCGTGGGCCACGCATCCGCCGGGAAAGCGGACGAAGCGGGGATGCAGTTCGGCGATGGTTTGCGCCAGGTCGGCCCGCAGTCCGTTGGCCCGGCCGCGGAAGGTGCGCTGCGGGAAGAGCGAAACCATGTCGAGGGCCACCGCTCCGGCCTGCGAGGGCTTAATCGTCAGCACGGCATCCGTTGCGTCGTCGGTGGCGGTGAGGGTGGCACGCAGCTTTTTCCAGGCCTTGCCGGGAGCGGGGAGCCGGGTCGAGGCGCAGACCCGGCCGTCGGCGCTCACGAGCGCGACTTCGAGGGAGCCGCTCCGCTCCGAGAGTCGGCGGGCGAAGAGCGACAGGTCGTAGCGGGCCCCTTTTTCGAGCGGAATGCCGTCGAAACCCGCATTGACGAGCGCCGCACCCGGCCGTTCGACGGTCAGCACGGCGTAATGGGGATTGTTGGGGTGAATGGGGTCTTCGGTCGAGATGGCGAGCCGCATCTCCTCTCCGGTCGTGCGCCAGGAGTGGAGGGCATTCCACGCGGGGTCCTGTCCGCGTTTGTCGGCGGGGTCGTATTCGAAGTCGCGGTTCTGTATCAGCTCCGCGTAGAGGCCTCCGTCGGCCGCCGAACTGATGTCCTCGAAGAAGATGCCTATCAGCATCGGACTGATGGCCTTTTCGGCTTCGGGCCGCACGGTCAGTTCGCCCGTCACCGGTTGCAGACCGGCCAGCGTGCGGGCGTCGCTTCGTGCGTTTTCGGCATAGAGGCGGCTTTTGTACAGGCGGGCCGCCACGTCGTTCTCCAGCGCCTCGACGAATGCGGCCGGAACCCGGAATACATTGCCCGTGGCTCCCGGACCCAGTTCGGGAATCGACAGGCGGCGGGTGCGGGCGGGGGCCGGAACGTTACGGGCCGGGGCGAACTCCCTGAAGTCGGAGGTCGAGGAGGCGTAGACGAGCGTGTCGCCCGCTTCGACGGAGAGCCAGGTGAGGGTGTGACGGCCGGTTGCGGGGTCGAAATCCGCTTCGGGCTGCAGGCAGTTGCCGTCGGACATCAGCGCGGGATACTCCTGGGGAAGCCAGTCGATGAGGTTGTCCGAACTGGTGTAGGCCAGTGTGCCGCTCCGTTCGTTGAGGCTCCACAGGGCATGGAATCGTCCGGAGGGGTCGCGCCAGAGGGTGGGGCGGAGCATGCGTTTCTCGGAGCCCCAGCGTCCGTAGTCGCACTTGACGAAGGCGTGACCGTCTCCTATCTTTTTCCATCGCACGCCGTCGGCGCTCCATGCGCAGTGGAGTCCGTCGCGGCCGTCGTTGCGGTCGGTGGCATAGGTGTAGAGGTAGAGCGAGTCGGGCCGGTCGGCGCGGGCCTCCGGAGCCGGAAGCAGTGCTGCGAGCAGAAAGGCCGCGCAGAGTTCGAGCGTCGAAAGTTTCATTGTCATAGATTTCGGAAGAGTTGAATGAATAATAGACAAATGTACGAATATTCGATGAAAAATGAAAGCACTGTCGGCCCACGGCCGGTGTGCGGTCGCAAAGCGATTCATTCGAGACAAATGTAGTAATATTCGATGAAAAATGAAAGCACTGTCGGCCCACGGCCGGCGTGCGGTCGCAAAGCGATTCATTTGAGACAAATGTAGTAATATTCGATGAGAAATGAATGCGCTGTCGCCCACGGCCGGCGTGCGGTCGTTCTACGATTCGTTTGGGACAAATGTAAATATGTTCGATGAGAAGCGAAAGCCCTATTGCGAATTGCGATTGCGGGGGCTTGTGCGGACTATTCGCGGGCAGACGTCCGGTTTCGGAGAGGAGACCTTCGACGAGGAGTTCTTCGGAAAAGATGGAATGAAAACCCCCGTCCGGCAGAGGAACGGGGGCGGAGCGGAAAAGTTCAGAGAGGCAGCTCGTAGCGCAGTATGGCGCTCTCTTCGGTTTCGGTGTCCACGTGCGTGGCGTAGAGCGTGCGGTCGTCGTCGGAGACGGCGAATGCGATTACGGGCAGGTCAAGCGACAGCCGGGTCACGAATCGGCCCTGCCAGTCGAATACGTTTATCAGCGAGACCTGGTTGCCGATGTGGCTCTCCTGCCACGTTTCGGCCAGCGACCGGTTGTCGTATCCGATGTAGACATAGCGGTCGGTGACGGCCAGCACGCTGCATCCCGCCTCCTGACGCCCGCCCAGCTTGTAGGGGTATTTGCCGCTGCCGTCGGTGGGGGTGTAGACCGGAAACTGTTCCGAGAGCCGGACGAGCTCCTTTATCCGGTTCCCCTCCACGGAGAAGAGGAAGATGTATTTGGAGGTGCGGGAGCTGACCAGAAAACGGTTCTTGCCGAACGGGGAGAGCATCCGGTAGCTGAGAATCTGGTATCGGTCGAACGGCTGGAACTGCATGAGCTGTTCGGGATACTTCATGTCGAGATACGTTGCGGAGCCCGAACTCAGGTCGATTGAGGTGAAGAGGTAGTCGCTGTCGTCGAGCGGAATGCAGAGCAGCCGGTCGGGCGCCGCCCAGCAGACCGATTCGTAGATGACGCCGAAGCGGGCCGGAATCTCGGTCGTCTCCCATAGGTCGGTCGCGGTGTGTGCGTCGGGGGCCTGCGACAGGTCGATGGTCAGTTGCCTGAATCGTCCGTTGGCAGTCTCGGCGAAGTAGAGGGTGCGGGTGTGCCTGTCGAAAGCGGTGCCGCTGTATGTAATCATCTCTTTCGGGCCCCGGCCGTTGTGGAGAAACGCTCCCCGGTCGGAGAGCGAATCGCCTGCGACGGAGAAGCGGTTCATCCAGTAGCGGCTGTCGAGAAAACGGTCGGTGATTAGCAGGCTGTCGCCGACGATTTCGGGACAGCATATGATTCCGTCTCCGGTGCGGAGTCCCTTCAGCGGCGTGTGCGTCAGTTCGACCGTTTGCCCGTCTCCGTGGAAGTAGTCGTCTTTCCGGGCGCTCTTTTCACCGGACCCCGCGCATCCGGTCAGCAGCAGGGCGAGGCAGACAGCTCGCGCAGTGGTTCTCTTTTTCATGATGCGGTCTCTTTATTTCAAAAGTAGGCTTAATTTTTTAGAAAAGCAACTGCGGGCCTCGGTTTTTTGTCGTCCCGACGGCTCCGGGGGGCGGCTTCCCCGGGGTGCGGGGAACTCGGTTTCCGGAGTGCGGAGCCTGAGATGCGGCATGAAAACACCCCGTCCGGCGGTCGGACGGGGTGTTCGCAGGTCGTGCGGCCGCACTGCCGTTAGTAGCGGTAGTGGTCGGCTTTGTAGGGACCCTCGGTGCTGACGCCGATGTAGGCGGCCTGCTTGGGGGTGAGGCAGGTGAGGCGGGCGCCCACGCTCTCCAGGTGGAGACGGGCCACCTCCTCGTCGAGGTGCTTGGGCAGGCGGTATACCCCTACCTCCATCCGGCCGCGCTGCTGCCACAGCTCCATCTGGGCCAGCGTCTGGTTGGTGAAGGAGTTGCTCATGACGAACGAGGGGTGTCCCGTGGCGCAGCCGAGATTCACCAGACGGCCCTCGGCCAGCACGAATATGGCGTGGCCGTCGGGGAACGTGTATTTGTCCACCTGGGGCTTGATGGTGCTCTTGACGGCATCCGACTCGTTGAGGCGGGCCATCTGGATTTCGTTGTCGAAGTGACCGATGTTGCAGACGATGGCCTGGTCCTTCATCCGCTGCATGTGTTCGAGGGTGATGATATCGCAATTGCCGGTGGTGGTGACGTAGATGTTTCCCTCGCCGAGCGTATCCTCGACGGTCTTCACCTCGAAGCCCTCCATGGCGGCCTGCAGGGCGCAGATGGGGTCTATCTCGGTGACGATGACGCGTGCGCCGTAGGCCTTCATGCTGCGTGCGCAGCCTTTGCCCACGTCGCCGTAGCCGCATACGACCGCCACTTTGCCGGCAATCATCACGTCGGTGGCCCGCTTGATACCGTCGGCCAGCGACTCGCGGCAGCCGTAGAGGTTGTCGAATTTGCTTTTGGTTACCGAATCGTTCACGTTGATGGCCGGAACGAGCAGCTGTCCGCGCTCCTGCATCTGGTAGAGGCGGTGTACGCCGGTGGTGGTCTCCTCCGACACGCCGCTCCATTCGGCTACCGTGGCGTGCCACTTGCCCGGCTCCTCGGCCAGTATGCGCCGGAGGGTTTCGGTTATTACCTCCTCTTCGTAGCTTTCGGCGGGGGCGTCGAGCGTGGAGGCATCCTCCTCGGCACGGTATCCCTTG
>JAGBHC010000012.1 GCA_017935625.1 Rikenellaceae bacterium | reverse complement strand
GAGGTCCTTTTCGAAGGACCTTTTTTGTTGGGTGAGATTATGCAATGCGAAGCGACCGATTCCGCATATCATTGATATGCGGAATCGGTTTGTTTTTGAATCAAGGCAAGAGGTTACAGACGAACGCACTGTCTCCGTGTGCCGAATCGCGGTACACGGGTGCGAGCGGCAGAAATGTACCACGCTTTTTCGGCAGTGTGTAGGATAACATCGGTTTGTGCCGAACATTCGAGGCTTTTCAATCGTATGATTGTCAAACTCGGAATGTGTTCGGACGATGGAAAGAAAACGATTCGGCGTGACCTGTACCGGGCAAGAGTTGAAGAGGCTGAAACCATAGTCGGCGACATTATTAGTCGTGCGGGTTGCTTCGTAAACAGCCGCCGCTCCTTGAAAACGGTTACTTTTTCCGAAATTCCGTAGGTGTCATGCCCGTATGCCGGCGGAAATAGCGGCCCAGGTAGGAGCTCGAGTCGAAGTGGAACCTGTTGGCGATTTCCTTTATGCTCAGGTCGGTCGAGATGAGCAGGTGTTTGATTTCCATCACGATTTGCCAGTCTATGAGCTGTTTGGGCGTCGCCTTCGTGATTCGGGCGGTTATCCTCGACAGGTAGTAGGGCGTGATGCAGAGTCTGTCGGCATAGAATTTCACCTCGTGCTGCGAGTAGCAGTTTTCCGTCACCAGCTTGCAGAAGCTGTTGAAGAGCCGGCGCGAGGAGGAGAGGGTCCTGATGTGCTCGGGCGGGGCGTCGAAAACCAGCTTGACCTCCATCGCGAGAAACAGGTTCTGCAGGAGGTTCCTCATCATCATACGGGCCGATTTGGCGGCGGAGCACTGCACGCAATGGTCGATATGGGCGTTCCATGCCCGCGACCGGCAGCTCCGTTCGCTCGAACAGGCGGTCGAGAGTACGCAGCTGCTGATGCGGCACGGTTCGACGACCTATCTCGAGGTGCTGACGGCGCAGCAGGCTCTGCTGTCGGCCCGGCTCTCGGCCGTCTCCGACCGCCTCGCCGAGTTGCAGGGCGTCGTCTCGCTCTACCATGCGTTGGGCGGAGGACGGTAGGCCGCAGCCGACACCCCGGCGATTGCGCCGGGTGCCGGTCAGAAGTGGCAGACGAATTCGACGACCACCTTGTTCCGCTCGGAGATTACGGGGTGCGCGTCCGGCCTGTAGAAATATTGCTCGTAGTTGATGCGTATGTCCGCCTGGAGCCTGGGGGTTCCCAGGCTCAGCGTCACGCCGCCGGTCAGGCGGTGCCGTCGCTCTTCGTCGGCCGACAGCAGACCGTTCTGGTCGCGGATTCCGCTGCTGTGGTCGGACATGAAGTCGTAACGCCCCAGAAAGGAGAGCCCCGAAACCCGTTTTTTGAGCGGGAGCCGGTAGGCGACGAAGGCGTCCAGGGCGTTTACGGCCGGAAATTCGGCATGCCGGTAGCTCTTGCGCAGATACTCTCCCTCGATGTGCCACCGTCGGGATTCGTAGTATCCTCCGATGTCGAACAAGCTGGCTTTCGTGTCGCCCGCGTCGGCCCGCTGGAAGCTGACGCAGGCAGTGAAGCGCCCGGCGAAGTTCGCCTGCGCCTTGAACGAGTAGTTGTAGTCCGAGGTCCAGAAATGTTTCTGGCCCGTGAGGCCGGAGCCGTTGAAGATGCCGGCCTCGAGCGTGAGGGGCGATTCCTCCCCGAATAGGTAGCTCACGGCGGCCCCCACGTCCCGGACATTGCCCACCTGTTTGGCGATGAATGACCGGTTGGCGAAATATTGCCGGTGGGGCGAGCGGTGGGCGTCTATGGTGAACGGGACGCGCATCTGCCCGACGGTGAATTTCAGCCGCTCTTTCGGCTGCAGCCGCACGTAGGCGTCGAGCATCTTGATGGCCCCCTCGTCGGAGAGGTCCACCTCGGCCTTGTAGCCGATGACCGGCAGCATGCGGCCTTCGATGCTCACCCGTGCGTTCCGAATCTCGAAACGCCCCTTGCCGATTTGGGGCTGGTATTCGTATTTGGCCCGAATCGTGGCGTGCACGTCCGGCCGGTAGGTTGCTGTGGAGTCCGGGGCCGCGGCTTCGGCCCGGAGCAGGCCGACGGAGAGGAGCGTCAGGGTCAGCAGGGTGCGGATGGGTCTGTTCATGGTCACTCTTTTTCGGGGTTCGCAGCGGCCGTGCGGGCGTAGCCGGAGAATTCGGTGTCGTGCAGCTTGGCGTACGCCCGCAGATATTTGCGCAGGTTCGAGACCATCTCCCGGGTCTCCTGAAGCATGTTGAGGTAGACGTACAGAACGGTCATGGCCGACGGGTTGCCTTCGTGCAGCCGGTCGTGCAGGTTGTGGTACATGCCGGAAATGCGGCATTTGAATTCGTCGCAGTGGCGGCGGAGCAGCGGGATTCTCTCGATTTCGGAGCGTTCGAGCACCTCCAGCGCGTCGCCGAACAGCTCGGCGACCTGTGCGCGGACGGTCTCGAATTCGGCGGCGTGGTGCGCCGAGAGCGGCAGGAAGTTGTTCTCGACATGCTCCTTGCACACCTCGTCGATGCGCCGCAGGTTGTAGAGAATCGACATGCAGCAGTTGTTGGAAAGATGGAACCAGGCGCTCTTCTCGATGGCGATTTCGCGGTTCACCCGGCGCAGGCACAAGGTCTCCTTCCGACGGCTGTTCTTCAGCTGGTCTTTCTGCCGTATCAGGCGGGTCTCGCTCCTGTCGAGCGTGCGCACCGCTTCTTTGAGGAATGCGTCGGTAACCGTGCGGTAGCTCTCTGCGGCGAAGACGAGGAATTTGCGCTGCTGTTCGGTGATGTAGAGCAGCAGCAGGTTCCAGGTGCGGGAGCTCTCTTCGGTGGCGAGGATGGTCTGGAACAGGGCGTCACCCGTCTCCTCGGCCTTTCTGGCGCGGAACCGGCGGTTGCTCCGCACGAGCAGCAGTACGGTGAGCGAGGCGAATGCGAACATGACCCAGGTGCCGCCCCGGTGCATGAAGAACACGACGATTCCCGCGCCGATGAATGCCGCCGCGGCCGTGAGGAACCAGCCGCCGATGACCGAAATCACGCCCGTGATGCGGAACACCGCGCTTTCGCGGCCCCAGGCGCGGTCTGCGAGCGACGAGCCCATGGCCACCATGAAGGTGACGAATGTGGTCGATAGCGGCAGTTTGAGCGAGGTGCCCAGGGCGATTAGCGCGCCGGCGAGCACCAGGTTCACCGAGCCGCGTATCAGGTCGAACGAGGCGCCCTGCTCCATGATGGTTTCATTGACATCGAACCGTCTGTTGAACCAGCGGCGGACGCGGCGGGGCGTCGCACGCCGAATCCAGGCCAAGGCCGAAAGCGACCAGCGCACCAGATGGCGGGCCACCCGCGAGGAGCCGAACATCTCCTCTCCCGCGTTCTGGCTTCCCAGTCCAATCTCCGTTTTGGTGACGTTGCGGGCCTTTTTCGAGGTGGCGAGCGAGAGGACCATAATCGCGCCGGCCCCTATGAGAAACCCGATGGGGGTGTCGGCCGGGCGGTTGAGCGAATCCATCAGAAAGCCTTGCGCATCGCCCGCACCGTTGGCCGTGTAGTCGCGATAGGAGGCCAGTCCGGAGAGGGGCACGCCGATGAAGTTCACCAGGTCGTTGCCCGCGAAGGCCATGGCCAGGGCGAACGTTCCCATGAGCACCACCACCTTCAGCACGTTCACCCGCAAGGCGTGCAGCAGCTGCATGAGCAGGGTGAAGCCGGCGAAGCACGCCCCCATAATCGGCAGCGTGTTGGCCTTAATCCAGGCTTTGACTTCGGGAGTCATGAAGGTGAGGTCCTTGGCCCCCTTGATGAGCAGGAAGTAGATGATGGCCGTGGCGCACAGTCCGCCGAAGAGGCCGATTTTCCATTTCAGCCGGCTCCGGTAGTTGAACGAGAAAATCATTCGGGCGACGAGCTGCACGACCGTGCCGAAGAAGAAGGCGATGGCTACCGAGAGGAAGATTCCGAGAATCACCGAGAGCGCCTTTTCGGTGTTCATCAGCTCGCGCAGTCCCAGTCCCGTGGCGTCGGAGCCCATTTTGAGCAGCGATACCACGAATGTCGCGCCGAGCAGTTCGAATACCATCGACACCGTGGTGGAGGTGGGCATTCCCAGCGTATTGAATATGTCGAGCAGGATGACGTCGGTCACCATGACCGCCATGAAGATGCAGATGAGGTCGTAGAACGAAAAGTATTCGGGCCGGAATATGCCGTGGCGGGCGATGTCCATCATGCCGTTGCTCATGGCCGCCCCGAGGAACACGCCCGCGGAGGCGACAATCACCACCCGTTTGAACGATGCGGCCCGGGAGCCGATGGCCGAGTTGAGGAAATTCACGGCGTCGTTGCTCACGCCGACGGAAAGGTCGAAAATCGCCAGCAGGAAGAGAAAGGCGACCGTGCATAGAAACAGAATGTCCATAGAGTGCTTGTTTGAGTTTTGCGACCTCAAAGTAAGCGGACGGATGTTTCATGAATGTTTCACGGCTTTTAATTTTCTGTGAAAGGTGGTGCAGGCGGTCGGCGCCCGGCTCATTTTATCAGCAGGACGATGCTTCCGGCCACGATGAGCGCCCCGCCGAGCAGCGTCCTGGGCGTGAGCGGTTCCTTGAGCAGCAGGAATGCGAGCAGCATGGTGAGCACGACGCTCAGCTTGTCGATGGGGGCCACGCGCGAGACGTCGCCCAGAGAGAGCGCCTTGAAATAGCAGAGCCACGAGAGCCCCGTCGCCAGGCCCGACAGAACGAGAAACACCCACGAGCTCCGTCCGATGGACCTGACCGTATGGATTTGCCCGGCGGCGAGTACGATGCCCCACGTGAGGAAGAGCACGACGGTCGTGCGGATGGCCGTGGCGAGCCCCGAGTCCAGCCCCCGGACGCCCATCTTGGCGAAAATGGCCGTCAGTGCGGCGAACAGGGCGGAAAGCAGTGCGTAGAGTTTCCACATAGGCCGTTTACTTTTTCAATGTAAGGTAGAATGCGAGTCCGCCTTCGCGCCGGTTCTCCACCGAAATGTCGCCGCCGTGCCACAAGACGGCATTCTTGACGATGGAGAGCCCCAGGCCCGTTCCTCCGGCCCGGCGCGAGCGCCCCTTGTCCACCCGGTAGAAGCGTTCGAACAGGTGCGGCAGATGCTCCTCGGCCACTCCGCAGCCGTCGTCGGCGACCGAGAGCGAAACCGTTCGGTCGTCCGATGCGAGCACCCGGATTTCGATGCGTCTGCACCCCGAATAGGCCAGCGCGTTGTCTATCAGGTTGTGGAAAACGGACGAAAGCAGGGCGGCATTGCCCATGACGGGGAGCGGCTCCGAAACGGCGTTCACTATCTCGACGCCCTTCTCCTCGGCCGCCCAGGCCAGGTCGTCGCACGCTTCGGCGACGATGTCCCGCACATCGACCGGGGTCTTGGCAATCGCCGTGCCACCGTCGTCCATGCGGGTGATGAGCGAAACGTCCGCGAGCAGATTCTTCAGCCGCTCGCTGTCGGCAAGGCAGCGGGCGATGAACTCGTCGCGTTTCTGCGGCGGGAGCTCCTTGTGGGTCATCAGCGTCTCGAGGCATGCCTGTATGGCCGCCACCGGAGTTTTCAGTTCGTGGTTGATGTTGTTGGTGAGCTGTTTCTTGATTCGGATTTTCTCCTGTTCGGCGTGCAGGGCCTGGCGGTGTTCGCGGTCGCGGTCGGCCACCGCCTGCTGCAGCTGTGCGTAGAGCCGCACGATGTGATTGGAGATGTCGCCCAGTTCGTCGTGCGGAAAGGGTTCGGTGTCGAAGATGCGCTCTCCGCGTTCGGCTTTCTCGGCGAAGCGGTTGAGCCGCGAGATGTGAAGCCCCACGCGGCGTGTGGCGAAGTAGCCCAGCAGGCTCATCAGCGAGGTCATGCCAATCATGAACCAGAGGAATCCGTAGTCGGCCCGCAGCAGCACCCGCAGCGACACGGAGTAGGGCACGGCCGTGCGGACGATGCGGTTTCCGGCCTTGTGGGCCGAATAGAAGTAGGTTTCGCCCGTGCTCTCGCTATGCCGTCTGAGGGTGTATCCCGAACCGTTTTCGACGGCTTGGACAATCTCTTTTCTTGTGAGGTGGTTGTTGCGGGGCAGCGAGTCGAGCGAGTTGTCGTAGATGACTCGTCCCCCGAGGTCGATTATGCTGATGCGCAGTCCCTCTATGGCGGGCAGCCGGCCGAAGTGCAGCACGGTGTCGGACTCTCCGATGGCCTCGAGCAGCGATTCGTTGAGCGATTGCAGGCGGATGTTGAGCTCTTCGGCCTTGAAGCGCCGCTCGCGGTGATACTGGAACGCGGCGAAGCACAGCACCGTCAGCCAGGAGTAGGTGAGCAGCCAGGAGAAGAGCCGGCGGTGGTAGGTCGGTTTATTCGATGAAGCCATAGCCGTATCCCGTGCGGGTCGCGATGTGTTTGCCGTAGTCGCCGAGTTTGGCGCGCAGGCGCGTGATGTTCACGTCCACCACGCGGTCGAGCACCACCACCTCTTCGGGCCACACGCTGTCGATGATTTCTTCCCGCGAGAATATCTGCCCGCGGTGTCCGAGCAGCAGCGCCAGAATCTCGAACTCCTTGCGGGGCATGCGTATCTCCCGGCCGTCGAGACGGCACTGCTTCCTGTGCAGGTCCACCACCAGGCCGCCGTATGCGAGCTCCCTTCCCGCGCTCCTTTCCGGCGGGACGGCGGCCGTGGTCCGGCGCAGCACGGAGCGGACCCGGGCGAGCAGGTTTTTCATCGAGTAGGGTTTGGCGATGTAGTCGTCGGCTCCCAGGTCGAGGCCGGCGACCATCTCCTCTTCCCCGTCCTTGGCCGTGCAGAAGATGATGGGAACGGAGGCGGTGGCCTCGTTGCTCTTGAGTATGCGTGCCATCTGTATGCCGCTGATTTCGCCCATCATGATATCGAGCAGGATGAGCGAATATTCCCGAAGGTTGCGCGTCAGGGCCTCTTCGGCGCTGTAGGCGATATCGACGTCGTAACCGGCCGCTTCCAGGTTGAAACGGAGCACTTCGCAGAGCGTCTCCTCGTCATCGACGACCAGTATTCTGTTTCCGGTTTCCATTGTTTCGGCAAAAAAGATATCCGTGAGGGCAAAAGTAGTCGAAAAGGGGCGGGTGCGGACTCCCCTCGGCAAAGTTTAATGAAAATTTAACAGCCCCGTTCCGGCGGGCGGCAGTCCCTCGTGCCAAAGTCCCTCGTGCCAAAGTCCCCCGTGCCGGCCCCTCGTGCGGCAGCGGCGGGAGAAGGCCCCGGCCGTCGGGGCGGGTCCGGTTTTCCTATCTCGGGAAAAAGCCCTATCTTTGCGCTATGAACAGACTGGTTATCGTTGGATGCGGACGACTCGCCGAAATCGTGACGGATGCGGTTGTCCGGGGCATGCTGCCCGAATATGAGTTGGTGGGCGTCTATTCGCGCACCCTGTCGAAAGCCGAACGCATCGCCCGCAAGATGGAGCGGCACGGCATCTGCTGCGCCGTGTGCCGCACATTGGAGGAGCTGCTGTCGCTGAAACCCGACTACTTGGTGGAAGCGGCCTCTCCCGCCGCCATGAGGGAGCTGGCGCTGCCCGCTTTGGAGAACGGAACCTCCGTGGTCACCCTGTCGATAGGGGCTTTGGCGGACGCCTCTTTCTACGAAAAGGTCAGACAGACGGCCCGGGCGCACGGTGTGCGGGTCTATCCGGTTTCCGGAGCCACCGGCGGATTCGACGTCCTGAGAACCGCTTCCCTAATGGGAGACGCTTCCGCCTGTTTCTTCAACGAGAAGGGGCCCGACGCCCTGAAGGGCACGCCGGTTTACGACGAGGGTCTGCAGCAGGAGCAGCGGGTGGTCTTCCGCGGCAGTGCGACGGAGGCGATAAAGCTCTTTCCCACCAAGGTGAACGTTTCGGTTGCGGCTTCGCTGGCCTCGGTCGGACCCGACCGGATGCAGGTCTGCATGCAGTCCACTCCCGGATTCGTCGGCGATATCCAGAAGGTGGAGATAAGGAACCGGCAGGTGCACGCCGTGGTGGAGGTTTACAGCGCCACTTCGGAAATCGCCGGGTGGTCGGTGGTGAACACCCTAATCAATATCGTTTCTCCTATCGTATTCTGACAGATTGGCCAGCACCTTTTCGCTCAGGCGGTCGAAAGCCTGCCGGGTGCGGCCGGTCGATACCTGCATGCAGCGCACGTGCGGATGGGCGAGGAGCTCGGCGCTTCCCAATGCCCCCAGCGTATCGCAGAAACAGAGGTTGTCGGCTTCTATCCAGCGGGTGAAAGGCGCCGGGTCCCAGGCCGGCGAGAGTCCCGTGTTGAAGAGTATTTTCCGGTTCCCGAGCGCTTCGAACTCCGCTTCGTGCAGCAATACGGTGTTTTTGTTCAGGCAGCAGAAGACCGCTTCGCTCCATGCCAGCAGCTTCTGCAGGGGCATGAAGCGGTAGCCTTTCTGCTCGGCCTGCTGCTTCTCGCTGCGGGCGAAGTAGGCGATGTCGGCGCCGAAGAACTTCATCGCGTCGGCTATCATGTCGCCCGATTTTCCCAGTCCCACGATGCCCACCTTGAGTCCGGTGATTTCCCGGGGCATCTGTTCCCAGGGCTGCTGGCCGAATCCGTGGAGACAGCGGACCAGTTCGCTGACCGCATATTCTATCACCCCCTCGTCGCCGTAGTCGCGGATGCCCGTCACGGTGATGCCGTGCCGGTCGGCGTAGCGGATGTCCACGTTCGCGCTTTCGGGCGAATAGAGCGAACAGCACATGCCGATGTAGCGGATGTCGGGGCATCTTTCCATCACGTACCGGTTTATCTGCGAGGTGTAGCTCACCAGTACGGCATCCGCATCGCCGATGCGGGCGACGATTTCGTCGTCTCCGGCCGGGATGTCGGGATACATGACCACTTCGTTTGCAAAAGTATGCAGAGCTTCCTCCGCCGATTGAACCAGGCTTACGGGTTCGATTGCCACAAGTTTCCGAAACATAGCGTTTTTGTTGATTGCGCATGCAAAGTTACTACAAAAAAGTGAAATGCGGAAAGATATAGTGATAGAATTGAGTTACAAGGGTTTTGGTTGAAGTGGCGATAATCCGTGAAGCCATTACAATCCCTGCCGAAGCCAAATCCTGACGCCGCTACGTTACT
>JAGBHC010000011.1 GCA_017935625.1 Rikenellaceae bacterium | reverse complement strand
TCGTCCGCCTGGAGTCGAGCAGCCGGGATTTGCACGGTTTCCGGTTCCGACACCCGCTCCCCGACAGTTACCGCTACTCCCGTCCTGCGACCCGCGACGAATACCGGGACTATTTTTACAATCTGGGATATTATGAATGCCTCCGCGCTCGGCCCGGCCGGTGTGCTGAGGAACCTGCCGATACATGACCCCGTTCGGCCCGGCGGTGCGCTGACGAGTTTGTCGATGTATACCCCCAGCCAAGCCGGTACGCTGAGGGACCTGTCGATACATGGCCCCGTTCGACCCGGCGGTACACTGACGAATTTGTCGATGTATAACCCCACCCAGCGAAGCCGGTGCGTCGTGGAACCTGCCGATACATGCCCCCGTTTGACCCGGCGGTGCGCTGAGAGTTTGTCGATGTATGACCCCACCCAGCCAAACCGGTGCGCTGTGGAACCTGTCGATACATGGCCCCGTTCGACCCGGCGGTACACTGACGAATTTGTCGATGTATAACCCCACCCAGCCAAGCCGGTGTGTCGAGGAACTCGCCGATATATGACCCCGTTCGGCCCGGCGGTGCGCTGAGAGTTTGTCGATGTATGACCCCACCCAGCCAAGCCGGCGCGTCGTGAAACCTGCCGATACATGCCCCCCGTTCGGCCCGGTCGGTACGCACCGGAGGAATCGGAACAGGAACGGACGATTCTCCTCCCAACGGGTCGTCGCTCCTTTCCGTTTACGGCGATTGATTGGGGAATGTCGGGACAGATGCCGTCGGCAAGGCTCGCGGAAACGGGCGGTTTGCGGCAAAGATGCCCGACGCACCACGGGAGTTCGGCATGAGGCCTATTCCGCATCGTCGCCCGAATCTCCCCTGAAACGATGCGCCGGCGGCGATGTTTCCGGCGGCGATGTTTCCGGCGGCGGAATTTCGGGTGGCGGAATTTCCAGTAACGGCGTTTCCGACGGCGATGCGGCTTCCGAATCGGTCCCCAGCGCGCCAATCACCTCAGTGCACCCATCGACCTCTGCGCACCCATCGGCCCCAACACGCGAACCGCCCCCAAAGAGCCGGATGCAATGCGGGAACGGACCTTCGGAAGGTTCCGGGAACTATCGGGCCTCGTAGAAACCCAGAGACCACATGTAGTCGCGCAGTTCCGAACGGGTGGCCGCACGGCAATAGCGATACCCCTCCGGCAGCCGGTGCCAGGCCCTAAATTCCGAAAGCGAGCTCCCGCTCGACGATTCCAGCAGAATCCGCTCTCCTTCGCAGCGGTCGAAAAGGCCCCACAGCGAGCTCTCGGACGGACACCGAGGGTCGGAGGTGTGGAACAGATAGAGGTCGCCCGCCTCGAAATCGGGCATGGAGCGAACGGGAGAGCCGGAAGCAAGGTGCATGTCCGGAACGACGGATGCGGGAGGTTTCATCTTTGCGGAGAATTTGGTTTACAGACAATCGACAAAAAGAGCGCGGCCCCCGACTTGCTAACCGAACCCGCCTAAGGGTAACATTACAACGAGCCGGGAACCGCGACAATTCGCAATTCCGACTGTTTATCTGTGTAATGTGAATGAAATTTAGGCGTTTCGGTTCAGATAAAACAGCACGAACGATTTATATATTTTATTTAGTATCAAAAATAGAATATTTCGTTCAAATATCCAAATCCTCCGAAATTTATTTTCCGGCAAGTCGCATCATTCATCCCGTACCGCACCCCGGACCGGGCGGATTGAACATGATTAATATCGTAACAAACAATATTTTATAAGGCGAACCGAACTCCCGGCACTCGAAAACGGACAGACGCAAAAAAAAACTCGCCGTACCGCGGGGCTTCCGCACGGTCGATTCGTTTCGACAGGCCAATCGCTCAATTACGCATTGCATCATTTTATAACGAAATTTACACGAAAACACATGACGCCCTGCACAATAAAACGGCTCCCGGCCCGTTTTATTCGATAGTAAGGTCCGCGACAGGGCCGTATCCGCTGACGACATCACCATGAACAGACTATTCGCTTCGCTGCTTTTGACATCGGTTTTCGCCCTGCCCGGCTGCACCGACCGCCGAATCGTCGTCGAAGAGGAGGCCGACCCCCGCCGGGTCGTCCTCCTCTTCGATGACGCCCCCGACCAGAACAAAAACGATTTGCTGGGTTTCACGCGACTGCCGCATGCCACGCTCGTCTACATGGATTCCGCACTGCACCGCAACTACTACACCCCGCGCTCCGTCGGCCGGGACACGCTCTGTCTGCCGGTGGGAGCCGACGGTGTGCTCGAAGTCGCGCACCGTTACCGCGGCTCGGAGGATATTTTCTGGCTGCTGCGCGGCGGCGACTCGGTGCTCGTCACCTACGACGACCGGCAGCGGCCCCGCCCGGTCAGTCTGCACGACGAGCGGAACACAGCCCTCTACAACTTCCTGTGGGACGACCCGCGTGCCGCAGGCCCCGGAGGGCGCAGCACGGAATTCCTGCTCCACAACTCCACCTACCGTTCCTGGCGGAACTTCCTCCTGAACCGGTCGGAATCGGGGAATCTCCCCGACAAACTTCGCCCGGCACAGGAGTTCTTCCGCCGAATCGATTTCGATTCACTGGCCCGGGTCTACCGCACCTATGCCGCCGACATGCAGCAGCGCATCGACCGGGCCGAAAGCGACGGCAGCCTGCCCGCCCTCTATGCCCGCTACTACCGCGAACGGCTGCGGCGGCTCTCCGACGGGCCATTGTCTATGGAGGAGTGCCGCGCGGAGATGGGCGACAGCAGCCTGCGCTACATCTCCCATGCCTCCCGTCTGCTCCGGAGTTACTATCCCGACCTGCAACCCACGCTCCGATTCGACCGGATTGCAGGCGAGGAGCTGCCTGCCGGCGCAAAACGATATCTGCTCGAGGAGCTGCTCTACGTCATCACCGCCGAACACTCGGGCTGGCACACCTATCCGGAGCAGACCGAAGCCGATTACCGCCGCCGATACGAAGCTGCGACGGGCGACACCGTCCACCGTCCGAAAGTCGTTTCGGCCGAGAATCTCTTTCCCGACGGTTACTCCGCCGACCTGTCGCTGGCCGACGGCGACGGGAATACGACCGACTGGGACGAACTGCTGAAACGCTACCGGGGGAAGGTGGTTTACGTCGATTTCTGGGCTTCGTGGTGTGCGCCGTGCCGTGCCGGGATGCCCGCCGCCCGCCGGTTGCGCCGGGAGTATGCCGGCCGCGACGTGGTGTTCCTCTATCTGACGCTCGACGACTCGCCCGCACTTTGGAAGCAAGCCGTCCGCGAGCTGGAGATGGAGCAGGAGGGAGGCGTGAACCTGCTGGTGAAAAACGCCTCTTCGTCGCGGTTGTTCAAAGAGTTGAGACTTGACAAGATTCCCCGCATGCTGCTCTGCGACCGCACGGGGCGGATAGTCGATGCCGATGCGCCGCGGCCCGAATCCGAAGAGATTCGGCACGCTCTCGACCGCCTGCTCGAATGACTCCCGCGCCATTCCGTCCGGCTCCCTCCGCCCCAAAAGGCGATGCCTTGCGGCCTCGCTCCGCGCCATTCCGCCCGAAAAGACAATGCCTCGCCGGTGAATCATCGCACCCGCATTCCGCTTGCCCCCGTGCGCATCGCTCCCGCGAGACCGGCCCGCGCCTGTTCCGCCCCATGCACCCCGGCAATTCGACCCGCAGCCGGCCGCCGGGTGACAAACTGACGGTCGGGACTGCCGTCCGGGAGAGCCGTTCGTGTCAAAATGTCATGAAAAAGGGCATGGCATACCTTTTGTCTAAGAAACGGATAGAAATCCGAATCTAAAATTTTAACAGATATTCAAGCTATGCAGAACGGTAAAATCGGTGTTACGACAGAGAACATCTTCCCGATTATCAAAAAATTCCTCTACTCCGACCACGAAATCTTCCTTCGCGAGCTGGTCTCCAACGCAGTGGACGCTACCCAAAAACTCAAGACCCTTTCGTCCATCGGCGAATTCAAGGGCGAACTGGGCGACCTCACCATCCGCGTGTCGCTCGACCCGGCTGCGAAGACCCTCACCATTTCCGACAGCGGCATCGGCATGACGGCCGAAGAGGTGGACAAGTACATCAACCAGATAGCCTTCTCCGGCGCCGAGGAGTTCATGGAGAAGTATAAGAACCAGGCCATCATCGGCCACTTCGGACTGGGATTCTATTCGGCTTTCCTGGTGGCGAAGAATGTCAAGGTGCGCACCCAGTCGTGGAAAGAGGATGCCAAGACGGTGCTCTGGAGCTGCGACGGCACCCCCGAATTCACCCTCGAGGAGCTCGACGAGAAACGCAGCCGCGGCACCGACATCATCATTGCCCTGAGCGACGATGCGGCCGAATTCGCCGAGGAGTCGCGCATCTCCGACCTGCTGCGCAAATACTGCCGCTTCCTGCCCGTGCCCATCGCATTCGGCAAGGTCAAGGAGTGGAAGGACGGCAAGTACGTCGATACCGACAAGGACAACGTCATCAACGACATCAACCCGCTGTGGACCCGCAAGCCCAGCGAGGTGACCGCCGAGCAGTACAAGGAGTTCTACCACGAACTCTATCCCATGGCCGACGACCCGCTCTTCTACATCCACCTCAACATCGACTATCCGTTCAACCTGACGGGCATTCTCTACTTCCCCAAGATTCACAACAACTTCGAGATTCAGAAGAACAAGATACAGCTTTACAGCAACCAGGTCTACGTCACCGACTCGGTGGAGAACATCGTACCCGAGTTCCTGACCCTGCTGCACGGCGTCATCGACTCGCCCGACATTCCGCTCAACGTATCGCGCAGCTACCTGCAGAGCGACAGCAACGTCAAGAAGATTTCGGGATACATCACCCGCAAGGTCTCCGACCGGCTGCAGGAGCTCTTCAACACCATGCGCGCCGACTACGAAAGCAAGTGGGACGACCTGAAGATATTCATCCAGTACGGCACCATCACCGACGAGAAGTTCGCCGACAAGGCGGTCGATTTCACCCTGTGGAAAAACACCGAAGGCAAGTACTTCACCGCCACCGAATACCAGGCGCTGGTCAAGGAGAACCAGACCGACAAGAACGGCACCCTCATCTACCTCTACGCCGACGACGTGCAGGAGAAATACAGCTTCGTGCAGGCGGCCCGCAACAAGGGATACGACGTGCTGGTGATGAACGGCCAGCTCGACAGCCACTACATCAACTGGTACGAGAACAAGAACAAGGAGTGCCGCTTCGTGCGGGTGGACAGCGACGTGGTGGACAAGCTCATCCAGAAGGAGACCACCCAGAGCATGACCCTCTCCTCGGCCAACCAGGAGGTGCTGCGCCCCGTCTTCGAGAGCCAGCTGCCGGTGGACGACAAGATTTTCTACAACGTCACTTTCGAAGCGCTCGAACCCTCCGACTCGCCGGTCATCATCACCCAGAACGAATACATGCGACGCATGAAGGAGATGGCGGCCATGGGCGGCGGCATGAGCCAGTTCTACGGCCAGATGCCCGACAACTTCACCATCGCCGTGAACGGCAACCATCCGCTGGTCATCGACATTCTGGGCGAAGTGGAGAAAGAGTACGGCGACACCAAGCTCAAGAGCGTCACCAAAAAAATCGACGCGGCCGAGGCCGAACTCAAGACCTTCGAGGAGGCTGTCAAAGGAAAGAAAGAGGAGGAGCTCTCCGCCGAAGAGAAGGAAATGCGCACCCAGCTCGACAAGAAAATCGAAGACTACCGCACCGAGCGCACCACCCGTCTCAAGGAGATAGGCAAGGAGAACAAACTGGTTCGCCAGCTCATCGACCTGGCTCTGCTGGGCAACGGCATGCTCAAGGGCGAAAACCTGACCAGCTTCATCCGCCGCAGCGTGGAGCTCATCGGCAAGTAACTTCATAGTAAAAATTCGACATAAGAGAGTCGCCGGCGATACGGCGGCCGAAGTTGGCGCGACCGAAATCATCGGCCGCGCTAATTTTTATCCGCCCACATCTCCTTCCCGGCGCGAACACGCACGGCGAGGTTCGTCAATCGCTTTATTTAGGTGTAAGAAGGGCATAAAGAGTCGAATCCGCGGGCGATTGATTCCGCCAAGCGGTGGCTTACGGTTTTCTTGCCCCCTCCGGCCCCCGAGGAACGTCTGCGCACGCAAGCGTGTCTTACTATTTCACAGTAAAAACTGTTAAAATATACAAATTTCCATCCGATAAAACCTTTGATTTTCTCTTATCTGTTCTTTTCGACAGCGAAAAGAACCAAAAGCTGCCGCCAGCAGAAAATCAGGGGCTCGGCCGCTCCTCGGGCTGAAACGGATGCCTCGCGGGAACCTGCTGCCGGCTGCGCTCGGTCGAGTGGAGCACTCTTTTGTCGTGGAATTTCGGACAGGGTTATCCGGTTACTTTCGGTTCCGCGCAAGGCTTTCATTCTTTGTTGGTCTTGGACCGGGCCTCCATTCTTTCTCTGTCTTATATAAGGCCCCAATCTCTCTCGGTTCTGTGCAACGCTCTCC
>JAGBHC010000010.1 GCA_017935625.1 Rikenellaceae bacterium | reverse complement strand
GCCCCCGTTGCGGCCCGGGAGCCCGGGAAGGCGGAGGTGCAGCCGGAGCGTCCGGTGCAGCCCCGGCAGCAGCCTGCCGAACCCGTAAAGCCGGCGGCAGCGCCCGCCCCGGCCCCCGAGAAGGAGGCGCCTGCGGCGGCCAAGCCCGCCATCGTGGTGCAGCAGAAGACCTACGACGAACGGGTGGCGGCCGACGACAGTAACGTCTTCCGTCCCAACGAGGGCGCCCGCCTGTCGGGTCCCAAGGTGCTGGGTTCGCTCGACCTGTCGGGTTTCGACCGCCGGGGCGACAGCGACTCGCGGCGCAAGCGCAAGCGCATCACCGGCAAGGTGGATGTGACCAAACCCCAGCAGGGGGGCCAGTCTCCGGCCGGCGGCAAGTCCCAGGGCGGCAAGCCGCAGGGTGCGGGCCAGTCGCAGGGCGGCAATAAGTTCAAGGAGGCCAAGAAGAACAAGAACAAGGCTCCCAAGCCGGTCGTGCGGCCCGAAGTGAGCGAGGAGGACGTACAGAAGCAGATAAAGGATACGCTGGCGCGTCTGACGGCCAAGGGCGGCAAGAACAAGAGCGCGAAGTATCGCCGCGACAAGCGCGAGGCCGTGAGCGCCCGCATGAACGAGGAGTTCGAAAGGGCCGAGCAGGACAAGTCGGTGCTCAAGGTGACGGAGTTCGTGACCGTGAGCGAACTGGCGACGATGATGGACGTTCCGGTGACGGAGGTCATCACCGCCTGCATGAATCTGGGTCTGATGGTCTCCATCAACCAGCGGCTGGATGCCGAGGCGCTGGTGGTGGTGGCCGAGGAGTTCGGCTTCAAGGTGGAGTTCGTTTCGGTGGAGATTCAGGAGGCCATCGACGAGGATGCGGACAACGAGGAGGATATGCTCCCGCGTCCGCCCATTGTGACGGTCATGGGTCACGTGGACCACGGCAAGACTTCGCTGCTGGACAACATCCGCAAGACGAATGTCATCGAGGGCGAGGCCGGAGGCATCACCCAGCACATCGGCGCTTACAGCGTCGAGCTGGACGGACGCCGCATCACCTTCCTCGATACGCCGGGTCACGAGGCATTTACGGCCATGCGTGCCCGCGGTGCGAAGGTGACCGACGTGGCCATCATCATCGTGGCGGCCGACGACAACGTGATGCCCCAGACCATCGAGGCCATCAACCACGCCAGTGCGGCGGGTGTGCCGATGGTCTTCGCAATCAATAAGATTGATAAGCCGGGAGCCAATCCCGAACATATCAAGGAGCAGCTTTCGCAGATGAACTATCTGGTCGAGGAGTGGGGCGGCAAATACCAGTCGCAGGAGATTTCGGCCAAGAAGGGCATCAATCTCGACAAACTGTTGGAGAAGGTGCTGCTCGAAGCCGAGTTCCTCGACCTGAAGGCCAATCCCAACCGCAAGGCGACGGGTACGGTCATCGAATCGACGCTCGACAAGGGCCGCGGCTACGTGGCTACGGTGCTGGTGCAGAACGGAACGCTCCACGTGGGCGACGTGCTGCTGTCGGGCACCTATTCGGGTCGTGTGAAGGCGATGTTCAACGAGCGCGGGCAGAAGGTGGCCGAGGCCGGTCCTTCGACGCCGGTGCTGGTGCTGGGTCTGAACGGCGCCCCGCAGGCGGGCGATACGTTCAATGTGATGGACGACGACCGCAGCGCCCGCGAAATCGCCAACAAGCGCGAACAGCTGCAGCGCATGCAGGGGCTGCGCACCCAGAAGCACGTGACGCTCGACGAAATCGGCCGCCGTATCGCAATCGGCGGTTTCAAGGAACTGAACATCATCGTCAAGGGTGACGTGGACGGCTCCATCGAGGCCATGACCGACTCGCTGATAAAACTCTCCAAGGAGGAGGTGCAGGTCAATGTCATCCACAAGGCCGTGGGTCAGATTTCGGAGTCGGACGTATTGCTGGCCGCCGCATCGAACGCCATCATCGTGGGCTTCCAGGTGCGTCCGAGCGCCAATGCCCGCAAGATAGCCGAGAAGGAGGAGATAGAGATTCGTCTCTACTCGATTATCTACGACGCCATCAACGATATCAAGGATGCCATCGAGGGTATGCTGGAGCCCGTGATGAATGAGGAAATCGTCTGCTCGGTGGAGGTCATGGAGACCTTCAAGATTTCGAAGGTGGGCACCGTGGCCGGATGTATCGTCCGCGAGGGCAAGCTCACCCGCAACACGCCGATACGTGTCATTCGCGACGGCATCGTGGTCTACACGGGCAAACTGGGTTCGCTCAAGCGATTCAAGGACGACGTGAAAGAGGTGGTGAGCGGCATGGAGTGCGGCTTGAACATCGAGAGCTACAACGATATCCGTGTCGGCGATATCGTCGAGGGATACGAACAGGTGGAGGTGAAACGGAAGTAGCGCTCTCCGCCCGGGGTGCCGGTCTTGCGGGCCGGTCTCCGCGCAACGACCGGAAAGGGGTCTTCGCCTTGGGGCGGAGGCCCCTTTCCGTT
>JAGBHC010000009.1 GCA_017935625.1 Rikenellaceae bacterium | reverse complement strand
TGGTAATATTTGTCTCGAACGAATCGCATTCGCGACCGCCCGCCGGCGTGGCCGACCGTGCTTTCGTTCTTCATCGAATATTGGTAATATTTGTCTCGAACGAATCGCATTCGCGACCGCCCGCCGGCGTGGCCGACCGTGCTTTCGTTCTTCATCGAATATTGGTAATATTTGTCTCGAACGAATCGCAATCGCGACCGCCCGCCGGCGTGGCCGACCGTGCTTTCGTTCTTCATCGAATATTGGTAATATTTGTCTCGAACGAAACAGCATTCGCGACCGCCCGCCGGCGCGGCCGGCCGGGCTTTCGTTTTTCGTCGAATATTTCTTATATTTGCGGGAGGTGTCCTGCGGGGTGCGGTCGTGCGGCCCGCGGATGCCGGTTAAAACAGACCGATTATGTTCAAGCAACAGACCTACAAGGAGCGCAGAGCCGAACTCCGCCGCAGAATGGGCGGCGGTCTCATTCTGCTGCCGGGCAACGACGAGGCCCCGGCCAACTATTTCGACAATGCCTATGCTTTCCGTCAGGACAGCACGTTTCTCTACTTTTTCGGGCAGAATCTTCCGGGCTTGTTCGGCGTGATAGACGCCGATTCGGGCGAGGAGACGCTCTACGGCGACGATTTCACCGTGGACGATATCATCTGGATGGGGCCGCAGCCTTCGGTGGCCGAGCTCGGTGCGCAGGTGGGCGTGAGCGATACCCGTCCTTCGGCGGCGCTGGAGCAGACCGTGCGCAAGGCCGTCCGTCAGGGGCGTCCGGTGCATTTTCTGCTGCCCTACCGCGGGCTGACGCAGATTCGGCTGGCCCGGTTGCTGGGCGTGGACGTGGCGGCGCTTGCGGACCGCATGTCGGTGGACCTGATAATCAACGTGGCGGCGATGCGCGAGGTGAAGAGCGCCGAGGAAATCGAGGAGATGGAACGCGCGTTCGACATCGGCTACCGGATGCACACCACCGCCATGAAGATGTGCCGTCCGGGTGTGACGGAGCGCGAAATCGCCGGGGCCATCGAGGGGGTCACCAAGCAGTACGGCTGGGGCGTGTCGTTCCACTCCATCGTTTCGCAGCACGGCGAGACGCTGCACAACCACTGCCACGACGGCGTGCTGGAGAGCGGACGCATGCTGCTGTGCGACGCGGGCGGCGAGACGGTGAACAACTATTGCAGCGACCATACGCGCACCTATCCTGTCGGGGGCCGCTTCTCGCAGCGTCAGAAGGACGTATACGAGGTGGTGCTGGCCGCCCACGACCATGTGGCCGCCATGGTGGCTCCGGGGATGATGTACCGCGACGTGCACACCGCTTCGTATCGCGTGCTGGCCGAGGGACTCGTGTCGCTGGGCCTGTTGCGCGGCAATGCCGACGATGCGGTGGCTGCCGGTGCGGTGTCGCTCTTCATGCCCCACGGACTGGGACACGGACTGGGTATGGACGTGCACGATTGCGAGGCGATGGGCGAGCGCGGATTGCGCAATTTCGACATCGTGGCGGAGCGGGCGGCCGAAATCGACACCTGCATCCTGCGCAACAACTGGCGGCTGCGTCCCGGCACGGTGATGACCGACGAGCCCGGGCTCTACTTCATTCCCGCCTATGCGGCCAAGTGGCGCAGCGAGGGCAAGTGCCGCGATTTCATCGATTACGATTTGCTGGAGACCTACTTCGACTTCGGCGGCGTGCGTATCGAGGACGATATCCTGATTACCGGCGAGGGGCGTCGCATGCTGGGCGGCGGGAGACACATTCCGGTGACCGTGGCCGAAATCGAGGAGTTTATGGGCAGGTGAGTTCCGCGGACCGGAATCTTCGAACGGAGGGGCATCGCGGCGAGGAGCTGCGATGCCCCTCCCTTTAGGGGTGCGGGTCTCCGTTTCCCGGATGCGGAACGGGCGGCGGTGCGGTGCGTCGAGACGCTCCGCAAAGGTCATTCGGGACATGTCGGAGGGCTGTTTGCGCTTCCGAGGGGTGTAAAAAACGCCGAACGGACAATATTATCTTCCTTTTCGGAGGAACAACGGACCGCGGGCCGTCGTATCTTTGTATCCGGTGGCGGATGCCGCTTTGCCGAAGGAGGAAGAAGGAGCGAAAACGAAAAGCGATGAAAAACGGATGGAGAAATAGAATGACCCTGTTGCTGTGGTTGCTTCTGTTGCTGCCGACGGGGACGATGGCCCAGAGTACGCGGGTGCGCGGTACGGTGACCGATGCCGAGACGGGCGAGCCGCTGGTGGGCGTGAGCGTGTTGTTCCGCCATTCGTTCGTCGGCATCTCGACCGACATCGACGGAGCCTATGCCCTCGAAACCCGCGATTCGGTCTCGGTGCTCGAGTTTTCGCTGCTGGGCTACGAGCCGCAGGCGGTGGATATCGTCCCCGGCTCCTACAACGAGGTGAACGTGGCGCTGGAGGTGTCGAGCATGGGTATCGACGCCGTGGTGGTGGTGCGGGGCGAAGACCCTGCGATGCCCATCCTGCGCAATGTCAGCCGCAACAAGTGGCGCAACGACCCGCAGCGGATGGAGTCCTATGCGTGCCGGGCCTACACCAAAATGGAGCTCGACCTCTCCAACATGCGCGGCAGCTTCAAGAACAAGGCGTTGCAGCGCAATTTCGGGTTCGTTTTCGACAACGTGGACACGTCGGCCATCACGGGCAAGCCTTTCCTGCCGGTGATGATAACCGAATCGTCGGCCGATTTGTGGCACCGCCGCTCTCCGTCGCTCGACCGGGAGGTGATACGGGCCAGCCGCATATCGGGTATCGAGGAGGACTACGCCCTCTCGCAGTTCACGGGGCAGCTCTATGCCGACGTCAATTTCTACGACAACTACATCGACCTGTTCAACGTGCGTTTCGCCGGGCCGCTTTCCGACCACGGCTCCATGTACTACGACTACTATCTGGTGGACAGCCTGCGTCTGGACGGGCGCAAAATCTACCGAATCCGGTTCCATCCCAAGGTCTCTTCGGTGCCGGTCTTCGACGGCGAGGTGAACATCGATTCGGCCACTTTCGCCCTGCAGTCGGCGCGGGTGACCATGCCGCGCGGGGTGGACGTGAACTGGCTGAGGCATCTGGTCCTGGAGGCCGAGAGCCGGCCGCTCGACGACACGCTCTGGTTCCCGAGCCGCGAGAAGATGTTCGCCGACTTTTCGCTGGTCCGCTCCGACTCTTCGAAGATGATATCGTTTCTGGGGCATCGCGAAGTCTCCTACTCCGATGTGCGGGTGGGGGTGGAGATTCCCCGCGAGGTGGAGCGCATCGACCGCAACGTGACTTACGACGACGATGTGCTGCGCAACGACGAGTCGTTCTGGGAGGAGGTGCGTCCCTACCGCCTCTCCGAACGCGAGAAAGCGACCTACGCCATGGTCGATTCCATCAAGCAGGTGCCCATGTTCCGCAACATCTACGGCGTGCTGGAGGCCGTGCTGGGCGGTTATTACGAGACCGGCAAGGTGGGGTGGGGACCCTATTACAAGGTTTTCAGCTTCAACCGGCTCGAGGGGGCCCGTTTCCAGATGGGGGTGCGCACCACCAACGATTTCAGCCGCAAGGTGCGTCTTTCGGGCTATGCGGCCTACGGCACCAAAGACTCCGGGGTGAAGGGCGGCGGTACGGTGGAGCTGATGTTCAACAACCGCCTCAAGCGCAAGCTCACCCTCTCGGCCCGTCACGATGCGCTGCAGCTGGGCAGCGGGGTGAATGCCTTCTCGGAGAGCAATATCATGAGTTCGCTCTTTTCGCGCGGCAACAAGACCCGTCTGAGTATCGTGGACGAGGCCAAGGCCGATTACAGCCACGAGTGGGTGCAGGGCATCTCGACGGGCGTCGGGGCGTCGTTGCGCAGCATCTCGTCCAACCGCTATGTGCCTCTGCTGCGCAGCGACTCCACGGAGATGGGGGCCGTGCGTTCGGCGGCGGTGGGTGTTTCGGCGCGTCTGGCTTTCCGCGAGACGGTGCTGAGGCGCTACTTCGACAGCCGGTCGCTGGGGTCCAAATATCCCATACTTTCGCTGCATGCGACCTTCGGTCTGAAGGGGCTTCTGCGAAACGACTTCTCCTATACCCGGCTCGAGGCAGGGCTCTCCTACCGGCTCGACATTCCGCCGCTGGGAAGTTCCCATCTGACGGTCGAGGGGGGACACATCTTCGGGAAGGTGCCCTATCCGCTGCTCAAGCTCCACGAGGGCAACGGAACCTATTTCTACGACAAGTACGCCTTTTCGTGCATGGAGTATTACGAGTTCGCCTCCGACTCGTGGGTGAGCTTCTTCTACGAACACCACTTCAAGGGGTTCTTTCTGGGTAAGATTCCGTTGCTGCGCAAGCTGAAGTGGCGCGAGGTGGCGGTGTTCAAGGGAGTCTACGGTACCCTTTCGGAGAAGAACGACGGCAGTCTGCCCTATAGCGAGGCGATACTCCGCTTCCCGCAGGGGCTGGGTTCGGTCCGCAAGCCCTATTTCGAGGCGGGTGTCGGCATCGAAAACATCTTCAAGGTGTTTCGGGTCGATGCGATATGGCGCCTGACCCATCGCGACAAGATTATCGACGGCGACCGGGTGGGCCGCTTCACGGTCAATTGCTCCGTCGAGCTCCATTTTTAGCGGGACTGCCCGTGTTTGTCCGGGTCGGATGTGTTTAGGGAGTGGAACGGTCCGGGTCGGAATCCGGTGTTTTTTCTTCGTTTTTGTCGGCCGGGGAATGTTTGCCGGCTGGCTTTTCTCGTATTGCGGGAGCGGTTGCGGAGTGTCGAGGGTGAGATAGGTGTCCGGCGTGTCCGGCTTGGGAGCGGAGAGGATACTTTTCGTTCGTGGGGCGAATGCCTGCTTTTGCGAGGAATGCGTATAATCGCGGCCGGCGCTTCCCTTTTTATTGGGCGTTTCTTCTCGCTCGGCAAAAAGGGGCGGTTGGGGGGTATCCCTCCTCTTGCGTGTCCCTCTTGTTTCCGGACAGGATGAAAAAAGGGAGGCGCGGCCGACGGCCGGTCTCCCTTTCGTGCGTATCGCTCGCATGCGGGGGCTTGTCCCTCTCGCGGGTTCCCTTGTGTGCAGGCGGTGTATTGTTCTTTTCGCAGGTTTCTTTCGTTTCCTGGCGGAGTGTCTTGCCTCTCTTTTACGCGTCTTTTCATTCCGGAGCGGAGATGAAAAAAGGGAGGCGCGGCCGACGGCCGGTCTCCCTTTCGTACGTATGCTCGCATGCGGGGGCTTGTCCCTCTCGCGGGTTCCCTTGTTTGCAGGCGGTGCCTTGTCCTTTTCGCAGGTTTCTTTCGTTTCCTGGCGGAGTGTCTTGCCCTTCCTTACGGGTTCTTTCGCTCCGGGACGAAAGCGGTTCAAAGAAGCTGTCTTACCCCCCTCCTCGCGAGTCTCTCCCCTCTTCCTCTCCCGGAAGGGCGGTTCTGGCGGTCTATTTTATCCCCCTCACGTGTTTCTCCCACTCCCAGGCGGCCCGAAGGGTCTGGTCGAGCGTGCGTTCGGCGTGCCAGCCCAGTTCGTCGTTGGCCAGGGTGGTGTCGGCCCAGATGGATTCGACGTCTCCCGCCCGGCGTTCGACGATTTTGTAGTTCAGTTTCAGGTGGTTCACCTCTTCGAAGGTGCGGACCAGCTCCAGTACCGACACTCCTTTGCCGGTGCCGATGTTGAAAATCTCGTAATCGGCCTTGCTCTTGCCCTGTGTCATGCGTGCGATGGCCACCACATGGGCTTTGGCCAGGTCCACGACGTCGATGTAGTCGCGCACGCACGAACCGTCGGGGGTGTTGTAGTCGTCGCCGAAGACGCTCAGACACTCGCGGATGCCTGCGGCGGTCTGGGTGATGAAGGGCACCAGGTTGTTGGGCACGCCGCGGGGCAGTTCGCCGATGAGGGCCGAAGGATGGGCCCCCACGGGGTTGAAGTAGCGCAGTGCGATGCCCCGCAGACCGGGATAGGCGGCCACCGAGTCGCGCAGGATGTCTTCGCACATCTGCTTGGTGTTGCCGTAGGGCGAGGTGGCGGGTTTGCGGGGAGTCCGTTCGGTGACGGGCAGCGTGTCGGCCTCTCCGTAGACGGTGGCCGAGGAGGAGAAGACCACGTTGGGACGTCCGTACTGCTTCATCAGTTCCACGACGTTGATGAACGAGGTGAGGTTGTTGCGGTAGTACATCAGCGGCTGGGCGACCGATTCGCCCACGGCCTTGGAGGCGGCGAAGTGTATCACCGAATTGAAGCTGTATTTTTCGAATACCTTTTCAAAGGCGGCTCTGTCGCAGGTATCGACCTGCACGAAAGGCACATCCGCTCCCGTAATCTTGCGGACGCCCTCTACGGCCCCCATGTCGGAATTCGACAGGTTGTCGGCTATCACCACGTCGAAGCCGGCTTCGATGAGTTCCACGGCGGTGTGGGAACCGATATATCCGGCGCCGCCTGTTACCAAAACACACTCTTTCATAATCTTATAAACTCCTTTCTTTGGTTGTCGCGAATCGTGTCGTCGATGCCGGCCGGCGGGGGTGCGGCCGGTTCCCCGACCGCCGTGCGGGAGGGGGTTGTGCCGCCGCATCGAGCCGCGCTCCGGGGCTCTGCCTCCGGCATCTATACAAAGTTAGTCACAATCCGGCTATCCTGCAAGCGGATTGTGAAAAAACGCTCCGCCCCGGGTGCGGATTTTCTCGGGGCGGGCCTGCGATACCCTCTGCGGCCCGGAGAAGTGCCGGGCCGCAGCGTCGGGGGTTCCCGTTTCCGCCGCTCTTTCCGCGGTCTTTGCGGGTGCGTCTTTTCTGCGCGGTGCCGTCCGTGTCTTTCATCTACCGCTTGTTATGCCCCGTGCCGTCCCGTGTTGCCGTGTGCCGTCCGGAGCGGTTCCGTGCTGTCGTGCCCCCTCTGTGCCCCTGCGCGGCGGCCGTCGGGGCTTCGCCATGCGGTAGAAAAAAGAGAGACAGCCCGGCAGGGGGCTGTCTCTCGAAGGGTTTCCGACGGAAGGGTCTCTAATATTTGTATCGCACCCACTTGAAGAGCTCCTTGAAGGAGGGTTTCTTGCCGTACATGAAGATGCCCACGCGGTAAATCTTGCCGGCGAACCACACCATGCCGACGAACGATGCGTAGAGCAGCACGGCCGAGAGCACGACCTGCCATACGGGCGGTTCGTAGGCGATGCGCGCCATCATGATGATGGGCGAGGTGAGGGGGATGATGCTGCCCCAGACGGCCATGGCGCTGTAAGGGTCGCGCATGACGTTGAACATGATGAAGTACGAAATCATGAGCACCACGGTGACGGGGGTCTGCAACTGCTGGGTGTCCTGCACGTTGTCCACGGCGCTGCCGATGGCGGCGAACATGGCGGCGTAGAGCAGGTATCCGCCCACGAAGAAGACCAGGAAACAGCCCAGCAGCATGGTCATGTAGCCGGGGTCGGTCACCTGGTTGATGATGGCTGCGGTTTCGGAGTCGAGGTTGCTCATCTGCGCGGCGAGCATGGGGTCGGCGGGCATGCCCGACTGCATGGCCTGTGCGGCCTGCACCATGTCGCCCATGAGGGTCTGCATCAGTACGCTGCCCACCACCACTACGAGCACGGCCCATATCAGCAGCTGGGTGATGGCCACCAGCGCCACGCCCAGAATCTTGCCCATCATCAGTTCGTAGGGCCTTACCGACGAGACCATTACTTCGAGCACCTTGCTGCTCTTCTCCTCGATGACGCCCTGCATGACCATGCCGCCGTAGATGGTGACGAACATGAACATGAGCAGGCCCGAGAACATGGCCGCTATCATCGCCAGCGAGCTGCTGCTCTCCTTGTCGTCGGCGCTCTCCTTAATCTGGAACGCCTGCACGGTGACGTCGGTCTTCACCTCCTCCATGATTTGGGGCAGGTTCTCGATGTCGTAGCGTTTGAGTTTCTCCTCCTCGACGATTTTGCTTATCTGGTCGCTGATGGAGCTTTCGAGCTCCACGGTCGAGGCCTTGAACGACGAGAGCCGGACGCTGGGGCGCTCCATGATGTCGTCGCCTATCTCCAGGTAGCCGAAAGCGTCGGTTTCGTCGGTCTTGAACTGGTCGTAGCTCTGGTCGGTCGCCTCGAAGCGCACGCTGGCGTTATCCTCCAGCCGCTGGGCTATCATGCCGCTGCGGTCGAGAACCTTGATGAGTTTGGCTTCGCTCATCGTATACTGCTGCATGAAAATCAGCAGGGCGATGCCGCCGATGAAGAGTACGGGCACGAGGATGGTCGAAATGATGAAGCTCTTCTTCTTGACCCGCTCGTTGAACTCTCTGCGTATGATGATTCCTATTTTTCCCATAGTTTTAATCCGTTTTTAAAGTTCTCCGGCCACAGCCTTGATGAAAATGTCGTTCATGCTGGGGATAATCTCCCGGAAGGAGCGTATCTCCACCCGCTCGTTGATGCGGCCGATGGCGGTCTTCACATCGTCGTTGCAGGGAATCTGTATCTTGAGCGAGTTGTATACCGATTCGGTTTCGGCTCCCTCCATGACGGAGGCCAGTCCGGCGACGGCCTCTCTCAGGGCGCTCTCCTCGCCGCGGTAATCGACCTGGAAGATGTTGTTGCCGTGTTTGTGGCGGATTTCGTCCAGCGGACCGCTCAGGATGTTGCGGCTCTTGTTGATGAGGGTGATGTGGTCGCAAATCTCCTCCACCGAAGCCATGTTGTGGGTCGAGAAGATGACCGTCGCCCCCTTGTCGCGCAGGCGGAGAATCTCCTCCTTGAGCAGGTTGGCGTTGATGGGGTCGAATCCGCTGAAGGGTTCGTCGAAGATGAGCAGTTCGGGCTGGTGGAGGATGGTGACGATGAACTGCACCTTCTGGGCCATACCCTTGCTGAGCTCCTCCACCTTCTTGTCCCACCACTCCCGTATCTGGAAGCGGACGAACCACTCCTTGAGCCGCACGGTGGCCTCCTTGCGCGAAAGACCCTTGAGCTGGGCGAAGTAGATGGCCTGTTCGCCCACCTTCATTTTCTTGTAAAGACCCCGCTCTTCGGGCAGATAGCCGATGCGGTAGACGTCTTGGGGGGCGATGGGTTTGTCGCCCAGCCACACCTGTCCGCTGTCGGGCGCCGTAATGCGGTTGATGATGCGGATGAGGGTGGTCTTGCCCGCTCCGTTGGGTCCCAGAAGACCGTAGACGCTCCCCTTGGGGATGGTCAGCGACACGTCGTCGAGCGCCGTATGCTGGGCGTACTTCTTGGTTACGTGTTCAACTCTCAGTAAATCCATTTTCTTTTGCGTTTTGTATTTTGCTTGGCCGGGAGTATGTCCCGTTCGAAAATCATATCCGGTGCAAATATAGGAAGAGGAGTTTGAAAATCAAAATATTTTTATCGAAAAACGATATAAAATAGCTCTCGTTTTCCCGGCTTTCGCGGTTTGCCGGCGCCTTGCGGCGGCGGAGACAGGCTCCGGAGGATGTCTCGGGGCGGTGCCGCCGCGTTCCGGTGGCTCTTTTCCGGCGTAGGCAACCGGTTGAAAATATGCGTGTTGTTGGCTTCGACCCTGGCTGTAAGCCGGGAGCGGCCCCTGATTGCAACCCGTGCCAGCGAGCCGCAGCGGCGTGCAGGGAGGCGGATTCGCCGGACGGAACGGATTTCCCGGGCAGGGGGCGAAAGTGCGGGGGATGGTTTGCGGGGTCCGCCCGCCGGAGCGCTTCGGGTTCCCGCGTTCTCTGCGGTCGGAAACGGCGGGAATTCCGTCCGCTACCGGGTGGAGATGTCTTCGAAAAACTCTTTGAGCGAGATGCCGTAGTAGTCGCACAGGTCGGCCAGCGTGGTGACGGTGATGTTGGTTTTTCCGCGTTCGGTTCGTCCGACGTGGATGTCGGTGTCGATGTAGACGTCGATTTGGGACAGTCCGCGGGCCTTGCGCAAGTCGCGCAATTTCGTCGCAATGGCCTGCAACAATGTTGTATTGCATCGAGTCTGTCCCATCTTTGTTTTTCACAAAGAACAAAAATTATGACAATTTTATCTGTGACATATTTGTCATTGGCAAAAAGTGCCCTTATCTTTGCGCGAGATGGGGATAGATTTGGCTATTCGCTTTTTTTATGTTACATTTGCAATGGAATGGTTCGGCTTCGCCGAATAATTTAATATTTAATAATTAAGGGTAAACGACTCTTTGTACCTATCAGTAAACTTAGGGCTCTTCTTCGGAAGATGTTTATAATCCGGGTATGAAAGTTGTCAGTCCTCGTTATGTCCTGTCCGCCGCGTGCGGGCAGGACTGACCTGGGCGCAGGACAGCTTCTGGATTAAGGTTCCTAAGACCGACTGATAGGGCTGACACCGCGCCCTTTTTTATTCTCAGCTCCTGAGAGAACAACTCACCGTAAAAGGTGTAATCCGACAAAGCCAACCGTACCGGTCCGGCAGGAGCGGGGCGGGCGAGGGCTCTTCGCCCGCCTGACCGGAAAGACGGACCCCCGCCGATATGTCTGTGTCCGGGTCTGCCGTGAGGGCGGACGGGGTGCAGGCATATCGGCGGGGGTCGTTCGATGCCGCCGCGGAGGGCGGAAGGGCTATTCGAAGCGGATGGCGTCGATGGGGTTGAGGCGTGCGGCCTTGCGTGCGGGGTACCAGCCGAAGAAGACGCCGGTTACGGTGCAGACGGCGAACGAGAGCACGATGGGGAAGAGCTGGATGGAGAAGGGCCAGCCCATGGCCCACAGCCCGAGCCACGAGAGAATGAACCCGAAGACCACGCCGATGATTCCGCCCGTCACGCTGATGATAATCGATTCGATGAGGAACTGCAGCATGATGTGTCGTCCCTTGGCGCCGATGGACATGCGCAGGCCGATTTCGCGGGTGCGTTCGGTGACCGAGACGTACATGATGTTCATGATGCCGATGCCGCCCACCAGCAGCGAGATGCCGGCCACGCACGAGAGGACCGCCGTGAGGGTGTTCATCACCGAATTGAGGGTGTTGAGCATCTCCTGCATGGAGAAGACCTCGAAGTCGTTGGTCTCGCCGATTGCGATTCGGTGGTTGATTTGCAGAATCTCCGAAATTTCGGCCACGGCCTGGTCGGTGTACTCCTCGCTGAGGGCCGAGGCGAAGATGGTGGGGATGTAGTTGATGGCCAGGATGCGCTTCTGCACCGTGGTGTAGGGGGTGATGATGAGGTTGTCCTGGTCGTTGCCGCCCGAGTCGTAGCCCTTGGGCGAGAGGACGCCGATGATGCGGAAGGGGATGGAGCCGAAGCGGATGACCATGCCCAGCGGGTCTTCGCCCTTGGTGAAGAGCTTGTCCACCACGGTCTGCCCCACCACGCACACCTTGGAGGCGCGTTTGATGTCGTTGTCGGTGAACATGCTGCCGCGGCCCACGGTGTAGTTGCGTATGTCGAGGTAGCCGGCCTCCACGCCGTAGGCCACGGTGGGGGTGTTGTTGTTGCCGTAGATGGCCTGTGCGCTGCTGGTGAACACGGGGCTCAGCCGGGCCGTGTATTTGCAGTCGCGCACCAGCGACTGGTAGTCGTACATCTTGAGCGTCTGCATGTCGGCGGCGCTCTGTCTCACTCCGCCCCGGTTCTCGCTGTAGGGGTGGATGATAATCATGTTGGTGCCCATGCTGCCGATGTCGGAGCGGATGCTCTCCTTCTGGCTGGCGCCCAGGGTCATCATCACAATCACCGACGAGACGCCGATGATGATTCCCAACATGGTCAGGAATCCCCTCATCTTGTTGTTGGCCAGGGCTCTGAGCGCAATCTGTATCAGGTTCTTGTAATTCATCTTCTTGCTAATCCTCCTTGGGCATCGACTCCAGCACGCTGCGGGCCGAGGCGATGTCGCCGTTTATCTTGTCCTCGATGATGCGGCCGTCGCGCAGCACGATGTTGCGGCTGCTGAACTGGGCGATTTCGGGGTTGTGGGTAACGAATATGATGGTCCGGCCCTCGGCGTGCAGGCGCTGGAAGAGGGTCAGAATCTCGAACGAAGTGCGGGTGTCGAGGTTGCCGGTGGCTTCGTCGGCCAGCAGAATGACCGGGTCGTTCACCAGGGCGCGGGCGATGGCCACGCGCTGCTGCTGGCCTCCCGACATCTGGTTCGAGCGGTGGTTGAGGCGGTTGCCCAGACCCACCGCTTCGAGCGCCGTCACGGCCTTCTCGCGGCGCTGGCGGGCGCTGAAGCCGCGGTTGTAGAGCAGCGGCAGTTCGACGTTCTCCACGGC
Organism: Rikenellaceae bacterium; assembly: GCA_017935625.1. Classification (GTDB taxonomy): domain Bacteria; phylum Bacteroidota; class Bacteroidia; order Bacteroidales; family Rikenellaceae; genus RGIG9113. The sequence continues at coordinate 52,749 of JAGBHC010000009.1, read as the reverse complement.
CGTGGTCTTGGGCAGCAGGTTGTAGGACTGGAATACGAAGCCGATTTTGCGGTTGCGCAGCGTGGCGCGGTCGTTGGGTCCCATCGTGCGCACCGACACTCCGTCCAGCAGGTATTCGCCCGAGGAGGGCACGTCCAGACAGCCCAGGATGTTGAGCAGGGTCGATTTGCCGGACCCGCTCGTACCCATGATGGTGACGAACTCTCCTTCGGCTATCGAGAACGACACGCCGCGCAGGGCGTGCACCGTCTCGCTGCCCACCGTGAAGTCGCGGCGGATGGCGTCCAGTTTGATTATCTCGTTCATGGCGTTTTCGGTTTAGGGCTTATCGGGTGCGTTTGTTCTCTCGCCGGCCGGGGCCGAAGCGCAGGCCCGACTGGTTCTGGTCGGAGAGTTCGGGCAGCGTTATCTTCTCGCCCACCACCACCTGGGCGCCCTCTTCCAGACCGGAGGTCACTTCGGTGCTGATGCCGTCGCTGATGCCGGTCTCTACGGCGACCATCGCCAGCTGTCCGTCCTCTTTCTGCATCCACACGCGGTGGGCGGGCAGTGCGGCCACCTCGCGGTCGGAGAGGTATTCGGGGGTGAAGCGCAGGGCGCGTGCCGGCACGGCCAGGATGTGCTCCTTGCTCAGGGTCGAGATGGTGACGTTGGCCGTCAGACCCGGTTTGAGCTTCAGGTCGGGGTTCGGGGCGTCGATGACCACCTCGTAGGTGACCACGTTCGAGGTGGTGGTTGCCTCGAGCCGCACCTCGGTGACGGTTCCCTGGAATACGCGGTCGATGTAGGCGTCCACGGTGAAGCTGACGGCCTGTCCGGGCTCCACTTCGCCGATGTCGGCCTCATCCACGTCGGCGATTACCCGCATGTTGCGCAGGTCGTTGGCGATGGTGAACAGGGTCGGGGTGCTGTAACCCGACGCCACGGTCTGTCCCTCGTCCACGGCACGCGAGAGCACCACGCCGTCGATGGGCGAGTAGATGCTGCAATAGCCGAGGTTGATGACGGCGCGTTCGGCCGAAATCTTGGCTGCGTCGTAGCTGCTGCGGGCGCGGCCGTACTGATACTCGGCCTGCTCGTACTCCGAGGCGCTCACTAGTCCCTTCTGGTGGAGTCCCTTGATGCGGTCGTAGTTAGCCTGCTGGTAGTCGAGTTCCACCTTGTTGGCCTGCAGGTTGGCCTGCGACGAGGCTACCTCGGCGGCCAGCAGCGAGCGGTCGAGCTCGGCGATGAGCTGTCCGGCCTTGACCTCCGAGTTGTAATCGACGTAGAGTTTGGAGATGATGCCCGACACCTGGGTACCCACCTCCACCTTCACTATCGGTTCCACGGTTCCGGTGGCGGTGACGCTGTTGGCGATGGTGACGGGTTCCACCGTGTAGGTTTCGTAATCGACGGGCCGGGGTTTGTCGCCTTTGCAGAAGGCCAGGCTCAGGACCACCGCAACGACTATCGCGCAGAGCGCGAAAAGCATTTTCTTTTTCATGACTCTCTTATTTTTTTCACTTGTTTACAATCGGATGGGTTCGCCGCGGTAGAAGTTGAGCAGCTGGAGCGAAAGCACGGCCTGGAATTTGGCCTGCAGCTGCTGGCTGCGGGCGCTCAGGTATTTGTTCTGTTCGGTGACCAGTTCCACGGTGTTCTTGAGTCCGGCGTCGAACTGTTCGCTGGCCAGACGGTAGCTCTCCTCGGCGGCGGTGAGCTGTTCGCAGGCCGCCACGTAGCGGTTCTGGGCCGCCACGGCGTCGTTGTGCAGCGATTCGATGGTGCTGTACAGCTCCTTGCGGGTGCTCAGCAGCCGGAGCCGGGCCGAGACGGTTTGCAGCTTGGCGCGCGAGAGGCCGCTGCGGGCCTGCTTGCCGTTGAAGATGGGGATGCTGACGCTCACGCCCACCGACTCGTTGAGTTTGTTGTTGAGCTGGTCGAAGAAGGCGCCCATGTCGGAGTAGGTTCCGGTGGACATGCCGGCGCTGAGCGACACGGTGGGGTAGAACGACGCTTTGGCCACGCTCTCGGCCGCTTCGGCGGCACTGACGTTGAGTTCGCCGCTCTGCATCTGGGGCATCTGGCTCTGCGCCGAGCCCCACACCTGCTCCACGGAGGGAATGGGGGTGAGCACCGACCGGTCGTCCAGCGGGGGGAAGGCCACCTCGAAACTTTCGCCTTCGCCCAGTTCGAGCAGTTGTTTGAGCTGCAGTTTGTATTGCGAGAGCGAGTTCTCGGATACGGTCACCTGATATTTGTCCGAAGCGAGCTGCGACTGCAGCTGGGCCAGGTCGCTGCGTGCGATGGAGCCGGCCTCGAACAGGTGGCGGGCACGCTCCACGGTGCGGGTCGAGAGTTCGACGGTCTGGCGGTTCACTTCGAGGTCTTCGGCTGCGTAGAGCACCTGCAGGTAGGCCTGCACGACGGCGATTTCGATGTCGTTGCGGGCCGTCTCGGTGTCGTATCCCAGGGCTTGCAGGGCGATGTGCTGCTGCTTGATGTTGTTGCGGATGCGGCCGCCGCCGAACAGGGTCACACCGCTGCTCAGGTTGTAGCTGCCCGAATAGGAGACTTTGTCGCTCTTCTCGTTGAACTCGTTGTACTGGGTGCTTTTATTCTGGAACACGCCGTTGTGGTTGGTCGAGAAACTGAGGGTGGGATATCTCGACGCCTTGGTCTGGTCGAGCTCCACGCCTGCGATTTGCTGCGAAACCTCGCTGTTGCGGACGGTGATGTTGTTGCGGCGTGCATACTCGATGCACTCGCCGAGCGTCCACTCCCGGGTCTGGGCTTCCGCTGCGACGGCCGACAATAGTCCTGCTGTCACAGTCAGCACTTTGAAAACTCTGCACATGGTTTTGATGGTTTATGATAGTTGTTTAAGCCTGAAATATTCTGTCGCCTGAAATGTTTCGTTCAATCTCTTCCGTTCTTCCGTTGTCCCGTTGTCCCGCTCTCCCGCTTTCCCGCTTTTCCGGCGGGAGCCGGTCGCCGTCGTCGGGTCGTTGCGTCCGGCATCCTTTTCCGGTCTCCTTCTCCGACGCCCGGGTCGCTCGTCCGGAGCGTGCTCTCGGGGTGTCCCCAATCGCGTTTTCGGAGGATACCTGTTCGCAAAAGTAGTAACCTTATTCTAAAAATTAAAAAAAAATATCGAAATTCAATAAATTTTCAACTCCTTTTCTCGTTCGTCCGCTCTCGATTGCCGGCTGCCGGGCCTTTCGGGCCGCTCCGTGCGGCGGCATAACGTATTGAGTGTGGGGGCTCGACGTCTCTTACGCAAGAGACAACGCCGGAAAGGGCGGGTTAGTATGGCCGGGAATGGTGAAGCGGAAAAAAGCGGCGGTGAAACGGCTTTTTCATTGAGTTTCCGGGGGGCAAGGCTGCGTTTTTGCGACCGGCATGCCCGTTTCCGGGGGCGGCATACCCGTTTCCGCGACCGGCATCCCCGGGTTTCGGAGGGAATGGCCGCCTGCGCTTTCGTTTTTCATCGAATATATTTATATTTGCCTCAAACGAATCGCAGAGCGACCGTATGCCGTCCTGCGGACGCCCATACTTTCGTTTTTCACCGAATATACTTATATTTGTACTTTGTACACCGACCGTTTGGCGGCGGAGGTGCGCAGGGCCGGTGTGTCGGAGTCTCTGTGCAGGCCGTCCGCGGAACGGCGGAAGGAGCGCGAAAGGGCGGGGAGAGAAGAGTCCGCGGGGGAGAAGATGCGGCGGGCAGACCGAAAGCAGGCTGTTCGGGCGGGCGCCGGTGCGGACCGAAGGGGAGCGGACGCGCTCCGGAAGGAGAGAGGAAACGAAACTCAAACAACATAAATAATTACAATGAAACATTTTTATTCCAGTATGATGGCCGCACTGTCGGCTGCGGCGCTCTTCGGGGCGGCGGCATGTACGGGTTCTGCCGACCCGGATGCTTATCTCTATGAGAATCTGCCTTTTGAAATGACGCGTGTGCCCCGGCCCGCGATTCCTGCCCTGCGGGCTTCGATAACCGATTTCGGTGCGGTTTCCGACGCGGTGACGCTCAACACCGAGGCATTCGAGAAGACCATCGCCCACCTCAGCCAGCGGGGCGGCGGCGTGGTGGAGGTGCCCGCCGGCGTGTGGTACACCGGCCCCATCGTGCTCCGGGACAACATCGAACTCAACCTGGCCCAGGGCTCGGTCATCGTGTTCAGCGGCAACAGCAAGGACTATCCGTTGATTAACACCGTCTTCGAGGGGCTCGACACCCGGCGCTGTCAGTCGCCCATCTCGGCCGAAGGGGCCAGGAACATCGCCATTACGGGCCAGGGCATCATCGACGGTTCGGGCGACAGCTGGCGTGCCGTGAAGCGCGACAAGATGACCTCGAGCCAGTGGAACAAGCTGCTTTCGCGCGGCGGCGTGCTGAGCGACGACGGCCGGATATGGTACCCCTCCGAAGGGTTCAAGAAAGGTACGGCCATCTCGCCCATGAACGTGCCCGTGGGCCTGACCACCGACGAGCAGTGGGAGGAGATTCGCGACTTCCTGCGTCCGGTGATGATAAGCCTCAGAAACTGCGAGAACGTGCTGCTGGAGGGGGTGACCTTCCAGAATTCGCCGAGCTGGAACATCCATCCCTTCATGTGCACCAACCTGCGCGTGCACGACATCACGGTCCGCAACCCGTGGTATTCGCAGAACGGCGACGGCATCGACATCGAGTCGTGCACCAACGTGGTGCTCACCGACAGTTCGTTCGATGCGGGCGACGACGGCATCTGCATCAAGAGCGGTAAGGACGAGAACGGCCGCCGCCGGGGCGCTCCGTGCCAGAACATCATCGTGGACAACTGCACCGTCTTCCACGGTCACGGCGGATTCGTGGTGGGCAGCGAGATGAGCGGCGGCGTGAAGAACGTTTCGGTCACCAACTGCCGTTTCTCGGGCACCGACGTGGGCCTGCGCTTCAAGAGCACCCGCGGTCGCGGCGGCGTGGTGGAGAACATCCACATCTCCGACATCGCCATGAACGACATCGCCAACGAACCGCTGCTCTTCGACCTCTTCTACGGGGGCAAGTCGGCCAGCGAGGCGCTCGAGGCGGGTGAGGACGCCGAGGCTTCCGACCTGGCTCCGAAGCCCGTGGACGAGACCACGCCCCAGTTCCGCGACATCTTCATCCGCAACGTGTGGTGCCGCGGAGCCCGCCGCGCCATGCTCTTCAACGGCCTGCCCGAGATGAACGTGGAGAACGTGCGGGTGGAGAATTGCGCCGTATATGCCCAGCTGGGCGCTCAGATAAACGAGAGCCGCGACGTGGTGCTGCGCAATGTGTCGGTGTATCCCCAGCAGGGTCCGGCGCTGATGATAAACAACGCCAAGCAGGTCGTCGTGGAGGGCTTCTCGTTCGAATGCGCTCCCGGCCAGACGGTCGCTCTCAGCGTGACGGGCAGCCGCAACGAGGCCATTACGGTCGATGCCGAGGGGATTTCGGCCGACAACTCGCAGTTCTCGCCCCGTTCGCAGGGAAAAGTAACTTTCAAATAACGAAACGATGAGAAACATGAAACGTCTGATATGGACGGCGGTGGCGCTGCTGGTCGCACTGGCGGCGCAGGCCGTTCCGTCGATTTACATGATGGGCGACTCGACGATGGCCGACAAGGACCTCTCGGGAGGCAATCCCGAACGGGGATGGGGCCAGCGGCTCAAGGCCCTGGTGTCGGTGCCGGTACACAACTACGCCCGCAATGGGTTGAGCACCAAAAGTTTCATCAACAAGGGCCTGTGGGAGCAGGTCGAGCGGGGAATGCAGCCCGGCGACTACCTCTTCATCCAGTTCGGCCACAACGACGAGAAGGTGCAGAAAGAGGGCGTGGGGACCACTGTCGAGGAGTACAAGGCCAATCTGCGCATGTTCGCCGAAACCGCCCGCCGCAAGGGGGCGACGCCCGTGCTCTGCACTCCGATAGTGAGACGCAAGTTCGGTTCCGACGGCAAGCTGGTCGATACCCACGGGGAGTATCCCGGTGCGGTGCGCGAGGTGGCCCGCGAGCTGGGCGTGCTGCTGCTCGACATGGAGCGCATCACGCACGACTACATCGAGGCGTTGGGCGACGAGCCTTCGCGCGAGCTCTTCATGTGGATTGAGCCGGGCACCGTGCCCGCCCACCACGCCGGCAAGCAGGACGACACCCACCTCAACGTGCGCGGCGGCCGTGCAATCGCCGAGCTGGCTGCGGCCAGCTTCCCGGAGCTGCTGCCCGAACTGGCCGGCTGTCTCACCCGTTACGACTTCACGGTGGCGGCCGACGGCCGGGGCGACTTCTTCACCCTGCAGGAGGCCATCGACGCCGTGCCCGATTTCGCGGAGGACAGCACCGTCATCTTCGTCTTCGGCGGCCGCTACCGCGAGAAGGTGAACATCCCCTCCACCAAGCAGAATCTGGTGGTGCGGGGCGAGCGTTCGGCACAGAATCCGGCGGTCATCGTCTACGACGACTATGCGGGCCGGCTCGGGGCGACGGGACGCGAACTGGGCACGCGCGGCAGCGCCACGGTGTACGTGGGCTGCAACGACTGCCGGTTCTACGACCTCACCTTCGAGAACGACGCCGTGCCTGCCAAGGGGACCAAGGGCACGCAGGCGGTGGCCGTCTGCGTGACGGGCGACCGGAACCTCTTCGTCGGATGCCGTCTGCTCGGCAACCAGGATACCCTCTACCTGCGGGGCAAGGGGAATCAGGAGAACGGAGAGGACTATGTGCACAATCCGCGCAGCTACTTCGCCGACTGCTACATCGAGGGTACCACCGACTTCATCTTCGGAGCCGCCGTGGCGCTCTTCGAGCGGTGCGAGATTCACAGCAAAATCAACTCCTATGTCACGGCGGCCTCCACGCCCCGCAACAGCCGCTACGGACTGTGGTTCTCGCAGTGCCGGCTGACGGCCGCCGAGGGGGTGGACAAGGTCTATCTGGGCCGTCCGTGGCGCGACTACGCCTGCGTCGCCTTCCGCGACTGCACGCTGGGCGCCCACATCCGTCCCGAGGGGTGGCACAACTGGAACAAGCCCTATCGCGAAAAGAGTTCGCGCTATTCGGAGTACGGCAGCCGGGTCGAAGCGGCCGACGGCACGACCCGTCCGGCCGACCTCGGCCGGCGCGTCAAGTGGGCCAAAAGCGGGGCGAAGGCTCCCGCCCGGGCGGAGAATCCGCTGGCCGGTCACGACGACTGGCGGCCGTGGGAGTCGGTGGGCTACCTGGCTCCGGTGCGGTAGCGGAGGTGCGCCGCAGGCGCGGTCTCGCGGCCCGTTCGGGCGGCGGAGCGGCTGAAAGGGGGCCGGCCGCCGTTCGGAGATAGCGAAAAAGAGGCGGGGTATCATTCCTCAAGGAAGATACCCCGCCTCTTTTCGTCTTCGCGGTCCGGGCTTGCGGTATGAATCGGGACCGGGTGAAGATTAGTATGCCTCCACTCCCTTGATGCGGCTGGAGCCGGTGGCCGAAATGGAGTTTATGCTCACCCCTTTCTTGTAGGTCAGCACGCCTGCGCCGCTGGCCGACAGGGCCAGTTGGCCGGAGTTGTTCACATAGGCATGGCTTGCGCCGGAGCACTCCGCTACGGTGTCGCCCGCGAGGAATTTCTCACCGTGGAAAATCGCGGCGCCCGAGCAGTCGAGCTCCATCTCCGAAGCGCTGCCGGTGAGATTGACCTTGGCGGCTCCCGAACAGTCGATGACCGCTTTCTTCACGCGCGAGATTTCGGCGTTGAACACCGTGGCACCCGAACAGTCGAGGAGGAGGCGTCCGGAACAGGAAGCCTTGAAGGAGACCCTGGATGCACCGCTCAGGTCGAGGTCCATGTTGGAGAATGAGAGCTCTTTTTTGGATTCGAAATAGCAGGCGCCGCTCATGTCCAGCGAGAAGGTGTTGCCGCTCAGCCCCACCAGGTCCACCACCTTGCAGACGCCGCTCAGGTCGAGGCCGGTGATGTCCTTGCCGCAGACGTGGATGTCGATGGTTTCGCCCTTGCCGAGGTTGATGCTTTTGCCGCGGGTGCCCGTGAGCGAGAGCAGCAGTTTGCCGTTGGATACGCGGGCCGAGATGTAGGGCATGAAAGCCTCGTCGGCCGTGACGGTCACTTTGCCCGAAGCGGTGTCGTCGAGGTAGATGCGGAAGACCGAACCGGCGTCGATGGCGGTGTAACGGCCCAGCGAAAGGGTTTTGGTCTGGCTCTTGCCGACCGGTTTTATCGCATCGCGCTGGTAGTCGCCGCTCTCCGAGGCGGTTATATTGACCAGCTCTTTGCCGTCCACTACCACCTGGGTGCGGTCGCCCGTGTTTTTCACTTCGTAGGTTTTGCCGTTGATGGAGACGACCGTCTTTTTGGCCGCCGAGCCGGCTATGCCTGCGAATGAGGCGGCCAGCAGCAGAATCAGTAACTTTTTCATGGATTCGATAAGGTTTGTTTTACGATTGTTTGCAGTTCGTTTTTATTAATATGACGAACCTGCGGGCGAAAAGTTACACGGCCGGCGATTTTTTTTGCGGATTGGCCCCGGCGTAGGCGTTTTTCCGATGAAAACGTTTCTCCGGCGAGGAGGCTTTTCTTCGGTGCGGGCCGGGGCAGGCGGGGATTTTCCGCAAAAGTCGTTACGGTGCGGGCGCCGGTGGTTTTCCTGGAAAGAGGGGCTCCGGGGTGTGCGGGGCAGCCTTTTTCTTTGTGCGGGCCGGGGCAGCGGAATTCCCCATAGGAGGTGTGCGGTTCCTGGTGTTACGCGGGTGGAACTACTTTTCTTTTTTTGTTGCGGGCCGGGCGGACAGGGTGGAAGATATACCCCAGCCGTGCGGGGGCATAATATCTCCTTCGGTGCGGTGCGGGGCAGCGGAATTCCCCATAGGAGGTGTGTGGTCCCTGGCTGGTGCGGGGTTATTTCTCTTTTGCCGCGTGGAGGTAGGCGGCCAGGCGCTGCATGGCGCGGCCCCGGTGGCTGATGGCGTTCTTCTCCTCGTGACTCATTTCGGCGAAGGTGCACTGCCGGCCTTCGGGGCGGAATACGGGGTCGTAGCCGAAGCCGTCGCAACCGGCCGGCTCGCGGGTGATTTCTCCCTCCACCGTCCCCTCGAAGAGGTGTTCGCGCCCCGCTTCGATGAGGCATACCGCCGTGCGGAAACGGGCCCTGCGGTCGGCGATGCCCTCCATGTTGCGGAGCAGACAGGCCATGTTGGCCGCCGAGTCGTGCCCCGGGCCGCCGGCGTAGCGGGCCGAGTAGACTCCGGGAGCGCCGCCGAGCGCCGCCACTTCCAGCCCGGTGTCGTCGGCGAAGCAGTCCAGTCCGGTGCGTTCGTAGATGTAGCGGGCCTTGAGCCGGGCGTTGCCCTCGAGAGTGGGCTCCGTTTCGGGAATCTCTTCGGTGATGCCGCATGCGGCGGGGGTGGCGAGTTCGAATCCGGGACCGAGAATCTCCTGGACCTCGGCCAGTTTGTGGGGGTTGTTGGTGGCGAATACGATTTTCATGGAAAAAGGTTGTTTTCGGGGGTTCGGTACCGGTCGGGCCGCTGCCGGAGAGGTCTTCTCGCCCGGCGGGCGGCCGCCGCGTCACTTTTCGTCGATGAGCCGTTCCAGGTTGAGGTCGGCTTCGATTTTGGAGAGGATGCCCTTGACCAGCGTGTCGAGCTCCGAACCGTCGGTGTAGTCGGCCGGACAGACGCGGTGCACCCGGTTGTCGCGGATGAGCTGGGCGAGTTCCTTGCGTCCGTTCTTCACCTCGGGGTTGTAGACCGCGATGGAGTGGCCGCCCTGGCTCTTGACCAGCTTCATGCAGGGGATGTCGGTGGTGCCGTCGCCGATGTATATCATGTGGCGGAACTGCACGGGGCGTTCGTGCTCGGGGATGTAGCGATTGACCAGCTTGCAGTCCCATACGGGTTCCACGCCCTTGTTTATCTTGTAGATGAATTGCGTCTTGTTGGTGTAATTGACCGCCACGCCCGGCCAGTAGGCCACCCCGTCGATGTCGTAGAGGAACGAACAGGCGTATATCTTCTTGAACTCGCCGGCGATGGGGGTGCCTTCGATAATCTCCTTGATGCCGCTGGAGTTGATGTAGTGCAGCAGCTCGATGCCCCGTCGGGCGGCGTAGGCGTTCATGCGGGAGAACCACTCCTGCACGCCGGGGTAGAGGCGTATCTTGCGTCCCGACTCGCGGAAGGCCTCCCGCTTGAGGGAGAGCCCCGTGCTGCGGGCCTCGCGAATCATCTTGGCCATGTAGGTGAGAATGGGGTCGGCATCCTGCTGACGGGCGATTTCGCTGCTGTCGTGCCAGAACTCCTTGTTGCTCTTGCCTACGGCCGGAATGAAGTCGTACTCCTGCATGTTGCCGGGCGAGAGGGTGCCGTCGAAATCGTAAATCAGGGCTACTGTGGTCTTCTTGTCCATAATAATAGGGAAGTAACGCTCAAAGGTACGTATTTTGGCCGGAAATTGTATTATTTTTGCAAAAAATCTCGACATCACGAGTTTAGTACGGATATCGTTATGACACTTACCGAATTACTTCGCAAACGCCGCAGCGTCCGCCGGTTCGACGGCCGCGGCGTTTCCCGCGAGCTGCTGGAGACGCTGCTCGCCGAGGCGCTGACCGCCCCCTCGTCCAAGAACACCCGCTCCACCCGTTTCATGGTGGTGGAGAACCGGGAAACGCTGGAGCGGATTTCCCGCATGCGGGATTTCGGCTCGGCCTTCATCGCCGAGGCTCCCTGCGCCGTGGCCGTGCTGGGCGACAGCTCGCTGACCGACCTGTGGGTGGACAACTGCGCCATCTCGGCCACCGTGCTGCAGCTGGCCGCCGAGGAGCACGGACTGGGCTCCTGCTGGGTGCATGTGAACGGTCGTCCGCACCGGAAGGAGGAACCCGACGGCCTGAGCGCCGAGGAGTATCTGCGCGGGTTCCTGCCCGTGCCCGACGGGTGCCGCGTGCTCTGCTTCGTGGTGCTGGGCTATCCCGAGAAGGTGCCCGCACCCCATTCGGAGCGGGACGACAGCGACAAAATCATCTGGGTCGGATAGGCGGCCCCGCTTCCGGAGAACTGTCCGGCTGCGGACGATTCTCCCGCATCGGGATGAAATCCCTGTCGTCCGGGCGAACTCTCCCGCACCCGGAAGCATCTTTCCTCCGGACGAATCCCTGCGTACCCGGATGCGTTTTCGCATTCGGGTCTCTTTTTTCCGATTCCCGGTCAATCTGCCGCGGACCGACCTGCCGCGGGCCCGTGCGTTCCCGGGTGTGTTCTTTGGTGCGCTCCTCGATGGCTCCCCGGAACCTGTTTCCCGATGAAAACGGAATAATATCGTTTTTCGATAAAAATATTTTGTTTTTCAAAACCGTGTTGCTATATTTGCACCATGAAATCGGCATGTCCGGAACGAAAACAACAAAACATACAGCATTATGAATTTCTTTAAATCTTTTTTGGCGGCGCTGCTGGCATTCGTAGCGGGCGGTGTGGTCATGATTATTCTCACATTCGCGGTTATCGGCGGTCTGGCGGCCATGTTCGGCGACGACACCGTCGTCGTGGAACCGGGTTCGGTGCTGACCATCGACCTGAACGAAACCATCGTGGATTCGCCCAAGAGCGGAGCCGCGAACTTCGACTACCTTAACATGAGCGTCAGCTCGGGGCTTCCTCTCTACAAGGCGCTTACGGCCATCGAGGCGGCTGCCGACGACGACAACATCCTGGGTATCGTCATCCGCGACACCCCCTCCGTCGGCATGGCCGGGGCGGAGGAGCTGCGTGCGGCGCTGCTCCGCTTCAAGGAGAACTCGGGCAAGTTCGTGGTAAGTTACAGCGAGACCTGGGGACAGCTGGGCTACTACCTGGCCTCGGTGTCGGACAAGGTCTACATGAATCCCGAGGGCGGCATGAGCTGGCAGGGCCTCGCCTCGCAGATTATGTTCTACAAGGGGCTGCTCGACAAACTGGGCGTGGAGCCCATCGTGCTGCGTCACGGCTCTTTCAAGTCGGCCGTGGAGCCCTATATCATGGATAAGATGAGCCCCGAGAACCGCTTGCAGATGGAGGTGCTGCTCGGCACGGTGTGGAATACCGTGCTGGAGGATATCTCGGCTTCGCGCGGCATTCCCGTGGAGACGCTCGACCGCTACGCCACCGAGCTGGCCGTCAATCTGCCCGAGGATGCGGTCGAAACCGGCCTGGTGGACGGTCTGCTCTACGAGGACCAGTTCGATGACCTGCTGCGCAAGCTGGCCGTGAGCGACAGCCTGCTGCTCACCTGGCAGGGCGACGTGATTGCCGACAGCATGGAGATGAGCGAGCAGGTTCCCGCGTCGGTTTCGCTCTCCAGCTATGCGTCGCACGTGTCGCTCAATCCCAAGAGCATCTCGAAGAACAAGATAGCCGTCATCTATGCCGACGGTCAGATTGTGGACGGCGGCAACAGCCGCGGAGCCATCGGCGGCAATGCCATGATGGAGGAGTTCGCCCGCGCCCGCGAGGACGAGAAGGTGAAGGCCGTGGTGCTGCGCGTGAATTCGCCCGGAGGCAGTGCGCTGGCTTCGGAGCTCATGTGGCGTGAAATCGAGCTGCTGAAGGCCGAAAAGCCGGTCATCGTCTCGATGGGCGAATATGCGGCCAGCGGCGGATACTACATCTCCTGCCCGGGCGACGTGATTCTGGCCGACCGGATGACCATCACCGGTTCGATAGGCGTGTTCGGCCTGCTCTACAACTACGGCCCCGCCCTCAAGGAGAAGCTGGGCATCACCGTGGACATCGCGCAGACCAATCCCTCGGCCGACATGGGTTCGCCTTTCCGCAACCTGAGCAAGCGGGAGTACGATGCGGCGATGCAGGGCATCGAGCGGGTCTATTCGACCTTCATAGGCCATGTGGCCGAGGGGCGTAACATGACCGTGGAGGCCGTGGATGCCATCGGCGGCGGACGCGTGTGGTCGGGCGTGAGCGGCAAGGAGATAGGCCTGGTGGACGGCTTCGGCGGTCTGATGGACGCCATCCTGCTGGCTGCCGACCGGGCCGGCGTGGCCGACGACTTCCGGGTGCAGGAGTACGTGCAGGACGAGGATAAGTTCGCGATGATTATCAGTGCCCTCTCGGCCAAGGTCAGCGGACGTGCGGCCCTGGAGGCCCAGCTGGGCGAATTCGCGTCGGTCTACAACAACCTGCGCGACGTGCTGGGCCAGACCGGCGTCCAGGCGCGTATGGCATACGACATAACAATCGAGTAGGTCTCGGTTGTCCCTCTCCGCAGGGGAACGGCGAACAGGCCGGAGGAGATTCTCCTCCGGCCTGTTTCGTCGCATGCGGTCCGGAAGTGCGGATGCGTTGCGTGCGGCGGCGATGCATCCGGGTGCGGGCTCGCCTTCTTGGACCGTCGCCCCCGCCGCGGCGGGGGCGGGCATGTCGGGGGCATGCGGAGCTCCCTGCGGGGGAGCCGGTGCGCGTGGCTCAGAGTTTGCTGAGCGGGTGGTGTGCGCGCAGCGAGTCGGCGAGCGAGTCGATGTTCAGGTGGGTGTAGATTTCGGTGGTGGTGACCGATGCGTGGCCCAGCAGCTCCTGCACCTGCCGGATGTCGGCCCCGCCCTGCAGCAGGTGCGTGGCGAAACTGTGGCGGAAGGAGTGGGGGCTGACGTGTTTGACGATGCCGGCCTTCCGGGCGCTTTGCTTGAGCAGGATGAAGACCATTTCGCGGGTGAGGCCGCGGCCGCGGTTGTTGAGAAACAGCGTGTCGCAGTCGCCTTTTGCGTGCCGCACGGTCAGGTAGTCGCGGATGCGTCGCACCGCTTCGCCGCTCATGGGAACCAGACGCTGTTTGGAGCCCTTGCCGGTGACCCGCACGATTTGTTCGTCGAAAAAGAGGTCGCCGAGGCGCAGATTCACCGCCTCCGACACGCGCAGTCCGCAGCTGTACAGGGTTTCGAGGAGCGCCCGGTTGCGGATGCCCAGCGGCGAGGAGAGGTCGGCGGTGGCCAGGATGGCGTCTATCTCCTCCACGCTCAGCACGTCGGGCAGCGGCCGGCCCGCCTGGGGCGACTCGATGAACTCGGTGGGGGCCTCTTCGACGTCGCCGTTGATGGTCAGATAGTTGTAGAAGCTGCGCAGCCCCGACAGGGTCCGTCCCTGGGAGCTCTTCTTCTTGCCTTCGTCGTAGAGCCGGGCCATGAAGTGTTCCACCATGCGCTCCGTCACCTCGGCGGGCCGCACGCCGTACTGGGAACGGACGAACTCCCCGAATCGGCGCGCATCGCGCAGGTAGGCCTCTACTGTGTTGGCGGACAAAGACTTCTCGAGCTGTATGTAGTAGCGGTATTTTTCGAGAAAATCGTTCCAGAGGCGGTCTGTTTCTGACATATTTCGTATCTTTGGCCTGAAGTTTCGAGTGCTAAATTAAACTTTTTACCGCAAACATGGACTACGTCGAATTAAATATTTCCACCGCCGACGCACAGCAGTCGGAGATTCTGGTGGCCGAACTGGGGGAGTTGCCCTTCGAGAGTTTTACCGAGGAGGGCCGCACCCTGAAGGCCTACATTCCCAAAGAGCGTCTGGTCGATTGCAAGGCGGAGGTCGATGCCCTGCTGGAGAGCTACGGCGTGCACGGGGCGCGCTACATCTCCATCGAGCCGCAGAACTGGAACGCCCTCTGGGAGTCGAATTTCGACCCGGTGACCGTCACCGGGGAGTGCGTCATCCGGGCGCCGTTCCACGCGCCGCATCCCGAGCTGCCCTACGACATCGTCATCATGCCCAAAATGTCGTTCGGCACGGGGCACCACGACACCACCTGCCTGGTGGCGACCCGCATTCTGGAGCGCGACCTGAGCGGCAAGCGGGGGCTGGACATGGGCAGCGGCACCGGCGTGCTGGCCATCATCGCCGTGCGGCGGGGGGCCGAACGGGTCGATGCCGTCGATATCGACGAGTGGGCCTATGAAAACTGCCGCGAGAACATCGCCGAGAACGGCGTGGCCGACCGGGTCGTCCCCATTCTGGGCGACGTATCGGCCATCGCGGGCCGTCGCTACGACTTCATTCTGGCCAATATCAACCGCAATATCCTGCTGGCCGACATGGCGCGCTACGTGGCTTCGCTCGATGAGGGCGGAGAGTTGATAATGAGCGGAATCCTCGAACGGGACATTCCCGCCCTGAGCGACTGCGCCGCGTCGCTGGGCCTGCACGACATCGTCTCCTTCACCCGCAACGGCTGGGCTTCGGTCGTGTGCCGCAAGTGACGGCTGCGGGAGCGGGTCTGCCGGGAGTCGGACGGGGAACCGGCATTTGAAAAGGGCGCCTTCCTTTGGGGGAGGCGCCCTCTTTTTGGCGCGGTCGCGGGGCGGCGGAGCGGTTCGGCCGCCGGCAGTGCCGCACTGTCGTTTGCGTCGGGGTGTGCCTTTTTGGCGCGGTCGCAGAGCGGCGGAGGCCGTCGCGGGCCCTGTGTCAGAAATCGAACGAGAGGCGGGCGAATCCGCTGCGGGGGGCGGTGACTCCGGAGTTGAAGCTCACCACGGCGGGCGAGTGGTCGAAGAGGTTTTCGACCCCCACGGTGAGGGCTACGCGGCCCCGGAAGTCGAAATTGGCCGACAGGTCGCATACGGCGTAGCCCGGCTGGCTCGAGGCGTAGCTGCCCATGACCACGGTCGCCTTCTGCAGGTCGATGATGCTCATGAAGTCCTCGTACTCCTTGGCTCCGATGTAGCGCACCGCACCGTTCACGCCCACGCGCAGGCGTCCCACCGAGAAGGCGTACTCGGCATTCAGGGTGGCGGTGTGGGGGCTGGGGAAGATGTATTGCGTGGCCTGGGCGTCGCCGCCGGGGGTGTTGCTGTTGCGGTATATCCAGTTGTAGTCGAGTTGCAGCAGCCAGCGTCGGGCGGGACGCCAGCGGGCGGTCAGCTCGAGGCCGTCGATGCGGCTTTTGTCGATGTTCTCGTAGAGCAGCACGGTGGCGGTTCCCTCCTGACGGCCCACTACGTCAATCTTGTTGCGGAAGAAGCTGTTGTAGACCGTGGCCGAGAGGTCGAGCCCCCGGTTTTCGTATTCGGCCGAAAGCGAGAGGTAGTGGTTCGATTCGGGTTTGAGGTTCTGGTTGCCGCGCACGATTTGCTGGAGTCCCGGCATGGGGATGGTCAGCTCCATGTACATCTCCTTGAGCGAGGGGGTGCGGTAGCCGTTGGAGTAGTTGGCGCGCAGGGTGAGCCGGCGCCAGTCGAACTTGGCCGAGAGCTTGGGGGTGGCCCGCCAGCCGAAACGGTTGTTGTATTCGCCGCGCAGACCCGCCACGAAGCTGAGCCGGCGGCCGCTCAGCAGCTCGTCCTGGAGATAGGCCGAGACGGTGTTCATGTCCACCTTGTCGGCATAGGAGTAGGGTTCGGGGCGCAGGTCGAGGTTGAGCTGTTCGTTCACCAGCTCCACGCCCGTGGTCAGGCGGTGGATGCCCTCGCCGTTCCAGGTCCACAGCAGGCGGGGGATGTTGTAGACGTGGCGCTGCTTATGGGTGTGCACGCCGCTCAGACTGTCCGCGCCGCGGTCGTAGACGTCGCGCATGTAGGAGAGGTAGACCTTGTGGAAGCGGCTGGGCGAGTGTTCCATGAGCGCCTTGACGTTGTAGCCTTCGTAGGTGTGCCAGGCCCACTGTTTGCCGGTCATGGCCGCCGGCATGGGGTTTTCGTCCACGATGCTCTCGAAGAAGTCGTAGCGGCGTTTGCGGAAATAGCCGCCCGAGAGCTCGAAGCGGAACTTGTCGCTGAGCCGGTAGTCGAGCCGCTGGGAGAGGGAGAGGTCGCTCCATCCGCTCACGCCCAGCCCCCTGGAGTCGGGAGCCACCAGCACCGTGGTGTCGGCGGTCCGGTGCACGGGAATCATGGCGACGCCCGTACCGGGCCGGTAGCCGACGCGGTAGAGGTTCCAGTTGCGGTAGCGGCGCTCCTCGCTGCGGCGCCCCACGGCCTTGTAGGCATCGACGGTGCGGTAGGAGAAGGCGGTGAGCGAGCGCACTTTGCCCAGGTTGAGCCCCAGTGAGAGGGTGGCGTGGGCGTTGGGCAGGTCTATCTTGTCGCGGTATTTCCCGAGGTCGGCTTCCGAGGCGTTCTTGCCGAGCTCTTCGCCGCCGTTGCTCTGGTAGCGGGTTCCGTAGCGCACCGAACCGCGCACCTCGACCCGTTTTTTTGGCATGCGGGTGATGATGTTCACCACGGCGCCCATGGCATTGGAGCCGTAGAGCACCGAGGAGGCGCCGCGTACGATTTCGATGCGTTCGATGTCGGAGAGCGGAATGCGCGAATAGTCGATGTTGCCGTAGGTCTCGCCGGCGATGCGCTCGCCGTCCACCAGTATCAGCACGTAACGGGCGTCGAGTCCCTGGAAGGACATGGAGGTGCCGTAGCCCGCCTGGTGGAACTCCACGCCGGCCAGTTCGCGCTGCAGCAGGTCGGGCAGCGAGACGATGCCTTCGCGTGCGATATCCGCGGCGGCGATGACGCGGGTGATGACGGGGGTGTCTTTCAGGGCGAGCGGGGTGCGCGTGGCGGTCACCACCACTTCGGCCACGTCGTAGTGGCGCACGCTGTCGGGCTCCTGGGCGCGGCCTGCGTGCGGAGTGCAGCAGGCGGCGAGGAGAAGGAGCGTATGGAGAGCTGTTTTTTTCATGCGGGGCAAGGCGTTAGAGAACCCGGAGCGGGATGACGTTTTTGCCGAAGGGCGAGAGGGCGATGCGCATCAGCTTGAAGTGCTGCAGCCCGAAGGGGATGCCGAGAACGGTCACACACAGCAGCAGGCCGAAGAGCAGGTGGGTGAGGGCAATCCAGATTCCGCCGAGCAGGAGCCACAGAATGTTGAGCAGCAGATTGATGCACCCCGGCGTGCAGTCTACGTAGACCACCTTCATGCCGAAGGGCCACAGGGCCAGGGGCACCAGTTTGAAGACCTGCAGTCCGAAGGGTATTCCAATGACGGTCAGGCACATGAGCGTGCCGCCGACCAGGTATTCGAGGGCGGTGGCCACACCGCCGCACAGGAGCCAGATGATGTTTCCGAGTAGTCTCATTCCGTGTTCGTTTTTCGATGTGCGGGAATCTCTTTCGCTCCGGACGAAAGGCGGGGCGGGCGGTTGGGCGTCCGCGTTCCGGTTTCCCGGCGGCAAAGATACTTATTTGGAACGGATTTTCGTCTCCGCCGGCCGGTTTTATCGCAGAGGGGCCGCACGGCTATTTGCCCAGGGTCTGGAACTTCTTGGGCGAGATGCCGGTGTGGAGCTTGAAGTATTTGCCGAAGAAGGACTGGGTGGAGAAGTTGAGCCGGGCGGCCACCTCGCCGATGGAGAGTCCCGAGCGCAGCAGCAGGTTCTTGGCCTCCTGTATCACGTAGTCGTCAATCCACTCCACGGCGCTCTTGCCGCTGACGGTCTTTATCACCAGCGAGAGGTATTTGGAGGAGATGCCCAGCCGGCGGGCGTAGAATCCCAGGCTGCGCTCGCTGCGGTAGTGGGCCAGCAGCAGCTCGACGAACTGTTCGAAGAGGAGCTCCTTGTTGGAGTGGCGGCCGCGGGTGTCCATCAGTTTCTCCTGCTGGTAGATGCCGATGAGCTTGTAGATGAATGCCGTGGCCATGCAGCCCAGAATCTCGACCCGGTAGGGGCTCTCGCCGCTGTGCACCACGCCGAGCATGGAGTGGAGCATGTCGCGGACGATTTGGCGGTCGTCGTCGTGCAGGGCGATGACCGGGTGGCGTCTGACGCTCAGATACCAGGGCAGGGTGATGCCCATGTCGATGGACATGTTGTTGAGAAAGGGGCGGGTGATGGCGGCCAGATAGACGTCGGTGTCGGGGGCGGCTCCGGTGACGCACACCGTGCAGTTGGGGTGGAAGATGACCATCGAGCCGGCCTCCACGGAGTAGGTGTCGGCGTTGATGGAGATGTCGAACCGGCCGGCGGTGGCCAGCACTGCGGCGAATCCGTTTATGTGGCCCGGGTGGGTTACCGGGTTGGTGTGCACGTCAAGCCGGGTGATGACCAGCTGGTCGGAAAGGAAATCCGATGCCTTGGCCGGGTTGCGTTTCAGACGTGACAGGACGCTCTCTTGTTCCGTTTGCTGTTTCATGGAGTGGGGTTCGGGGTCAGAGGTTGTCGCGGCGCGGGCAGATGACCTTGAGTCCGCCCCGCTGGCACGAGATTTCGAGCGGGAAGTGCGGACCCGCCTGCCCGTCCATGTCGGTGGCTTCGTCCAGGGCCGACACGGCCGTCAGGCGGCTGCACTGGAAGTGGATGACCCCCGGCGGATAGTCGTCCGAGGAGTTGATGCCCAGCCGCGAGAGGTAGTGCAGGATGGTCTGTATGGTCTCCAGCGGCGAGTCGCCCTTGATGATGAGCACGTCCAGCAGGCCGTCGTCGATTTCGGAGAGGTAGGCCAGTTTGAACTTTCCGGCGGTCTGTCCGTTAAAGACCAGGAACATGAGCGAACTTCCGTCGTATTCGCCCCGGTCGCTGGCGATGGTGATGTGCATTTTGCGCAGTTTGGCGATTTCGCCCAGACCGCCCACGTAGTAGGCCAGCCGTCCGAAGGTGTTCTTGAGAATGGTGGGGGTCTTCTGCGACACGTCGGTGAAGAGGCCGCAGCTGAATACGTTCACGAAATAGCTGCCGTTCACGCGTCCCAGGTCCACGCTGCGAATCTCGCCCTCCAGTATCTTGCGGCAGGCCTGCGGAATGGAGGCGGGCATGCCCAGCACCGAGGCGAAGTCGTTGGCCGTGCCGGTGGGCAGGATGGCCACCGGAATGTCGATGCCGTACTGCTTCATGAGATTGACCACGTAATTGACCGTTCCGTCGCCGCCCGCAATCAGGATGTGGTGATAGCTCTCGTCCAGGTCGGAGACGATGTCGATGGGGTTGCCGTCGAAGGTGAGCCGGTAGGGGACGACGGAGAGCAGCTTGCGCTGGTAGAGACCGATTATCTCGTCCAGAAAGGTGGGGACGAGGGTCTCGCCGCTGTGGGGGTTGTATATGAATTTGACCTTTTTCATCTTCTTTTGTCCATATCGATGATACACGCTTCCATGCCCGGCGAGAGGTAGCTGCGGAAATCGCCCTGCTCGTCGGCGTAGACCAGCAGCACCTTTATCTCTTCGCCGAGCGAGGGAATCAGCGCGAGAGAGGCCTCCAGACCCAGCGACATGAACATGGTGCCCAGGGCGTCGGCCTGTGTGCTGGTGGGGGCTATGACGGTCGCCATCAGCAGATTGCTGACGCTGCTCATGCCGGTCTTGGGGTTGATGGTGTGGGCCACCTTGCGGCCCTGGTCGTCGGTGTAGAACTTGCGGTAGTTGCCCGAGGTGACCAGTCCGTTGCCGCCCTCGAGGGCTATCAGGCACTGGAGTTGTTCGCCGGGGGTGTTGTTGCCCTCCTCGGGCCGGTCGATGCCCACCACCCAGCGTTCGCCGCGCGGGTTGGTGCCGCGGCACATGATTTCGCCGCCCACCTCCACCAGATAGTCCGTGACGCCGTTCTCCTCCAGCAGCCGCCCTATCAGGTCGGCCGTGTAGCCCTGGGCCACCGAGTTGAGGTCTATCTGCATGCGGGGGTCGGCCTTGCGCAGCCGCCCGTTCTCCACGGCGATTTTGTCGTATCCCACCAGCGGCAGCAGCGAGTCGAGGTCGGGATGGGCGACCTGTCCCTTGCCCGCGAAGCCCCAGGCCTGGGTCAGCGGCTTGACGGTGACGTCGTACATGCCGTCGCTCAGGCGGCTCACCACGGCGGCCTGCTCGATGCAGTAGGCGATGTGCGTGTCCACCGAGTCGGTGAGATTGGCGTTCAGCCGGCAGAGCAGCGAACTGTCGTTGTAGAGCGAAAGCGAGTTGTCGATTTCGGTGAATGCCCGTTCGATTTTCGGGGCGAGCGAATCGGCGCCTTCGCCCTTGACCACGATGTGGAAGGTGGTGCCCTGCGTGAATCCGTCGAAAACGGTCTTCGGGCTCTCCGCCGGCCGGCAGCCGGATAGCAGCAGCGCGCATGCGGCGGCCGCTGCGAGGTTGCGTATCTTTTTGTCGTTCATAATTCGGTGTCGCTTCTCCCGGCGGAGACGCATTTCTGCCGGGACCGGTGACAAAAATACGTTTTTTCCCGGAATTTCCGTCGAAAAACGGTAGAATTGTCTCAAACGAATCGCCTTGGGCGACCGCCCGCCGGCCGCCCGCCGACCGGTCTTTCGTTTTTCACCGAATGGGGAGTGCATTTGTCTCAAACGAATCGCCTTTGGCGACCGCCCGCCGGCCGCGCTTTCGGTTTGTCGTCGGTTTTTGTTATATTTGCGACTGAAACGTTCCGCCGCCGTGTGCGACGGCCGAAAATCCGAAAGACGACGATGCTCGAAACGTGTTATCAGAGAGAGTTCCCCGAAGCGGGATGCGACGAGGCCGGACGCGGATGCCTGGCCGGACCGGTCTTCGCGGCGGCGGTGATATTGCCCGAAGGGTTCTTCCATCCGCTGCTGGACGATTCCAAACGCATGACCGAACGCAACCGCTACCGGCTGCGCGAGGTGATAGAGCGCGAGGCGGTGGCCTGGGCCGTCGAGCAGGTGTCGGCCGAAGAAATCGACCGAATCAACATCCTGAACGCCAGTATCGAGGGAATGAACCGGGCCGTGGCCCGTCTGAGCGTGCGTCCCGGGTTTCTGGCCATCGACGGCAACCGCTTCCGGACCGGGTCGGGAATCCCTTTCCGCTGCATCGTCAAGGGCGACGGCAAGTATGCCGACATCGCCGCGGCATCGGTGCTGGCCAAGACCTACCGCGACGATTACATGCAAGCGCTGGCGCCGCTTTTCCCGCAGTACGGGTGGGAGCGCAACAAGGGCTATCCGACCCGGGAGCATCGGGAGGCCGTCGTGCGGTACGGACTTTCGCCCCACCACCGGCTCTCGTTTCATTGCGGAGGCGACCCCGAACTTTTCTGAATGCTCCCGCCCGGCAAAATACGGACAAGACAGCTTTTGCCCTCGCTTATTCGTCCTCTTTGGCTTCGCCTTAGATACTCTCGCTCGGCAAAATGCAAACAAGTTTGCTTTTGCCCTCGCTTATTCGTCCTCTTTGGCTTCGCCTTAGATACTCCCGCTCGGCAAAATACGGACAAGACAGCTTTTACCCTCGCTTATTCGTCCTCTTTGGCTTCGCCTTAGATACTCTCGCTCGGCAAAATGCAAACAAGTTTGCTTTTGCCCTCGCTTATTCGTATCTTTGTATTCGTTTATGCCCGGCCTTGTGCGGCCGGGGTTCGGCCGGTCTGCCGGATGGAGCGAAAAACATTGGAAAATCGATATTTAGGATAAAAGAAAACATATTACCACCATGAAAGAGTTCAAACGTTATCTGGTGACTTCGGCATTGCCCTATGCCAACGGTCCCGTGCATATCGGCCATCTGGCGGGGGTCTACATCCCCTCCGACATCTTCGTGCGCTATCTGCGGCTGCGCGGCCGGGATGTCATTTCGGTGTGCGGTTCCGACGAACACGGAGTGCCCATCACCATCAAAGCTCGCCGCGAGGGGGTCTCGCCGCAGGATATCGTCGATAAATACCACGCCATCATCAAGAGCTCCTTCGAGCGGCTGGGCATGTCGTTCGACATCTATTCGCGCACCACGTCGCCCACCCATGCGGTCACGGCGTCGGAATTTTTCCGCACCCTCTACGACAAGGGCGAGTTCGTGGAGCAGACCTCGATGCAGTACTACGACCCCGAAGCCAAGACCTTCCTGGCCGACCGCTACATCACCGGCACCTGCCCCCACTGCCAGAACGAACGCGCCTACGGCGACCAGTGCGAGAAGTGCGGTTCGACGCTCAACCCCACCGACCTCATCAACCCCCGAAGCGCCATATCGGGTTCGGCCCCGGAGCTGAGGGAGACCACCCACTGGTATCTGCCGCTGGACAAGCACGAGGAGTTCCTGCGCCGGTGGATTCTGGAGGGGCACAAGGAGTGGAAGCCCAACGTCTACGGACAGTGCAAGAGCTGGCTCGACCTCGGTCTGCAGCCCCGTGCCGTGAGCCGCGACCTCGACTGGGGCATTCCCGTGCCGGTGGAGGGTGCCGAGGGCAAGGTGCTCTACGTCTGGTTCGACGCTCCCATCGGCTACATCTCGGCCACCAAGGACCTCACCCCCGACTGGGAGAAGTACTGGAAGAGCGAGGATACCAAGATGGTCCATTTCATCGGCAAGGACAACATCGTCTTCCACTGCATCGTCTTCCCGGCCATGCTGCGGGCCCACGGCGGTTACATCCTGCCCGACAACGTGCCGGCCAACGAGTTCCTCAATCTGGAGGGCGACAAGATTTCCACCTCGCGCAACTGGGCCGTGTGGCTGCACGAGTACCTCGACGAGTTCCCCGGCAAGGAGGATGTCCTGCGCTACGTGCTCTGCGCCAATGCGCCCGAGAGCAAGGACAACGACTTCACGTGGAAGGACTTCCAGGCACGCAACAACAACGAGCTGGTGGCCGTGCTGGGTAATTTCGTGAACCGTGCGCTGGTGCTCACCCGCAAATACTACGACGGGGCGGTTCCGGCTGCGGGTCCGCTCGCCGAGGCCGACCGCGAAATGCTGGCCGAGGTGCCGCGCATCAAGGCGGCGCTGGAGGAGAATATCGAGAACTACCGCTTCCGCGAAGCGCTGAAGGAGGCGATGAACATAGCCCGTCTGGGCAACAAGTACCTGGCCGACACCGAGCCGTGGAAAACGGTCAAGAGCGACCCCGAACGGGTGAAGACCATCCTCAACGTCGCCTTGCAGCTCACCGCGTCGCTGGCCGTGGCCATCGAACCCTTCATGCCTTTCACGGCGGCCAAACTGGTGAAGATGCTCGGCATCGAAAAGCCGGAGTGGGACCGCATGGGCTGCAGCGACCTGATGCCCGAGGGGCATCGCATCGGCTCTCCGGAGCTGCTCTTCGAGAAAATCGAGGACGAGGTCATCGAGGCGCAGCTGCGCAAGCTGGCCGAGACCAAGGCGGCCAATGCCGCGGCCGAGGTCTCGCAGCACGCGGAGCCGCAGAAGGCGGAGGTGTCGTTCGAGGAGTTCGACAAGATGGACGTCCGCGTGGCGACCGTGGTGGCGGCCGAGAAGGTGGCCAAGACCAAGAAGCTGCTCCGGCTGACCGTCGATACGGGCATCGACACCCGCGAAATCGTCTCCGGCATCGCCGAACACTACACGCCCGAGGAGCTGGTGGGCCGCCGGGTGCTGGTGCTGGTGAATCTGGCGCCCCGCACGCTGCGCGGCATCGAATCGCGCGGCATGATACTCATGGCGCAGGACGCTTCGGGCAAGCTGAGTCTCGTGGCTCCTGAGGCGCCGGTTCCCGCCGGGTCGAAAATCGGCTGAGGGGCCGATACCGAAAACAAAGAGTTAATACGATAAAAATCGATTGGATATGGAAAATATGGACTGGAAAAATCTGGGCTTCGGGTACTACAAGACCGATTTCAATATCCGTTCCTGCTATCGGGACGGAAAATGGGGCGCGTTGGAGATGACCGCCGACGAATACATCCCCATGCACATGGCCGCCACCTGCCTCCACTACGGACAGGAGGCGTTCGAGGGGCTCAAGGCCTATCGGGGCGCGGACGGCAGGGTGCGTCTGTTCCGTGCCGAGGAGAATGCGCGGCGGCTCATCTCGTCGGCCCGCTGCCTGTGTATGGCCGAACCGCCCGTGGAGCTCTTCATGGAGGCTGCCGAGCGCGTGGTGAAGGCCAACGCCCGGTTCATTCCGCCCTACGGGACGGGTGCGTCGCTCTATCTGCGTCCGCTGCTCATCGGCCTGGCGCCCAGGTGGGCGTCAAACCGGCCAAGGAGTTTCTGTTCATGATTTTCGTCACTCCGGTGGGTCCCTATTTCAAGGAGGGCTTCAACCCCATCCGGGTCATCGTCGAGCGGAACCACGACCGTGCCGCGCCCAAGGGAACGGGTCACGTGAAGGTGGGCGGCAACTATGCGGCCAGCATCTATTCGGGCGAAAAGGCCCATCATGCCGGCTATGCCAACTGCCTCTATGTGGACGCCGCCGAGCGCAAGTACATCGAGGAGTGCGGCGCCGCCAACTTCTTCGCCATTCGCGGCGACCGCTACATCACGCCCGATTCGCACTCGGTGCTTCCGTCGATTACCAACATGAGCCTGCGTCAGCTGGCTGAGGACTTCGGGCTGAAGGTCGAGCGCCGGGCGGTGGAGCTCTCCGAGCTCTCCACGTTCGACGAGGTGGGCGCCTGCGGTACGGCCGCGGTGATTTCGCCCATCAGGGAGGTCTACGACCCCGACACCGACGTGCGCTACACCTACGGCGAGCAGGCCGGTCCGTGGAGCGTGAAACTCTATGAGCATCTGCGCGGCATCCAGCTCGGCACCGAGCCCGACCCGCACGGCTGGTGCAAGATAATCGAGGTGGAGTAGCGTCCGCCGGCCGGGCTCTTCGCGCAGCGGCGCAGGGAGAGGACGGCGCAAGACGAGGGCGCGGGCAAGCGGGAAGCGGCACGTGCAGGAGAGGCGCCGGAGAAAGAGATAGTGCAGAGAGAATCGGCTTGCGCGAGGCGTCGGAGAAACGGCGGCTTCGGACGGAATCCGCGGAAAGAGAGTCCGCCCCTGTCGGAGAGAGTTCCGGCAGGGGCGGATTGCGTTCGGGGGCTTGCTCCGCGCTATGGGAGGGGTCGGGGAATGCGTGAGGAGAGGCGCCGGGAAAAGGTGTCAGAGGTTCTGCTCCGCGGTGCGGGAGGCGAGGTAGTCGTCGTACATGTGCAGCATCCAGGCGGCGCTGTTCTTGGCTTCGGCCTTGCGGGCTTTCCCCTCCGGGCCCTTGAACCACGCCTTGGAGAACTCCTTGAGGCCCGGCTTCTTCTCTTTGAGCAGCACGGTGCTCACCAGCGAGAAGGGGTAGACGATGTCGTCGCCTTCGAAACGGATGCCGTAGACGGTTATCAGCCGGCGGACGGTGCGGTTCTTGTTGGTGGTCACGTCCCACGTTTTCCACCAGTAGAGGGCGGCATGGTCGTTCTTCTCGTCGCAGCAGACCAGGCGCTGCATCACCCGGTTGCGGTCGGAGAGGCCGGGAGCGGCCACGGGGTGCGACTCCCAGCGGATGCCGTCGGGATGGGCTTCGGTGGTCTTGGCGAAGTCGATGGAGAGCACCTCGTCGGCCGTGTACTTGGTGGCCTGCTTGCTGTCGGGCGAGGGGACCAGCTTGAAGGAGAAGTTCTCTCGTTTCAGGAGCGAGGATTCGGCATACCATCCGCGGTGGATGTAGCCCTCCACCTGTTCGCCCGAGGCGAGGGTGACCGTCACGCGGCGGTATTCGGGGTCGTTCTTCTTTTGGGCTTCGGCCCGGAAAAGGGTGCCGGCGGCGAGCAGCGCGACGGCAGCCAGGGACAGTAGTCTGTTCATGGAATAGTTCGGTTTTGGTTCGGACAAAAATAATCCCCCCCCCGAGAAATCCAAATAATCGGGTGACTATTTTGACGTTAGGCCGCTTTTTTTCGGCCGCGGGCCGTGGAATCGGGCGAAAATTCGGAACGGCGCTTTCCGAAGTGGCGCGAAAGTTACTATTTTTGTGCGTTGCAAACGACAGCGGGGAGGCTCTACCGCTGCCCCGAAGAAGTGGCCCTCGCGGGTCAAACCTTTCAGGGGGAGAGGAAAGTCCGGGCAACGCAGAGCGCCGTCCTTCCTAACCGAAGACGTCCGTGAGGGTGTAGAAGCGTAACAGAGAACGACCGCCCGCAAGGGTAAGGGTGAAAAGGTGGGGTAAGAGCCCACCGCGGAGGTGGCGACACGCTCCGGCAGTACGCCTGACGGGTTGCAAGACCGTGTATATCGACGCTATCAGGGTTGCTCGCCCGAGTCGAGGGGTAGGTTGCTGATAAGCGTGCGGGTGACCGTATCGCTCAGATAAATGGTAGAGGCCCGGCTCGTCCGGGTACAGAACCCGGCTTATACGCCCCGCTGTCCTCTTTTACGAAGCCGTCCGTTTTTCGGGCGGCTTCTTCGTTTTCCCGCCCCTGGTCCGTCCCGCCCCTGGTCCGTTTCCCCGTCCTTCGCCCGTTTTTCCGGCGTTCGGTCTGCCCGTCCCCGCTGTTCGCGGCTCCTTATTCTCGATGTCCCGTTCCGGTGTTCCGTCCTTTCCCGGCGCTTCGGTGCCGTGCGGGCCGGGGGCGGAGTGGGGGCGGGAGGAGACGGGGCTCTTCCTGTCCGGTGTGCAGGATGCCGTGCGGAGAGCGGAATGTGCGGTAACGCTCCGGAGCGGGGCGAGGGGCCGGAAGTCCCGAAAAGACGAAGGGCGGCCCCTTCGAAAAGGCCGCCCTTCGTCAGAAGTGACGGGTCGTCGTTACTTGACGGTTACAATCAGCGGGTTGGCGACCGCCTCGGCCTGGGCCTCGACGATGGCTTTCCAGGCGTCGATATCGGCTACTCCCGCACCGCTCCAGGCCGTTCCCGACCAGTAGGTGAGCGGTTTGCCGTTCTCGGCCTGACCGATGACCAGCATGTGACCGCTCTCGTTGTCGGTCGAAACGGAGGTGGCGCCGGGCATCACGATGGCCAGCGAGATGTCGCCGTCGCGCACGGGGTCGTCGGTGTCGGAAGCCGCTTCGGTCATGGCGGCCCAGTCGTCGCCGGTGGCCGTGCCCTTCACGTCGTGCCTGATGTCGCCGGCCGCTACGGGCATCGTCTCGAAGTCGCCCTCATAGGTGTTCACCATCTTGCTGAAGCGGGTGTTGGCGTCGAGGCTGATGACCTTGGTCAGCGATACGGTGTCGTCGCCGGCCTGGAACGGAGCGTAGGTCAGCCGCACGCTGGTGCGGATGGGGCCGTTGTCCAGATTCTGCTGGGTGGCGTAGTTGCGGCTCAGCCACAGTTTGTCGCCCATGTAGGGGGCGCAGGCGCCGCCGCCGAGGGTCGGACCCACCTTGTAGCAATCCATGCCGTCGCCGTAGTTGTGGTGGTAGTCGGCTTTGGCGAACCACTCGTCGATGACCAGCTTGTCGGTGCACTTCACCCACACGTCGATGCCCGGGGTGACGAGCTCCACCTCCAGCGCGGGGCCGTAGAGACGGCCTGCCACCAGGTTGTTCTCCCAGGCGTAGTCGTCCATGCGCTCGGGCACGTAGCGGCCGTATGCCTGTACGGGGTATTCGGCCGGAGTGCCGGCTTCAACGGTGTAGGCGGCCGTGCCTTCGGGGGCTACGGTGGCCTGGAAGATGAGCGACACGGGTTCGCTGCCGCCGTTGTAGAGGACCTGCGAGGGGATTTCGGCACCGGCCTGGTCGTAGACCACCACGCCGCCCGGAACGGCGGCCTGGCCGAGCTTTTCGGTTACGGTGTTCCATGCCACCTCCACGGTCTCCAGCTTGCGTTCGCTGTCGGTGGGGTTGGCCACTTCGATGTGCATTGCCACGGGTTTGGGGCTGCAGCCGGCCAGCATCGCTGCGGCGGCCAGAATGAACCACTTTTTCATATCCTTAGCTGTAATTCTGTTGTGTGACTTATCGGTTCGCGGCTGCTATCTGAGGTCGGTGGTAGCGCACCAGTCCATGTCGTTGTAGTCGAGGTTTTCGCCGGCCATGCCCCAGATGAAGGTGTAGTTGCTGGTGGCGCAGGCCGAGTGGATGCTCCACTGCGGGGAGATGACCGCCTGGTTGTTGTGCATCCAGATGTGACGGGTCTCCTGAGGCTCGCCCATGAAGTGGCATACGGCCTGGTCCTCGGGTACTTCGAAGTAGAAGTAGACCTCCATGCGGCGCTCGTGGGTGTGGGCGGGCATGGTGTTCCAGGTGCTGCCCGGCTTGAGCTCGGTCATGCCCATCTGCAGCTGGCAGGTGGGGAGCACCTCCTTGACGATGATGCGGTTGATGGTGCGTGCGTTGCTGCCCTCCAGCGAGCCCAGCTCCATCACCACGGCGTCCTTCTTGGTCACCAGCTTGTCGGGATAGGCGGTGTGCGCCGGTGCCGAGTTGAAGTAGAACAGGGCGGGTTTGGCGGCGTCCTTGCTGGCGAAGCTGATTTTCTTGTTGCCGCGGCCCACGTAGAGGCCCTCCTTGTAGTCGAGGTCGTAGGTCTTGTCGTCCACGGTCACCTGTCCGGCGCCGCCCACGTTGATGATGCCCAGTTCGCGGCGCTCGGTGAAGAAATCGGCCCGCAGCACTTCGGGAGCCTCCAGCGGAAGGCTCTCCTTCACGGGAACGGCGCCGCCCACCAGAATGCGGTCGAACATGGAGTAGACCATGTTCACCTCGTCGGCTACCATCAGATTCTCAACCAAATAGTGTTTGCGCAAAGTCGCAGTGTCGTAATGCTTCGCGTCGTCCTGATGCGAAGAGTACCTTACCTGGCAATTCGTTTTCATAGTGATTCGTTACGTATTTAAAAAGTTAATTCGTTCTTTTCCGCGGAACATCCGCCGTCGTGGGAACGGAGCGGCGGGGGAGGAGTCGTCCCATTGTCCGAGTAATTTACAAAGGTGGCTCTTTTTATTGAATTTTCCAATTCTTCGGGGACGGAAAAGAGAAAAAAAGCGCTTTTCGGAGCGCCGGGCGGCGATTGTGTAATTTTATCTCCGTTTTTTGTCTGCGGATGGATATTTTTTGCTATCTTTACCACAAATATACGTACCGGGGCGCTTTTCGGAAGCTGGTCTCCGGTCGTCGGTGTGCGGGGTGTGCGCAAGGCGCCGGCCGCGGCACCGGAACGTGGAGTGGAACGCAAGCGAATACAAATCAATACTAAACAGAATATACGAAATGAAAGCATTCAACGACGACGACTTTCTGTTGCAGACCGAAACTGCACGGCGTCTCTATCACGAGCATGCGGCGAAGATGCCCATCATCGACTACCACTGCCATCTGATTCCGGAATACGTGGCCAACGACCACCGCTTCGACAATCTCTCCAAGATATGGCTCGAAGGCGACCACTACAAGTGGCGTGCGATGCGCACCAACGGCGTGGACGAGCGCTTCTGCACCGGAAAGGACACCACCGACTGGGAGAAGTTCGAGAAGTGGGCCGAGACCGTGCCCTACACCATGCGCAACCCGCTCTACCACTGGACGCATCTCGAGCTGAAGACCGCTTTCGGCGTCACCAAGCTGCTCAACCCCTCCACCGCCCGCGAGATATACGACCACTGCACCGCCATGCTCCGCACGCCGGAGTATTCGGCCCGCGGCCTGATGAAGCACTACAACGTGGAGGTGGTCTGCACCACCGACGACCCCGTGGATTCGCTGGAGCACCACCTGAAGGTGGCCCGCGATAACTTCGGGGTGCGCATGCTGCCCACCTGGCGTCCCGACAAGGCGATGGCCGTGGAGGTTCCCGCCGATTTCCGCGCCTACATGGAGAAGCTCTCCGAGGTGTCGGGCGTCTCGATTTCCTGCTTCGCCGACGTGATTGCCGCCCTCAAGGTGCGCCACGACTTCTTCGCCAGCGTAGGCTGCCGCCTCTCCGACCACGGAATCGAGGAGTTCTACGCCGAGGATTACACCCAGGCCGAGGTCGATGCGATTTTCAACAAGGTCTACGGCGGCACCCCGCTCACCCGCGAGGAGATTCTCAAGTTCAAGACCGCCATGATGGTGGAGTTCGCCGTGATGGACTGGGAGAAGGGCTGGACCCAGCAGTTCCACTACGGAGCCATCCGCAACAACAACGGCCGCATGTTCGCCCAGCTCGGTCCCGACACCGGCTTCGACTCGATAGGCGACTTCACCGTGGCCAAGTCGATGTCCAAGTTCCTCAACATGCTCGACCGGCAGGACAAACTCACCAAGACCATCATCTACAACCTCAACCCGCGCGACAACGAACTCATCGCCACCATGATTGGCAACTTCCAGGACGGCCGCATCGCCGGCAAGCTCCAGTTCGGCAGCGGCTGGTGGTTCCTCGACCAGAAGGACGGCATGGAGAAGCAGATGAACGCCCTCTCGGTGCTGGGCCTGCTGAGCCGTTTCGTGGGCATGCTCACCGACTCGCGCAGCTTCTTGAGCTACCCGCGTCACGAGTATTTCCGCCGCACGCTCTGCAACCTCATCGGCAACGACGTGGAGAACGGTCTGCTGCCCGCCAGCGAACTCGACTTCATCGGCCGGATGGTGGAGAACATCTCCTACAACAACGCCAAGAACTATTTCAACTTCTGACCGCGGCAGTGTCCCGGCAGCGGGGAGAGCGGGGCGCGCCCCACTTCCCGGAACAGGAAAAATAAAGAGTGAAAAGAACAGTTAATCAGTTATATTGATATGAAAAAAGTAGTAACTTTGGGCGAAATCATGCTCAGATTATCGACTCCCGGAAACAGACGTTTCGTGCAGTCGGATGTGTTCGATGTCGTTTACGGCGGCGGCGAGGCCAACGTGGCCGTCAGCTGTGCCAATTACGGTCACGATGCCTATTTCGTAACCAAACTTCCCAAACACGAAATCGGTCAGTCGGCAGTCAATGCCCTGCGCAAGTTCGGCGTGAAGACCGACTTCATCGCCCGCGGCGGCGACCGCGTGGGCATCTACTACCTGGAGACGGGTGCTTCGATGCGTCCGAGCAAGGTGATTTACGACCGTGCGCACTCCTCGATTGCCGAAGCCGACCCGTCGGACTTCGACTTCGATGCCATCATGGAGGGTGCCGACTGGTTCCACTGGTCGGGCATCACCCCCGCCATCTCCGACAAGGCGGCCGAACTGACCCGTCTGGCCTGCGAGGCCGCGAAGCGTCACGGCGTGACCGTTTCGGTGGACCTCAACTTCCGCAAGAAACTTTGGACCAAGGAGAAAGCCCAGTCCATCATGCGCCCTCTGATGCAGTACGTGGACGTGTGCATCGGTAACGAGGAGGATGCGGAGCTCTGCCTGGGCTTCAAACCCGATGCGGATGTCGAGGGCGGCAACACCGATGCCGAAGGCTACAAGGGCATCTTCGAGCAGATGATGAAGGAGTTCGGCTTCAAGTATGTGATTTCCACCCTGCGCGAGAGCTTCTCGGCTACGCACAACGGCTGGAAGGCCATGATTTACGACGGCAAGGAGTTCTACACCTCCAAGCGCTACGACATCAACCCCATCATCGACCGCGTGGGCGGCGGCGACTCGTTCTCGGGCGGCATCATCCACGGTCTGCTGACCAAACCCACCCAGGGCGAGGCGCTGGAGTTCGCGGTGGCCGCATCGGCTCTCAAGCACACCATCAACGGCGACTTCAACATGGTCTCCGTGGAGGAGGTCGAGAGTCTGGCCGGCGGCAACGCCAACGGCCGCGTACAGCGTTAGTGCGCCTCACGGTCCGAAAGGTTCGACGCCTGCGGGGCGGTCCCGCCGCTCCCGCAGGTTTACATATTTTTATGAATATACGTTAAAACAGAGATTTGAAATGGCAAAATTCGATAAAATCGCCGTGCTGAAGAAAATCGGCGAGACCGGTATGGTTCCGGTATTCTATCACAAGGATGTCGAGGTGGCGAAGAACGTGGTGAAGGCCTGCTACGAGGGCGGCGTGCGTGCGTTCGAATTCACCAACCGCGGCGATTTCGCACAGGAGGTGTTCGGCGAACTGGTGAAGTGGGCGGCCAAAGAGTGCCCCGAACTGGCACTGGGCATCGGCTCGGTGGTGGACCCCGCCACGGCAGCGCTCTACATCCAGCTGGGCGCCAACTTTGTGGTCGGCCCGCTCTTCAACCCCGAAATCGCACCCGTCTGCAACCGCCGTCTGGTTCCCTACTGCCCCGGCTGCGGCACCGTGTCGGAAATCGGCAAGGCCCAGGAGCTGGGTTGCGATTTGACCAAGCTCTTCCCCGGCGACGTCTACGGCCCGAACATGGTGAAGGGACTGATGGCTCCCTGCCCCTGGTCGAAGATTATGGTCACCGGCGGCGTGTCGCCCGACAAGGAGAACCTCACCTCGTGGTTCAAGGCCGGCGTATTCTGCGTGGGCATGGGCTCGAAACTCTTCCCCAAGGAGGTGGTTGCCAAGGGCGACTGGGCCTATGTGACCGCCAAGTGCAAGGAGGCGCTGGGGTATATCGCCGAAGCCAGAAAATAACGGAAAGATTCCAGACCCGAAATTCGAACTTAAAACAGATTCAATAAATGGCAAATTCATCATCGACTACTACTAAACTGATGACAAACTGGCGCTGGTGGATGTGTGTGTTGCTCTTCGTGGCGACCACCGTCAATTACATGGACCGTCAGGTGTTGTCGCTTACCTGGAAAGACTTCATCGCTCCCGAGTTCCACTGGACCGATGCCGACTACGGCAACATCACCGCCGTCTTTTCGATTATCTACGCCGTGTGCATGCTCTTCGCAGGCCGTTTCGTGGACTGGATGGGAACCAAGAAGGGTTACCTCTGGGCCATCGGCGTGTGGAGCGCAGGCGCCTGCGTTCACGGCGCCTGCGGCTGGCTGACCGTACACATCGAGGGCTTCGAGTCGGCTTCCGCCATGACCGCCGTCGAGAGCGGTTCGGCCGCTGCGCTGGCCATCGCCTCCACGAGCGTGTGGCTCTTCCTGGCGGCCCGCTGCATCCTGGCGCTGGGCGAGGCGGGCAACTTCCCCGCAGCCATCAAGGTGACCGCCGAGTACTTCCCCAAGAAAGACCGCGCTTTCGCCACCTCCATCTTCAATGCCGGTGCGTCGGTGGGCGCGCTGGTGGCTCCCGCCACCATTCCCCTGCTGGCCCAGTACTTCAAGGACAAGGGCATCGGCGGCGGCTGGGAGATGGCCTTCGTGATTATCGGTGCGCTCGGCTTCCTGTGGATGGGCTTCTGGATTTTCATGTATGAGAAACCCGAAAAGTCGAAACACGTGAATGCGGCCGAGCTGGAGTATATCCACCAGGACGATGCCGAAGGCGCACAGCCCGCGGCCGTAGAGGAGAAGCAGGAGAAGAAGATTTCCTTCTGGCGCTGCTTCACCTACCGTCAGACCTGGTCGTTCATCACCGGCAAGTTCTTCACCGACGGCGTGTGGTGGTTCTACCTGTTCTGGGCTCCGGCCTACTTCTCCGACCAGTACGGCTATTCGTCCAGTTCGGGAATGGGTATCGCCCTCATCATCACCCTCTATGCCATCGTGACCGTCCTCTCCATCTTCGGCGGCTATCTGCCCAAGCTGTTCGTGGACAAGAAGGGCATGAACCCCTATGCGGGACGTATGCTGGCGATGCTCATCTTCGCTTTCCTGCCCCTGCCCGCACTCTTCGCGCAGAGCGCCGGCGCCGTTTCGGTGTGGTGGCCCGCCATCATCATCGGTCTGGCCGGTGCGGGACACCAGGCCTGGTCGGCGAACCTCTTCTCGACCATCGGCGACATGTTCCCCAAGAGCGCCATCGCGACCATCACCGGTATCGGCGGTATGGCCGGCGGTGTGGGTTCCTACCTCATCAACAAGGGAGCCGGTGCGCTGTTCACCTACTCCGAGCAGGCCGGCGCCCAGTTCTCGTTCATGGGATTCGAGGGCAAGCAGGCCGGTTACATGATTGTATTCTGTGTCTGCGCCGTGGCCTACATCATCGCCTGGTCGATAATGAAGACCTTGGTTCCCAAGTACAAACCTATCGTGCTGGAGGACTAACCGTTCTCCGGGCCGTGTAACGAACATTTTTTTACGAAGAACAAGTTTTTTGAGAAATAGAAAATGAAAAAGCTGAATAAAACGACTGTCGAGAAGGTCGAGCGCCCCGTCAAGATTCTGCAGTTCGGCGAGGGCAACTTCCTGCGTGCGTTCGTGGACTGGCAAATCGATATCGCCAACGAAAAGGGCGTGATGAACGCCGGCGTAGCCATCGTGCAGCCCATTATCGACGAGCAGAAGAACGTGTTGAAGATGATTGACCTGCTCCATGCGCAGGACAACATGTACCACGTCTATCTGGAGGGCATCGAGAACAAGAAACCCGCCAAGGACATCCGTCTGGTGAAGAGCGTGATGGATTCGTTCAACCCCTACGAGGACTATGCGCGCTACGAGCACTATTTCCTGAGCCCCGAGCTGGAGATGACCGTCTCCAACACCACCGAGGCCGGTATCCGTTACGAAGAGGGCGACGACCTGACCGCCTGCCCGCCCAAGAGCTATCCGGCCAAGATGACCGCCCTGCTCTACAAGCGTTTCAAACACTTCAACGGCGACCCCTCGAAGGGACTCTGCATCATCTGCTGCGAGCTCATCGAGAACAACGGTTCGACCCTGCGCGAATATGTGCTCAAGCATGCCGAGTACAACAAGCTGGGCGACGACTTCATCAAGTGGGTGGAGGAGAACTGCCACTTCTGCGACACGCTGGTGGACCGCATCGTCCCGGGCTTCCCCCGCGAGAACATCGACCAGATTAAGGAGGAAATCGGCTTCGACGACAACCTGGTGGTGAAGGCCGAGTTCTATCACCTGTGGGCCATCGGCGGTCCCGGCTACAAGAAGGTGCAGCAGGTGCTGCCGCTGGACAAGGCCGGTCTGCACGTGGTCTACATGCCTTCCATCAAGCAGTTCCGCGACAAGAAGGTGCGCATCCTCAACGGTTCGCACACCGGCATGGTGCCCATCGGCCTGCAGATGGGATGCCAGACCGTGATGGACGCCTTCAACAACAAGGCCATCGAGAAGTTCATCAACACGATGGTCGCCGAGGAGGTCATCCCCATGATTGAGGAGGACCAGGCCGAGCTGAAGAGCTTCGCCGCCGGCATTCTGGAGCGTTTCTACAACCCCTACATCAAGCACATGCTGGCTACCATTTCGCTCAACTCGCTCAGCAAGTGGGAGACCCGCAACTTCCCCACCGTGCTCGACAACTGGAAGAAAGCGGGCAAGGTGGCCGAGCGCGAGCTCTTCACCTTCGCGGCGCTTCTGACCCTTTACAGCGGCAAGAGCGGCTTTACGCCCAACGACACCGCCGAGCACGTGGCCTTCATCCAGAATAACTGGAACAGCGCCGACGTGGAGGGTACCGTGGCCAAAATCGTCGCCAACAGCGACATCTGGACCGTAGACCTCGCTCAGGTTCCGGCACTGGTGCCCACCGTAGCGGCCTATGTGAAGGATATCGAGGCGCTGGGCATGGCCGCCGCTCTGGACAAGAACTTCAAGTAGCGGACGACTCCAGACCGAAAGACGGGGGCAGGCAACGACGAGGTGTGCCCGCCCCCTTTTTATAACGCTTCCGGCCCGGACCCGGGACGGAGGAGAACGACAAAACGTGTCAGCATGAAAAGATATCTGAGAATTAACGCCGCCGACAACGTGTGCATCGCGCTCGACAACCTCGCCGCAGGCGAAAAGGTCGAGGTCGGAGGCATGGAAGTGACCCTCGCGGAGAACATCGACAAGGGGCACAAGTTCGCCCTGCGGGATTTGGCCCAGGGCGAGAACGTCATCAAATACGGCTATCCCATCGGCCACACCACCCAGGCGGTGGCGGCGGGCAGCTGGATTCACACCCACAACCTGAAGACCAATCTGCGGGACGACCTGGAGTACACCTACTCGCCCAAGGTCTACGACCTGAACATCGCCCGGTGCGAGGGGCTGAAGGTGAACGGCTATCTGCGTAGCAACGGTGCCATGGGCATCCGCAACGAACTGTGGATTGTCCCCAGCGTGGGTTGCGTGAACGGTCAGGCGCAGGCCATCGCCGAACGGGTGAAACGGGAGCTCGACTGTTCGCACATCGACGACGTGCGCGTCTACACCCACAACTACGGCTGCTCGCAGCTGGGCGACGACCACCGCAATACCCAGAAGGCGCTGGCGGCTCTCGTCAAACACCCCAATGCGGGCGGAGTGCTGGTGCTGGGTCTGGGCTGCGAGAACAACCAGGTGTCGGAGCTCAAGAAGGTCATCGGCGAGTGGGACGAGCAGCGGGTGCGCTTCCTCATCGCCCAGGAGGTCGAGGACGAGGTGGAGACCGGCTTCGGCATCGTCAGCGAGCTGGTGGAGCTCATGCGCGGCGACAAGCGGCAGCCTCTGCCCCTGTCGAAGCTCAAGGTGGGCCTCAAGTGCGGCGGCAGCGACGGCTTTTCGGGCATCACGGCCAACCCGCTGGTGGGCCTCTTCTCCGACTGGCTCATCGCGCAGGGCGGCACGACGGTGCTCACCGAGGTGCCCGAGATGTTCGGCGCCGAGACCATCCTCATGGACCGTGCCGCGGACCGCAGCGTGTTCGACAATACGGTCTGCCTGATTAACGACTTCAAACACTACTTCCGCCGCTTCGACCAGCCCATCTACGAGAATCCCTCGCCGGGCAACAAGAAGGGCGGCATCACCACCCTGGAGGAGAAGTCGCTGGGATGCGTGCAGAAGGGCGGCGCCGCCACGGTGGTCGATGTGCTGGGTTATGCGCAGCCCATCGTCAAGCAGGGCCTCAACCTGCTGCAGGCTCCGGGCAACGACCTGGTGGCCGCTTCGGCGCTGGCTCTGAGCGGATGCCAGCTCGTGCTCTTCACCACGGGCCGGGGAACTCCGTTCGGCAGCTTCGTGCCCACGATGAAAATCTCGACCAACACCCGTCTGTGGGAGTTCAAGCGCAACTGGATTGACTTCAACGCGGGAACGCTGGTCGAGGACGAGGAGAGCGGTGCGGTGCTGGAGCGCTTCATCGACTTCCTGCTGAAGGTGGTGAACGGCGAGAAACTCAAACACGAGAAGAGCGGATTCAAGGAAATCGCCATCTTCAAGACCGGCGTGACGCTCTAATGACTTTTCGGAAATATCCCCCGGCCGGCTTGCGGACGGGGGTATTCCGTCTTTCAAGAACCCATTTCGCGAATTTAAAACATGAAAACGGATATGAAACGATGGACAATAGCCCTTTCGGCCCTTCTGCTCTGCTCGGTGCAGGGTTGGAGCTCTCCGGCCGCGGGGCAGACGGCGGCTGCCGGCGACGGAGCCGCAGCGTGCCGGCCGGAGGCGCAGCAGCAACAGCCTGCGGCGAGCCAGTGGCAGGGTAAGCGGGTGGCCATTCTGG
This sequence comes from Rikenellaceae bacterium, assembly GCA_017935625.1. Taxonomy (GTDB): domain Bacteria; phylum Bacteroidota; class Bacteroidia; order Bacteroidales; family Rikenellaceae; genus RGIG9113. The sequence continues at coordinate 14,737 of JAGBHC010000009.1, read as the reverse complement.
GCGATTCGATTACCGACCCCAAACGGGTGGGCACCGACAAATGCTGGTGGGAGTATCTCTCCGAGTCGCTGGGCTTCACGCCCCTGGTCTACGGAGTGAACGGCCATCAGTGGAACGGCATTCTGCGTCAGGCCGAGAAGCTGCTCGCCGAGCACGGCCAGCAGGTGGATGCGATACTCATCTTCGCCGGAACCAACGACTACAATGCGGGTCTGCCCGTGGGCGAATGGTACGACGAGGCTCCCGCCGAGACCGAAGTGGCGGGCCCGAGCACCACGGTGCGCATGCACCGCACGCCGGCGATGACTTCGGAGACCTTCAAGGGACGCATCAACCGGGTGATGGACTTCCTCAAGAGCAACTACCCCGAAAAGCAGGTGATTCTGCTCACGCCCATCCACCGGGCCCGGGCCCGCTTCGGCGACCGCAACATCCAGCCCGAGGAGAGTTTCCCCAACAAGATAGGACTCTATGTCGAGGAGTACGTCGAGGCCGTCAAGCAGGCTGCCAACGTGTGGGCGGTGCCGGTGATAGACCTCAACAGCGTGAGCGGCCTCTTCCCGCTCAACGACGCCCACGTGCGCTATTTCCATAACGGGGAGACCGACCGTCTGCATCCCAACACCGCGGGACATCGCCGCATGGCCCGGGCCATTCAGTATCAACTGCTCGCCTTCCCCGCCTCGTTCGAATAGGAGAAGAGAGACAATCGAGAGACCCGTTATGAAAAAGAGAGTATGTTTTCTTCTGGCGGCACTGGCGTGCTGCCTCTGCGTCCGGGCGCAGTTCGTCTCCCGGGCGTGGTGTCCCGATGCCGGCGACGGCACCTACCGCAATCCGGTGCTGATGGCCGACTATTCCGACCCCGATGTCATTCGCGTGGGCGACGACTACTGGATGACCAGTTCGTCGTTCAACTGCGTGCCCGGTCTGCAGATTCTCCACTCCACCGACCTGGTGAACTGGGAAATCGTCAATGCCGTCTTCGACCGGCTGGTCCCCGAGGAGGAGTTCTCCGCGCCGGGACACGGCAACGGCGTGTGGGCCCCCTCGATTCGCTATCACGAGGGCACCTATTACGTCTACTGGGGCGACCCCGACCACGGCATCTACATGTGCAAGAGCTCGGACCCGCGCGGCGAGTGGAGCGCACCCCATCTGGTGAAGGCCGGCAAGGGGATGATAGACACCTGTCCCCTGTGGGACGACGACGGCCGGGCCTACCTCGTCCATGCGTGGGCGGGCAGCCGCGCCGGACTCAAGAGCGTGCTGTCGGTGGCGGAGATGTCGCCCGACGGCGAACGGCTCATCGGCGAGGAGGTACTCGTCTTCGACGGCCATGCGGAGCACCCCACGGTGGAGGGCCCCAAATTCTATAAGCGCAACGGTTATTACTACATCTTCGCCCCGGCCGGCGGGGTCAAGCCCGGCTGGCAGATTGTGCTGCGGTCGAAGAACGTCTACGGCCCCTACGAGTGCCGCACCGTGATGCACCGCGGCGACACCGGGATAAACGGCCCCCATCAGGGCGGTTGGGTGGACGACGTGGAGGGCAACCACTGGTTCCTCCACTTCCAGGACCGCTACGCCTACGGCCGGGTGGTGCACCTGCAGCCCATGACCTGGGACGAGGAGGATTGGTGCATCATCGGCGTGGACACCAATGGCGACGGCATCGGGGAGCCGGTGGCCGGCTACCGCAAACCCGCTTCGCGGGTGGCGTCGGCGGTCCGGACTCCGGCCGACAGCGACGACTTCGACACGCCGCGGCTCGGACTCCAGTGGCAGTGGCATGCCAATCCGGGCATCGCGTGGTATATGCTCAACCCTTCGCAGGGTTTCCTGCGCCTCTACTGCAAGAAGCAGGCTCCGGGGCTGCGCAACCTGTGGGACATGCCCAATCTGCTGCTCCAGAAGCTGGTGGCCGAGGAGTACACCGCCACGGCCAAGCTGCGCTTCACGCCGGGCGGCGCGGGCGACCGCACCGGACTGGTGGTGATGGGCATGGATTACGCCACGCTGGAGCTGCGGCAGGGTGCCGACGGCATGACCCTCTGCTACAACGTCTGCAAGAACGCCATCGACGGGGCGGCCGAAGAGCGGCTGGCCGAGATTCCCTTCGACGGGGGCGACATCTGGCTGCGCGTGACCATCGGCAAGGGTGCCCTGTGCGACTTCTCGTACAGCACCGACGGCAAGCGCTTCAAGAAGCTGCCGGGCAGCTTCAAGGCCCGCGAGGGGCGGTGGATAGGGGCCAAGCTGGGCTTCTACGCCTCCAGCGAGGGAACGGCTACCGACGGCCGCACGGACATCGACTACCTGCACGTGGAGCGGTAGGAGTTGCCGGTCGCGTGACCGGAACGCAAAAAGGGCTTGCGGACCATTGCGGTCCGCAAGCCCTTTCGTTTTCGGGATGCAGTCGGGATTCGCGCTGCCCGCCTTTTGCGAGGGGTGCCGCTGCGGGTCTCTTTTCTCCGGTGCGGGGGCTTCCCGTTTCGCTCCCCGGTTTCGTTTCAGAGATGGCGGTGTCCCGCTATTCGTCCTGGGCCGCGAGTTCGGCGGCACGGATGTCGGAGGGGAACTTGACCGTGTGGATGAGGTGCTCCACGCCGCGCAGGTAGTTGCGCTTGGGGTCTTTGGGCGAATAGATGTAGAAGTCGATGGTCACCACCCGCCCGGAGTCGTTGTCCAGGGTGGTGAAGCTGGTGAAGGGACCTCCCATGTAGTCTTTGTAGACATCCCAGAAACCGTGCATCTCGGCCCAGAAACGGCCCTCGATGCGGACGTACTCCAGGTCGGGTTTCACCTCGATGTATTTCCGTTCGGCGTATACGGCCTCCTCGGCCGTGGCGTTGCGGTCGGCGATGTAGTCCTCGTCGTATTCGCCTATCCGGGTGACGGTGGTCATGTGCGAGCCGGGATTCTCGCCGGGAATGAGGGCCGCGAAGCGGTTGCGCTTGGCGACGAGGCTGTCGAGCGAGAAGTCCTCCTTGCCGGTGTAGGGATAGGAGTAGATGAAGAATCCCTGGCTGGCCTGCGGATATTCGAACGAAACCCACATGAAGTCGGGCACGGTGTTGTTGCGGATGAGATAGCCTTTGGGAACCCGCATTTCGAATCCGAACTTTTCGCGAACGGCCTTGTTGATGTTCAGGTCGTAGATGCGGTTGGCCAAATCCACCGCCCGGTCGCGTTCGGTTCCCTCGAGCAGCTGCAGCAGCTGCTGGCGGTGTTCGCTCAGGTAGTCGGTGACCGATTCGATGTTGGGGCCTTTGGCGGTCAGCACCACCTGCGGAGCGGCGTAGATGTCGTAGCGGACATCCATGCTCGTTCCCTGATTGTCGGGACTGATGTTGAACAGCAGGATGTTGCGGTGGCGATTGACGTTGTTCTTGAGCGCCGCGGGCAGCACCCGGATGACATCGAACTTCGGTTCGACGGCGTTGAGATAGGGTACGGGAGCCGAGAAGATGGCACGCACGGTGTCGCCCAACGGGCCGTCCCACTGTTCGTGCGAGGCTGCCACCACGATTTCGTAGGGGGCGCCCAGCGTGCTTACCTTGAACACTTTGCCGCTTCCGGAACCGCTTTTCCCGTCGCAACCGGTCAGCGCGAGAGCCGCCGCGACGACGAGAAGGAGGATGGTCGTTGTCTTTTTCATATTCGTTTTGGTTTGATTTGCAGTGTCTATGTTTGCAAAGGTAGCAAAATATGTGCTCAAAAATTTCGCCGCCGTTCTTTTTTTATCTTTTGCCGCCGCCGGGCGAGGCGGTTCCGCCGGCCGGAGCCGCATTTTCGGCCGAGGTTGTATATCATCGCTCTTTTTTATAACTTTGCGGCGGTCGGAACGACCGACAACCGATACTTTTACGACATGAAATTCACTCCGCCGAAGTTTTTGCGCCGTCTGATGCCCGACCTGGTCTGGGAGTTGGAGGACAAAGGCTGCGTTTACCTCACTTTCGACGACGGGCCCACTCCGGGCATTACGGAGTGGATACTGGCCCAGCTGGCCAGATACGACGCCCGGGCCACCTTCTTCTGTCTGGGCAAGAACGTGGAGATGTATCCCGACCTCTACCGCCGAATCGTCGAGGCGGGCCACAAGGTCGGCAACCACACCTACAGCCATCAGAAGGGGTGGAGGATGAGCCTGGAACGCTACGTGGAGGATGTCGATTTCGCGAACCAGTTCATCCACAGCGATTTGTTCCGGCCGCCCTATGCCCGTATCAAGCCGTCGCAGGCGCGGGTGCTTTCGCAGCGCTATCACCTGATAATGTGGGACGTGCTGAGCCGCGACTACAACCGCAATCTCTCGCCGCGGGCCTGTCTGCGCAATGTGACCCGGCATGTCGAGGGGGGCTCGATTGTGGTGTTCCACGATTCGCTCAAGTCCTATAAGAACATGCGTTACGCCCTGCCGCGCACGCTCGAGTTTCTGCGCGAAAAGGGATTGCGCTGCGCTCCGATAGAGTTCTGACGGCCGAAGTACGCCGGATGGAGGGAAATAGTTTAGGTTATGGATAATGGAGAGTTTATGAATCGTCGGAAGATAGTCGTGGCTGTGACCGGAGCCAGCGGCACCCTCTATGCGCGGCTGCTGCTGGAACGGCTGCTGCGCAGCGGGCAGGTGGAACGCATCGCGGTGATTGTGAGCGAACGGGGCAGGCAGGTGGCCGAATTCGAGCGGTGCGCATTGCCGCTCTCCGACCGCCGCATCGAGGTGTGCCGCAACGACGACCTGTTCGCCGGCCCGGCCTCCGGTTCGGCGGGCTACGACGCCATGGCCGTCGTGCCCTGTTCGATGGGATGCGTGGGACGCATCGCCGCCGGCATCTCTTCGGACCTCATCGCCCGTGCCGCCGACGTGATGCTCAAGGAGCGGCGTCCGCTGGTGCTCGTGCCGCGCGAGGCTCCGTTCGGGACCCTGCATCTGCGGAACATGACCTCGCTGTCGGAGTGCGGAGCGGTGATTGTACCCGCCTGTCCGTCGTTCTATTCGCATCCGGAGGATATCGAAGCGCTCTGCATGACGGTGGTCGAGCGGATTGCGGCCCATCTGGGTATCGACGACCTGCCCCGATACGAGTGGCCGGGGCGGCAGGAGGGGCGGTGATTCGGTCACGGCGAGGCGGGTTGCCGAGGGTCCGGGCCGTTGTCTCGAACGAACCGCAGAGCGGTCGCACGCCGGCCGTTGGCCGACAGTGCTTTCGTTTTTCGGCGAATATTATTATATTTGCACTTTCGGACGTCGCAGTGCCGCGGCGTTTTCGGATATGGATACGGATAAATGGAATATAATCAATAATATAGAATAAACAATTATGGCAACAGCATCTGACATCAAAATCGGCATGTGCATCGACATGGAGAACAAGACTTTTCTGGTTGTCGATTTCCAGCACGTAAAACCCGGTAAGGGACCCGCATTCATCCGTACCAAACTCAAGAATCTGGAGAACGGCCGTGTGCTCGACAAGACCTATTCGTCGGTGAGCGAGCGCATCGAGCCCGTGCGCGTGGAGCGCCGTCCCTATCAGTACACCTATGAGGACGACCTGGGCATCCACCTGATGCACACCGAGACCTTCGAGGAGATTACCATTCCCCGCGACCTCATCGAGAACGTGGATTTGATGGCCGACGGTCAGATTCTGGAGGTGATGTTCCACACCGAGAAGGAGGTGGCGCTCACCGCCGAGCTGCCTCCCATCGTCGATATGGAGGTGACCTACACCGAACCGGGCGTCAAGGGCGATACCGCTTCGACCAACTCGCTCAAGCCCGCCACCGTGAACACCGGCGCCACCGTGCGTGTCCCCCTGTTCATCAACACCGGCGACAAGATTCGCGTCGATACCCGCACCCGCGAGTATTACGAGCGCATCAAATAGTCCGAGCCCCGCAGCAAGGGTCCGGAACCGACCGAAAAAGGGTCTCCGCTTTTGCGGAGACCCTTTTCGTTTGTGGAGGTTTCGCCGCTCCGGCGGGCGGGGGCAGGCTCGCCGCCCGGTAGTTAGGGTAGAGGTTTTTCGGGGGATGCAGGGGCCAAGTCTCTTATTTATGATAAATCGTAGATTGTATTTCTCTCCGGGCATGTCGGTGGAATCCGGTGGTTTCGCCGCTCCGGCGGGCGGGTCGCTGGTGTGTCTATTTCTTTCTGCTCCGGCGGGCGGGTCGGAGGCTGCTCGGGCAGGAGGGGGTGTATGTGTTTCTCGCCGGGAGGTCGTCGGCGGTATGGCTTTCACGACCCCGGCAGCGGGGTAGGAGGCTCCTTGCCGGAAGGTCGTCGTTTACCACTCGGGCGGCAGGGCGGTGCTTCTTCGGCGGGCGGAGGGCAGGTGCGTATGTTTCCCGCTCTGCCGGCGGTGGGCGCAGGTTTTCCGGCGGCGGGGCGGTGCCGCCCCGCCGGCCCGGTCAGAGCCACTTCTTGAGTTTGAAGAAGATGTAGACCCCAATCGAGACGAAGAGCATCAGGCCGATGGCGAACAGGTAGCCGTAGCGCCATTCGAGTTCGGGCATGAAGCGGAAGTTCATGCCGTAGATGCTCGCGATGAGGGTGGCGGGCAGGAAGATGACCGCCGCCACGGAGAATATCTTTACGATGTTGTTCTGTTCGATGGTGATGAGTCCCAGGGCCGTGTCCTGGATGTAGTCGAGTCGCTCGAAGCTGAAGTCGGCGTGGTTGATGAGCGAATTGACGTCCTTAATCATCAGCTGCAGGCGGGGATAGATGTCGTTCGGGAAGCGTTCGCTGCGCAGGATGCCCGAGAGCACGCGCTGGCGGTCGAAGATGTTCTCGCGTATCAACATGGTGTTCTCCTGCAGGTAGTTGATGCGTTTGATGACCTCCACGTCCACCTTCACGCCCAGGGTCAGGTCCTTGCTCAGGGCGGCGATTTGGCGCGATATCATCTCCACCAGGTCGGCGTCGAAGTCGATTCGCACCTCCAGAATGGAGATGAGCAGATGATAGCCCGTGGGATAGGCGCGGTAGTTCATCTGGAGCCGCTTGGCGGCCTCGTTGAAGGTGCGGAACTCCGAGTTGCGCACCGACACCAGCACGCCCTCGGCGATGATGAACGACACGGGCTCCACGTTGAAGGTCTCGTTCACCGGCACGAAGAAGTTGGAGTTGGAGATGATGGCGTTCTCCGTCTCGGAGTATTTCGACGTACTCTCGATTTCCTCTACCTGCTGACGTGTCAATAGATTGATTTCCATGAAATTCTCCACGGCCTTCTGCTCCTTGAGCGAGGGGGAGACCATGTCAATCCACAAAATGTCGTCGTAACCCAGCTCGTCGAAGAGTTTGAGGTCGGCGTTACGCACGATTTTGTTGTATTGTTTCAGATAAATTGTAATCATAGCTCGGCGCTTTATCGGGGTTGAACTGCTATTCTCTGCCGGCCGCGAGCGGAATATGCCCGTTGCCTATTCCTCCTGTTGCGTGCGACGGGGACGGTCGGCAGTTCAGCCGGGATTGGCACGCAGGGAGACTCTGAGCCCGGTGTCCCAGAATTTCTGCAGCGCCTTGTATTTTTGAGCGTCGAAAACGAAGTCGATGTTGCGGGTAAGATATTCGTAGGCGTAGTCGCGGTCGTCGAAGCCGTGTTCCACGATGGCTTCCCAGGTGTGCTCCACGCCGTAGGTGAGGGCGTGCTGCAGGGCGTCGGTCACCTCGCGGGACACCCCTTTGCGGGCTATCCACACGGCGAAAGCGAACGGCATGCGGGTGAGCTTCTGCCACGCCTCGGCCAGGTCGAACGTGTAGCGGAACTTCCCCTCGGCGGCGAACACCTTGTCGCCGATGAGCAGAAAGGCATCGCCCGGCTGCGGATTGTCCGTTTTGGCATAGTCGGTGAGTTCGACCCATTCGGGGGCGATTTTCCAGAGTTTGTCGGCCAGAATCTTGATGAGCCGGGCCGAGGTCAGCGAGTGGAAGTCGAGATGCACGCGGCGGATTTCGCGCAGCGGACAGTCGCACATCATCACCACGGTGCGTACCGGGCCGGTGGCTCCGATGCAGTAGTCGGTGACGATTTCGGCGTCGGGAATCGCGGGGACGGCCGCTGCGGGGACCAGCGCTACGTCGGCCTTACCGTCGATGAAGGCCCTGGCGCAACCGCTCGGCGGAGAGAGCAGCAGTTCGGCACTCAGCACACCCGAGTGCTCGATACCGTAGATGAACGGTATCGTGTTCAGATACGAAACGGCTGCTATTTTGGTCCGGGCCATCGTCCATGATTTGATGTGGTAATGTGAGTATTCCTAAAAGTCCGAAATCTTAAAATCCGGTACGAAGTTAGTAAAATATCCGCTACGTTGTTCCCGTTCGGGAGAATTATTCTCTGTTTTTGGAGTCTATCCAGATGGTGACCGGCCCGTCGTTGAGCAGTTCCACCTGCATGTCGGCCCCGAAAACCCCGCTCTGCACCCGTTTGCCGGTTTCGGCTCCGAGCCGGGCCATGAACTCTTCGTACAAAGGCTTTGCCACCGCTTCGCCCGCCGCGCGGACGTAGGAGGGACGGTTCCCCTTTCTGGTCGAGGCGAAGAGGGTGAACTGGCTCACCACCAGCAACTCGCCGTCGATGGCCCCGATGTCGAGGTTCATCACGCCCCGTTCGTCGTCGAAAATCCGCAGCCGCGCGGCCTTGCCGGCCAGCCACTGCGCGTCCTCGGGCCCGTCTGCGGGTTCCACTCCCACCAGAATCAGCATCCCGCGGCCTATCTGCGAGCGGAGCTCTCCGCCGATGGTGACGCTTGCCCGGGCCACCCGTTGTATCAGCAATCTCATAAGTCGTCTCTTTTTTCGTCGGTTCGGTTCCCGTCGGTTCGGGACCCCTCTCTCTGTTCGTTTTGCGGCCTTTTCGCTCTGGGGTGCCGGTTGGCCGTTCCGCCTTTTTTCCGTTCGGGGGCGGTCTTCTTTCGCTGGGTTTTGCGCCCGGGAGGGAATTAGTGGGCTTCGACCCAGTTGGCGCCCCAGCCGGCGTCGGCGACCAGCTTCACCCGCAGCGCTGCGGCGCTCTCCATCGCCTCGACCACCAGCGTGCGCACGGCGTCGAGCTCGCTGCGGGGGACGTCGAGCACGATTTCGTCGTGTACCTGAAGTATCACCCGGGCGGCGAACTTCCCCTCGCGGAGCCGCCGGTCTGTCTCAATCATGGCGATTTTCATGATATCGGCGGCGCTGCCCTGGATGGGGGCGTTGATGGCGTTGCGTTCGGCCAGGCCGCGAGCGACGGCGTTGCGGGAGGCGATGTCGTTGAGGTAGCGGCGGCGGCCGAAGAGCGTGGAGACGTAGCCCTCCTCCTTGGCCTTGGCCACGACCCGGTCCATGTACTCCTTCACGCCGGGATAGGAGGCGAAGTAGCCGTCGATGATGCTCTTGGCCTCGGCACGCGGAATGTTGAGCCGCTGGCTCAGTCCGAAGGCCGAGATGCCGTAGATGATGCCGAAGTTGGCGGTTTTGGCCTTGCGGCGCTGGTCGGCGGTCACCTCGGCGAAGGGAATCCCGAACAGGCGGGCGGCGGTGGCCGCGTGGATGTCCTCTCCGCACTGGAAGGCTTCGATGAGGTGGGGGTCGCCGCTCAGGTGGGCCATCAGGCGCAGCTCCACCTGGCTGTAATCGACCGAGAGCAGCAGGTGGTCGTCGTCCGAGGCGACGAAGGCGCGGCGGATGTGCCTGCCCCGTTCGTCGCGGACCGGAATGTTCTGCAGGTTGGGGTTGGTCGAGGAGAGGCGCCCGGTGGCGGTGACGGCCTGGTTGAAGGAGGTGTGTATGCGTCCCGTGGTGCGGTTCACCAGCTGGGGCAGGGCCTCGACGTAGGTCGAGAGCAGTTTCTTGATGCCCCGGTATTCGAGTATCAGTCCGATGATTTCGTGGCGCGGGGCCAGTGACTGGAGGTACTCCTCGTCGGTGCGGAACTGACGGGTTTTGGTCATCTTGGGTTTGTCGTCGATGCGCAGGCGGGTGAAGAGCAGCTCGCCCAGCTGGCGGGCCGAGTTGATGTTGAGGGTCTGGTCGCCGGCGATGCGGCGGATTCGCTCCTCGAGCGCCACCAGTTCGCCGGTGAGCACCTCGCCGTAGGCGTCGAGCGCCGCGACGTCTATCTTCACGCCGGTCATCTCGATTCCGGCGAGCACGTCAATCATGGGCTCTTCGATGGTGCGGTAGAGCTCGGCGAATCCCTGCTCCTCGACCATGGGCCAGAGCACCTCCATCAGGCGCAGGGTGACGTCGGCGTCCTCGGCGGCGTATTCGGCCACCTTGTCCACGGGGACCATGTCCATGGTGAGCTGCTTGGAGCCGGTGCCGATGAGGGAGGTTATCTCGATGGGCTGGTAATCGAGGTAGCGCAGCGCCAGCTGGTTCATGCCGTGCCGGCTTTCGGGGTCGAGCAGGTAGTGGAGCAGCATGGTGTCGTATTTGAATCCGCGGACTTCCAGTCCGTTGGCCCGCAGCACCATGATGTCGAACTTGATGTTCTGTCCGATTTTGGCCACTGCCGGGTCGGCGAGCAGCGGGGCGAGCAGCGGGCGGTAGCGTTCGAGCGAGGCGGCGTCGAGGGGCACGTACCACGCCTGGCCCGGCTCCACGGCGAAGGAGATGCCCACGATGCGGTCGTTGAAGATGTCGAAGCCGGTGGTCTCGGTGTCGAGACAGATGCGGTCGTAGCTCCGCAGGCGGGCGACCATCTCCCGCACCTGCTCTTCGGTCCGGGCGATGCGGTAGTCGTGGGGGGTCTCTGCGGCGCTGGCGAAAGCGGACTCCTGCGGCGGTTCGGTCGCGGTGCCGGGCGCGGCGTTCGCGCTGCTGCCCGGGGCCTGCAGGGCCGGGTCGTCGAAGAGCGACCCCTGGCCGCGGAGTGCGGCGGCCGCCCGCTGGCGGCTTTTGGCGGCGGCCACCTGCGCCAGTTGGGTCTGGGCCGCCTGCACGGGGATGTCGCCGTCGGCGACGGTGGGGGTATCGACCGTTACCGAGGAGTTGAACGGCGAGAACTTCTCGCTCTCCATTTCGCGCAGGAACATGTTGAATCCCAGTTCGGAGTAGACCTCGCGCAGCCGCTCCGTGTCGGGTGCCTCGACGGCCAGGCTCTGCGGGTCGAATTCGATGGGAACGTCTAAGGAGATGGTGGCCAGTCGTTTGGCCATCAGGAGCTGGTCGCGGTTGGCCTCGATGTTCTCTTTCTGCCGGCCGCGCAGCAGGTCGGTGCGGGCGAGGATGTCCTCCACCGTGCCCAGCTGCCCCACCAGCTTGCAGGCTCCCTTCTCGCCGATGCCGGGCACGCCGGGTATGTTGTCCGAGGCGTCGCCCCACAGGCTGAGGATGTCGATGACCAGCTGCGGAGAGGCGATGCCGTAGTGTTCGTTGATTTGTTGCGGGCCGAGGATGTCGATGCCCTCGCTCCCCTTTTTCTGGCGGTAGATGAAGATGCGGTCGGTCACCAGCTGCCCGTAGTCCTTGTCGGGGGTGACCATGTAGACCTCGAACCCCTCGGCGGCCGCCTTGTGCGAGAGGGTGCCGATTACGTCGTCGGCCTCGTAGCCCGCCACCTCGAGCACGGGGATGCGCATCGCCTCGAGCACCCGTTTGATGTAGGGCACCGAAGCGACGATGTCCTCCGGCGTGTCGGGCCGGTTGGCCTTGTAGGCGGGGTATATCTCCTTGCGGAAGCAGCCCCCCTTGGGGTCGAACGCCACGCCCAGGTATTGGGGTTTTTCGCGTCGGACGATGTCGCGCAGGAACTTGACGAATCCGAACACCGCCGAGGTGTTCACCCCGTCGCGGTTGCGCATGGGGCGCCCCAGAAAGGCATAGTAGCATTTGAAGATGAGCGCGTAGGCGTCTATTAGGAAGAGTTTCTTCATGGTGGTCGGAAACAAGGGTTCTTTTTCGTGAAGGGGGTGTTTTTACAGGGGGTTGTCGCAGGCGTACCATTCGGCGTAGGAGGTGGCCGTTTCGTGCAGGCGCAGCGAGTGGAGGGCGACCCCTTCGGGCAGCCGGGCGGCGATGCGGCGGGCGAAGTCGGCTATCATGTTCTCGCACGTGGGCTGGTAGGGGGTGAGCACGATGCGGGCGAAGCGGTCGCGAAGGGTTTCGCGCAGCGCCCGGTTGGCGGGCGTGTCGCGCAGCACGAACGCGTGGTCGAGGCGTTCGACCACGGCCTCGCCCACGATGGCCTTCAGCACGCCGAAATCCGTCACCATGCCGTTCTTGGGGTCGGAGTCGTCGCAGCGCGGCGTACCGGCCACGGTCACCGCCAGTTTGTAGGAGTGGCCGTGCACCTCGCGGCAGGGGCCGTCGTATCGCTCGAGGGTGTGGGCCATCTCGAAGGAGAACTCTTTGGTCAGTCTGATGATGCTCATGGTTGCAGCGGTGTTGTCGGGGAGGTTTATTCGGCCAGTTCCTCGATTTCGACATCCACCTGTCTGGAGAAGAGCTCGTTGAGCGAAATCATGGTCTGGGTGGCCGTGATGCCGGGGATTTTGAGGATGCTGTCGAAGATGGTGTGCATCAGGTGTTCGTTGTCGATGCAGTAGAGTTTGGCCAGGATGTTGTTCTCGCCCGTGATGTAGTGGCATTCGACCACCTCGGGAACCTTTTCCAGCTCGGAGACGGTGGTGGAGTTCATGCGCGGGTCCTGCACCTTGATACCGATGAAGGCGCAGACGTCGAATCCCAGGCTCTTGGGGTCCACCTCCAGGCGCGACCCCAGAATCACGCCCGCGTCGTCGAGTTTCTTGACCCGCTGGTGGATGGCCGCGCCGGAGATTCCGCATTCGCGGGCGATTTCGAGAAACGGCATGCGGGCGTTCTTGATGAGGTACTGGAGGATTTTCCGGTCGATGGCGTCTATGGTAACTTTCGGCATAATTGTGTATGGTATTTCGGAGTCCGGATTCGTTCGTGTTCTTTGTCTGCGGAGGAGCGTTCCAAATATCGGACCGACCGGACTCCCTGGCCGGAAAGTGCCGTGCGGCACCCGTCCGATTGTCGGGGTGTCTCCTCCGTTCCCTTCCGCAGCGGGGCGAAAGGCGAAAAAGCCTCCGGCGGAAGAGCGTGGCTGCCGCCGGAAGGCTGTATGAATGGTGCGGGGCGCTCTATTTCAGCACTCCCAGCTCGCGGCCGACCTTGATGAATGCGGCGATGCACCGGTCGAGCTGTTCGACGGTGTGTCCCGCCGACACCTGCACGCGGATGCGGGCCTGTCCCTTGGGCACCACGGGGTAGTAGAAGCCCGTGACGTAGATGCCCTCGTCGAGCAGCCGGGCGGCGAACTCCTGCGACAGGCGTGCGTCGTAGAGCATCACGGCGCAGATGGCCGACTGGGTGGGCTTGATGTCGAATCCCGCAGCCAGCATGCCGTTGCGGAAGTGCTCCACGTTGGCGGCCAGCCGTTCGTGCAGCTCGTCGCTTTCGGCCAGCATGCGGAACATCTCCAGGCTGGCGCCCACCACGGCGGGAGGCAGCGAGTTGGAGAAGAGGTAGGGACGCGACCGCTGGCGCAGCATGTCGATGATTTCGCGGCGGCCGGTGGTGAATCCGCCGATGCTGCCGCCGAAGGCCTTGCCCAGGGTGCCGGTGATGATGTCCACCTGTCCGCGCAGACCGAAGCGCTCGGTCACGCCGCGGCCCGTGGCGCCTACCACGCCGGCCGAGTGGCACTCGTCCACCATCACCAGGGCGTCGTACTTCTCGGCCAGACGCACGATTTCGTCCATCGGGGCCACGTTGCCGTCCATGGAGAAGACGCCGTCGGTGACGATGATTCTGAATCGCTGGGCCTGTGCGAGTTTGAGCTGTTTCTCGAGGTCCTGCATGTCGGCGTTGGCATAGCGGTAGCGCACCGCCTTGCACAGACGCACGCCGTCGATGATGGAGGCGTGGTTGAGGGCGTCGGAGATGATGGCGTCCTGTTCGGTGAGCAGCGGCTCGAAGACTCCGCCGTTGGCGTCGAAGCAGGCGGCGTAGAGGATGGTGTCCTCGGTGCCGAAGTAGTCGGCGATGGCCCGCTCCAGCTCTTTGTGGATGTCCTGGGTGCCGCAGATGAAACGTACGGAGGACATCCCGAAGCCGCGTCGGTCCATGGCCTCTTTGGCTGCCCGGATGAGACGCGGGTTGTCCGAAAGGCCCAGGTAGTTGTTGGCGCAGAAATTGAGTACCTGTTTTTCGCCCACGCCGATTTCGGCACGCTGGGCGGAGGTGATGATGCGCTCCTTCTTATAGAGACCGGCCTGCTCGATGGCGGACAGCTCCTGTTGCAGATGTTCTTTGATTTTGCCGTACATAGCTCAAACGATTTTGTTGTAAAATGGTGTTCTGTGCTTACAATTTGTTACAAAGTTAGGCATTTTTTACGAATGTTTCAATTTCGGCGGCGAAAAAATGCGTGCAACTTACGATTTGTTACCTCCGCCCGGGCTCCGGGGGCGGCCGGCGGCGCCGCGGCGTGCGGCCCGGAGGCGGGAAAAACGGTCGGCGTGAAAAAAATAACGGCAAAAAATGGGAGAGGAATATTTATTAAAATTTTTTCGTATTTTTGCCGCACACGATACCCCTCGTTCGATGCAATGAATTTGATTTCAAAATATTAAAAAGACAAAGACAATGGCAACAATCGACACTTACGATTTCAAAGGCAAACGCGCCATCATCCGCGTTGATTTCAATGTGCCCCTCAACGACAAGTTCGAGGTGACCGACGACACCCGCATCCGTGCCGCAATCCCC
>JAGBHC010000008.1 GCA_017935625.1 Rikenellaceae bacterium | reverse complement strand
CTTCTGCTTCTCCGCCTCCTCCTTGCCTCTCTACTCCCTCTTCTCTCGTCCCCTGGTTCCACGCTCTCTTCCGCACTTCCTCTCTCCGCCCCCGGCCGCCATGCTGCGCCCCGGGACCGAAAAGACGGACGGTTGGTCGTACAAATATAGTAAGTATTTTATTCAAAAAATAAAAAAGGGGTAAAAAAATGCTTTTTTTATCTACTTTTGCAAAAAAAGCAGGCGCTTCCCGCAACACGAACGGAAGCGGCGAAAATCGCCGCGAAACCGGAAAACCGGCCCTCCGCGGCACCTTACCGACATGACTAAAGAGACACTTTTCGGACAGACTCCCGACCAGCTCGCCCGCACCGTCACCGGGCTGGGCATGCCCCGCTTCACGGCCCGGCAGCTGGCCGAATGGTTCTATAAGAAGGGGATACGCGAGTTCGAACGGATGACCAACATCTCGGCCCGCAACCGGGCGCTGCTGGCCGAACGCTTCGACCAGGGGGTGCACCTCCCCGCACGGGAGAGCATCTCCGCCGACGGCACCCGCAAATACCTTTTCGAGACCGACCGGGGCCGCTTCGTGGAGTCGGCCTACATCCCCGACGGGGAGCGGGCCACGCTGTGCGTCTCCTCGCAGGCCGGCTGCCGCATGGGCTGCCGCTTCTGCATGACCGCCCGGCAGGGGTTCCAGCACCACCTCTCGACGGCCGAAATCCTGAACCAGATACTCTCGCTGCCCCTGCGCGACCGACTCACCAACCTCGTCTACATGGGCATGGGCGAGCCGCTCGACAACCCCGACCAGGTGCTGCGTTCGCTGGAGATACTCACCGCCGAGTGGGGCATGGGCTGGAGTCCCACGCGCATCACCCTCTCCACGGCGGGCATCCTCCCCTCGCTCAAACGGTTTCTCGACGAGAGCCGGGTCCACCTGGCAGTGAGCCTGCACAACCCCTTTGCGGAGGAGCGGGCCCGCATCATGCCGGTGGAGAAGATGTACCCCATCGAGCAGGTGGTGGAGCTGCTCCGCCGCTACGACTTCTCGCACCAGCGGCGGGTGAGCTTCGAATACATCGTCATGAGCGGACTCAACGACAGCCCGGCCCACATCAAGGGGCTGACCCGCCTGCTGGCGGGACTGCCGTGCCGCATCAACCTCATCCGGTTCCACAAGATTCCGGAGTCGCCCTTCTTCAGTCCCGGACAGGAGGCGATGGAGCATTTCCGGGACGAACTCTCCCGGCACGGCATCATCACCACCATCCGGGCCTCGCGGAGCGAGGACATCCAGGCCGCCTGCGGTTTGCTCTCCACCCGCGAACAGCTGGAACGCACCCGCCCCGACGGGCAGGCCGAAAAGAAGTAGAACCGCAAAGCAACGCAAAACGGACCGGCCGCACGACCGGCCCATATACGGAATATGGGAACCTTGAAAAAACTGGCGGGACAGACCGCCGTCTACGGCATCAGCAGCATCGTGTCGCGGCTGCTGAACTACCTGCTCACACCCTACCTCACGCGCATCCTCACGCCCGAAGCCTACGGCGTGAACGTCGATATGTACGCACTCATTCCCTTCGCGCTGGTGGTGCTGACCATGGGCATGGAGAGCGGCTACTTCCGCTTCGCGGGCAAGGCGTGCGACGAGGAGCAGAAACGGCGGGTCTTCGCCTCGACCTGGGGTGCCACCTGCGCCGCGGCGGCGCTCTTTCTGGCGGCCGCCCTGCTGCTGCGCGAACCCATCGCGGCGGCCATGGGCTATGCCGACCACAGCAGCTACATCGCCGTGGTGGCGGCCATCATCGCGCTGGACGTGGCCACGGCCATCCCGATGGCCCGCCTGCGGGAGCGGGGCAAAGCGCTCAAGTTCGTAACCGTGCGGGTGCTGAGCGTGGTCGTCACCGTGGTCCTCAGCATCGGGTTCGGACAGGCGGGGCTCTACCGCACCTCCTTCGGCGTAGGCTACGTCTTCGTGGCCAACCTGGTGGCCAGCGGCGCCGTGCTGGCCATGGTGCTCCCCATGTGCCAGGGGGTACGCCCCCGCGTGGAGTGGCGCACGCTCAAGCCCATCCTGCTCTATTCGATGCCGCTGCTGGTGAGCGGCATCGCCGGCACGGCCAACGAATTCATCGACCGGCAGATGATTAAATACCTCACCCCCGACAGCGCCGCCTCCATGGCCCAGCTGGGCATCTACGGCGCCGTGGTGAAAATCGCGGTGGTGATGACCCTCTTCACCCAGATGTACCGCATGGCCGCCGAGCCCTTTTTCCTGGCCGGATTCAAGAAGGAGGAGTTCACCGCCGCCAATGCCGAGGCCATGAAGTACTTCATCATCGTCTCCACGGCCATCTTCCTGGGCATCGCCCTCTTCGCCGACCTCTTCGCCCTGATTGTGGGCAGCGACTTCCGCGAGGGCGTCTTCATCCTGCCCGTGGTGCTGGGCGCCAACCTGCTCAGCGGCGTGGTGCTCAACCTCTCCTTCTGGTACAAACAGACGGGCAAGACCCTCTTCGCCATAGCCGTCACCTGCACGGGGCTGCTCTTCACCGTGGTCTTCAACATCCTGCTGGTGCCCCGCATGGGCTACCTCGGGGCCGCCTGGGCGCGTCTGGTCTGCGAGGCGGCGATGGTGGCCGTGAGCTGGTACCTCAACCGCCGCTACTGCCCCACCCCCTACGACCTGCGGCGCATCGGCGGCTACCTGCTGCTGGGCGCCCTGCTCTACGCCGCGGGCACCCGCACGGCCTCGCTGCCCCCCGTGGCGCACTATGCGTGCAACACCCTGCTGATATTCATCTTCTGCGCATACGCCGTCCGGCGGGAACGCATAGACGTGGCCGGCCTGCTGCGCACCGCGACGGGGCGCCTCACCCGCCGCACCGGACGATAGCCGCCCCCCCGGAAACGAACATCACAAAGACAACGATATGACACACGACACGCTGACCGTCAAAGTAATCAACCGCTCCGCAAACGGACTGCCCGCCTACCAGACCCCCCTGGCTGCCGGCATGGACATCCGTGCCGACCTGCGAACCCCGCTGGTGCTCAAGCCCCTGCAGCGGGCCGCCATACCCACGGGTCTCTACGTGGAGCTGCCCGAAGGATTCGAGATGCAGGTGCGTCCGCGCAGCGGACTGGCTGCCAAACACGGTCTCACGGTGCTCAATGCGCCCGGGACCATCGACGCCGACTACCGCGGCGAAGTGAAGGTCATCCTGGCCAATCTCAGCGACCAGCCCTTCACCGTGGAGCCCGGCGAGCGCATCGCCCAAATCGTGGTGGCCGAATACCGGCAGGTCGCGTGGCAGCAGGTCGAAGAGCTCTCCGAAACCCAGCGCGGTGCGGGCGGATTCGGCTCCACGGGCCGCTGACGCCGCACACTCCGAAGAGACGGGAAACCCCGGCATTCTTTTCTGATTCCCATGCCGTTCCGGCACGGGACGGTGCGATATGTCCGGCCCGCGCACCTTCCATCCCCGGGCCTCCGTCTCTCCCGCCCGTAACGCCGCCCGCAGCTCTCCGCCCCGCGGACCGGCCCGGTCCGCAACGCTCCCCCCGGGGTCATGCTCACCGCGTCATAGCTCCGACCCGAAAGCGGGGCGGCTCCGAAACGGGAGCCCCGCCCCGGAGGCTCCCGGCGGCCGACGGCGCCGCAGCAGGAGCTTCCGAAACGGCTTCCGCGAGCCCCGAAACGAAAAATCGAGAACAAACAAGGCCGCGGGGGTGACATGTTTCCAGGAAAACGGCTACATTTGCTTCAAACGAATCACTTCGCGACCGTGTCCCGGCCTACCAGCCGACGACGCTTTCGTTTTCAGCGGATATGCAGTATATTTGCCTCGAACGAACCGCCCTGCGACAACGCACCGACCCGCAGCCGGCGATACTTTCGTTTTTCAGCGAATATTATTATATTTGTCTCAAACGAATCGCAGAGCGACCGCACACCGGCCGTTGGCCGACAAGTGCTTTCGTTTTTCATCGAATATTCGTATATTTGTAACCTTTTAAGCGAGGCTCGCTCCACCGGCCCGGACGACGGGCAGCGGAGCGCACCCCGAAAAGAGAATCAGAGGCATGAAATTCAGCGAAATAGTGGGACATACCGAGCTCAAGGCGACACTGGCGCGGGCCGTGGACGAGGGACGCATCAGCCACGCCCAGCTCCTGAGCGGCGACTGCGGCAGCGGCACGCTGCCCCTGGCGCTGGCCTATGCCCAGTATGTGAACTGCACCGACCGCCGCGACGGCGACTCGTGCGGCGTGTGCCACAACTGCCGAAAAATCGGCCAGCTGGCCCACCCCGACCTGCACTTCGTCTTTCCGGTGAACAGACAGGGCAAGAAGAGTTCGGAGGCCATTCTCAGCGACAGCTTCCTGCCCGCATGGCGCGAGACGGTCGCCGCCACCGGAGGCTATTTCGACGAACAGATGTGGTACGACCGGCTCGATTTGGGCAACCTGAAGGGGCTCATTTCGGTCAAGGAGGCCGATGAAATCATCCGCAAGCTGTCGTTCAAGAGTTTCGAGGCCGAGTACAAAATCATGCTGGTGTGGCTGCCGGAGGCGATGAACTCCGAGGCCGCCAACCGGATACTCAAGATACTGGAGGAGCCGTGGGAGCGCACGCTCTTTCTGATGGTGTCGCAGACGCCCTCCCGGCTGCTGCCCACCATCGTCTCGCGCCTCCAGGAGGTGAACGTTCCCGGCATCGACACCCCCTCGCTGACCGCATGGCTCGCCGCGCAGGGCACGGCCGAGGCCGACCGGGTGGCCCGCATCGCCCGGGGCAGCCTGCTCGAGGCACGGCGCATCGCTTCGGGCGCCCGCGACGGAGCGGGCGGCGAGGAGTTCGCCATGTTCGTCTCGCTCATGCGCTTCAGCTACAACGACAAGCACCTCGAGCTGCTGGAGTGGGCCGAGGAGATGGCCAAATGGAGCCGCGAACAGCAGAAACGCTTCCTGCAATATGCGGTACGGCTGTTGCGGGAGAGCTACATGCTGCATGCGGGAATGGAGGGCATCAGCTACCTGTGGGGCGAGGAGCGGAAGTTTTGCGTCAATTTCGCCCCCTTCATAGGCAATCACAACATCGAACCGCTCGTTATGCAGATGGAGAGCGCCCTGGCGCAGCTCGACCGCAACGGCAACGCGGGCATCATTTTCGCCCACTTCGCCCTTTCGGTCAGCAAGCTGATTGTCCGCAACCCGCCCGCATAGCATCGTGCGGAAAGGCCGCGAAGGGCCCGCCCCGCACGGCGGAAAAAGAGAAGAAAAGAACAGATAGAAAGCGAATTACACAATACAGAACAGAGTTTAAGGTAAAATCATGGCAAGAGTAGTTTTGGTTACCGGAGGCAATCTCGGCGACATGCGCCCCCGCCTGCAGACAGCCCAGAAATTAATCAACGACCGCATCGGTGCGGTGATGCGCTGCTCGCACCGCTACACCAGCGACGCCTGGGGCTTCGACAGCGCCGACGAATTCACCAACCAGGTGCTGGTGGTGGACACCGACCTGGCCCCCGAAGCGGTGCTGTTCGAGGTGCAGAAAATCGAGCGCGAACTGGGCCGCGACCGCCGGGCCGAGCAGGCTGCCAAGGAGGCCTCCGGGGCGCGTTACTGTTCGCGGGTCATCGACATCGACATTCTCTTCTACGACAACCTGGTCATCGACACGCCCGACCTGGTGATTCCCCATCCGCTGATGCAGGAGCGCGATTTCGTGCTGCGGCCGCTCTACGAGCTGATGAAGGAGTTCCGCCACCCCGTGCTGGGCAAGACCATCGGGGAGTTGCGTGCCGAACTGGCCGAAGCGGAGGGGCGGACGCGATGAGACGGAGCCGAAGAGTTCTCGCGGCGGTCGCGGCTGCGGCCGCGGCGGTCGCGATGTGCGGCTGTGAAAGCGTCGCCTACGACTGCGACTACCGCATCGCCACCTTCATCCAGCAGCAGGAGGGCGGCGAGGAGAGTCCCGTGGACGGAATCGTGGCCTACGGATTCTATGCCGACACCCTCCGGTGGCGCGTGGCCGGCTACGAAGAGGCCCTGCAAGGGGTGCTCACCGACCGCCGCACCGGTGCCACCCGGACGGCTGACGTGACGGGCGAATACGACGAATCGGCAGCGGGCGTGACGCTCCGCTTCACCGACACCCCGGCCTTCATCGTGGTGTGCGACCCCCGGCAGCGCCTCTACGGCTGGAAGGTGACCGACATCGGCGAGAACCTCCCCGCCATATACACCGCAATCTACTTCAGACCCTGGCGCCGGAGTGCGGGATACACCGATTTCGGCTGGAACATGGTCAATGAATTTTTCGTACCCGACGCCGAACCCGGGCTCCCCGATGCGGAGGAGGGACTCTCCGGCACCGGCCGGAGCGACCGGCCGGATTCCGGCATCCGGGCCGCACGGGACTCCCGCGCGGAGGCCCCGCAGGCCCCCGGCGCCCAACGATAACCGACCCTCAAACACGCAAGAGCAGAAAGTCAGACATGAAGACAACGACGGCGAACATAGCACGCGGTGCGGCGAAGACGGCCCTGACGCTCCTCTTCTTCTCGGGGCTCTTCTCCCGCTGCGCCAGCACCATGACCCCGCAGGGAGGTCCCCGCGACACGCTGCCCCCGGTGGCCGTATCCTATACCCCGGCCGAGGGAACGCTCGATTTCGATGCCAAGCGCATATTCATCGAATTCGACGAATACGTGCAGCTCAAGGACCAGCAGAAGGAGCTCTACACCTCCCCCATCATGAAAAAACAGCCCGTGGTGGCCGTGCGCGGCAAGGGCATCCAGATAGACCTGCGCGACACGCTCCGCGAGAACACCACCTATGCCATCAACTTCGGCAGCAGCATCGCCGACAACAACGAGGGCAACCCCCTGCACGGCTTCCGCTACGTCTTCTCGACCGGCGGGGCCATCGACTCGATGTACATGTCGGGCTACACGGTCGATGCCTACACCGGCGACAGCGTGGCCAAGACCTTCCTCTTCTTCTTCGACACCGACGAATACGCGGACAGGGAGTACGATTCGACCCTCTTCCGGTCGGCCCCCGCGGTGGTGGCCCGGGCCGAGAACAGCGGCATCTTCGTGGCCGAGAACCTCAAGCCCGTTCCCTACCGCGTCTATGCCCTGCAGGACAATAACAACAACATGCAGTACGAACCGGGAGTGGACAAGGTCGCCTTCCTCGAAGGGTGGTACAATCCGGCCGAGATGCCCGACTTCTCGGTGTGGTACGACACGCTGCGCATGTGCCGCATGGCCGACCCGCAGCTCCATCTGCGCATGTTCACCGACAAGACCTTCCGCCGCCAGTATCTGGCCGAGAAGGCCCGCCCCCTGCAACACAAAATCGAACTGCGGTTCGGAGCCGAATACCCCGAAATCGACTCCGTCGTCTTCGAGAACCTCCCCGCCGGACACCTGGTGACCGAATACCAGAGCCGGGGCCGCGACTCGCTCGCCCTGTGGATTGACCTGCCGGCCGAAGCGATTCCCGACACCCTGCGGGGCAGCATCGCCTACCACAAGCACGACTCCCTGAACCGGATGATTCCCGTCGTCGAGCCCCTGGTGCTGGGCTGGAAGGCATTCGAGACCCGCGAGCAGCAGCGGCGGCGCGAGAAAGCCGAAAAGGAGCGCGAGCGGGCCGAAGCCGAGGGCCGGGAGTACGAACCCGAACCGGAGCCCAACCCCTTCCGCGTCTCGTTCAACCCGCCGCGCGAACTCAATCCGCTGGGCTCGCTGGAGTTCGTGTTCGACTATCCGCTCACGGCGACCGATTCGACCCGCATCCGCCTCATCCGCAAGGCAGAGGACGAGAAGCGCTACGGCGTGCGGGTGCGCCTGGAGCAGGATTCGGTCGAGCTGCGCAAATGGAGGCTCCTGGCGCCGTGGCAGCAGGCCGCCTCCTACGAACTGATTGTCGAACCGGGCGCCTTCGTCAATCTGGCCGGGCAGACCAACGACACCATCAAGGCCCGCTTCTCGACCTTCGACGAGGAGAAATTCTCCAAGCTCGTCGTCCGCGTCGAGGGCAAGACCCCCGACAGCAAATACATCCTCCAGCTGCTGGGAACGGGCAGCGGAGCCAATGCCAAAGTGCTGGAGGAGAAGCGCGGCGTCACCACCGGCACCCACGAATTCCGGTTCGTGCAGCCGGGCGAGGCACGCATCCGGGTCATCGAGGACCTCAACGGCAACGGCGTGTGGGACACGGGCGACCTGGTCTCGCGCCGCCAGCCCGAACGGGCCGAAATCTACGTGAACCGGCAGAGCGAGGAGGTCATCCCCACCAAAGCCAACTGGGAAATCGAAGTGGAGATGGACATGAACGAACTCTTCGCACCCATCACCATGGAGCGGGTGGTGCGCCGGCTGCGGCGGGCCGAACAGATAAGGGTGGCCAAATACCTGGCCGACCGGGCCAAGGAGCGGGCCGAAGCCCAGAAGGCGGGACACGACCACGACCATGACCCGAACGGCAGCGGCGGCTCGACCCGGTCGGGCCGGGGCAGCGGATTCGGTTCGGGGTCCGGCAGCCGACAATCGATAAACTCCCTAAACAGACGATAAGATACGATGCGGAAAACGATAGCCAAATACATTCTGATTGCCGCGGCCCTCTGCTGCGCGAGTGCGGCCACGGCCCAGCACTTCGTCGGCGTCCGGGGCGGCTACGGCGGCGGTTCGGCCCGGTTCTATCCGGCCAAGGAGACGCAGACGCTGTGGGGCATGGCCTCGTTCGGCGTGTCGTGGCGCCACTATTCGAAAGAGCGCTTCGTGGGCGGCGTGGGCGCCGACCTGGAGTTCATGCAGCGGGGCTTCAAATACGGCATCCGCAACTACGTTCCCGAGGAGGGCGAGACGGCCCAGAAACCCGACACCAGCTACGTAAGACGGGTGAACAGCCTGGTGCTGCCCATCGTGTGGGAGCCCCACTTCTACCTCTTCGACCGCCGGATGAAGGTCTATCTCGACCTGGCGCTGACCCTCTCCTACAACATCGATTCGAGCTACGAATACGAATCGCGCACCCACGGCGTCTACGAAAAGGGCGACTACCCCCTGCTGCGCTACCGCGACAACCGCTGGGGCTACGGCCTGATGGGCGGATTCGGCATCAGCGGCCGCGTGGCCGGCCGCGTGGAGCTCTTCACCGAACTGAGATACTACTTCGGCTATTCCGACATTCTGAAGAACAAGAACAAATATGCCGAAAACCCGCTTCGCTCGCCCCTGGACAACTATGCCGTCAATTTCGGCATCTACTACCGGCTGGGCAAAAGCGACCTGCTGGCCCCGCGCTCCAAGAAGGCCGCCGCACGGGCCGCGGCACGCGAATCGGAGCGGCTGGAGAAGATGCTCGCCCGCGACGCGGAGCAATGACCCCGGCCGGCCCTGCACCCCTACGATGACAAAACACGAAAAGCAAGATAGAAGATGGAAAATACACGACAGCAAAAAATCGCACGACAGATACAGAAAGACATCAGCGAGATTTTCATCCGCGAGGCGGCCCCCCTGCTCCGCGGTGCGATGGTCTCGGTCACCGCGGTGCGCATGAGTCCCGATTTGGGATACGCCCGAATCTACGTGAGCGTATTCCCGTTCGCGGCCGGCGCCGAAGTCATGAAGACGCTGGAGCAGAACAACTGGATGATTCGCAAGGCGCTGGGCAGCCGCATCCGCAACCAGCTCAAGAGCCTGCCCGAACTGAGCTTCTTTCTGGACGACTCGCTGGAGTACGTCGAGAACATAGACAACCTGCTCAAGGAATAACCGCGGCCGGCAGACGGTACGCAACAAAACTTCGCGCCCCATGCGGCTCCCGTTGCTCTTCGCCCGCAGATACCTCTTTTCCAGAGGGGCTCGTTCGGTGATAAACATCATCTCCGGACTGAGCGCCTTCGCCGTGGGGGTTCCCGTGGCGGCGATGGTCATCCTGCTCTCGGTCTTCAACGGATTCGACTCGCTGGTGCGCTCCATGTACAACGACTTCGACCCCGACCTGACGGTGACCTCCGCCGAGGGCCGCACCTTCGACCGTTCGCTGGTCGATTCCGCCGCCATCGCCTCGCTGGAGGGGGTGCGGGCGCTCTCGTTCACCCTGGAGGAGAACGTGCTGCTGGGCTACAAGGGGCGGCAGGCCGTGGCCACCCTGCGGGGTGCCGACGCCGGATACCCGGAGGTGTCGCACGTGCGGGAGATGACGGCCTACGGCCAATGGCCCGAGCCGTGGCAGCAACCCGACCAGGGACTCGCGCCGGCCGTACCGGGACTGGGACTGGCCGGCAGCCTGGGGACGGGAGCCCTGCCCGCAGGTCCGGTCGATATCTACGCGCTGGGCGGAGGCACCCTCTCCTCGCTGCTTCCCGCGACGGGCTACCGCCGCGAGCAGGTCGAGGCGACGGCCGTCTTCGCGCTCGACGCCGAAACCGACTCGCGCTACATGCTGGTGCCGCTCGCCACGGCCCGCAGGCTGACGGGGCGTCCGCAGGCCGTCTCGCAGCTCATGCTCTCCACGGGCGGCGACGACCGCACGGCGCAGCGGGTCAAACGCACCCTCGAACGGATGCTGGGCGACGGATTCCGCGTGCTGACGCGCTACGAACAGAAGGCCTCCCTCTACCGCATCATGCGCTACGAGAAGTGGGGCATCTTCTTCATCGCGCTGCTGGTGATGGCGGTCGCCTCCTTCTCCATCGCGGGGTCGCTCACCATGCTGGTCATCGACAAGCGGCGCGACATCGGCATCCTGCGCGCCATGGGGGCCCCGGTCGCACTGGTGCGGCGCATATTCGAAACCGAGGGCATGCTCATCTGCCTCTGCGGCTCGGTGACGGGAGCCGCCGCGGGCCTGGCCGTATGCCTCGTGCAGCGATGGACGGGCGCGGTGAAGCTGCCCGCCGCCACCTTCCTGGCCGAGAGCTACCCGGTAGAGGTGCGGGCGCTCGACCTGGCGTGCGTGGCCGTCGCCTTCTGCACGACGGGATGGCTGATTACCAAATTCACGGTTCTGAAAACAATACCCCGCAAGGGAGACTCATTATGATGAAAACAGTCAAATACCTGCTGTTCGCACTGCTCGCGCTGACACTGGCCGCGGGATGCGGCTCCGGACACAAGACGATTCCCGACAAGGAGCTGGTGGAGATATTCCGCGACCTCTATCTGGTCAATGCCTACGCCACCAGCAACGGCATCAGCGGCAGCGTCATCGACAGCACCGACATCTACACCCCCGTGCTCGACCGCCACGGCTACACGGTGGACGACCTCATCTACACCCTCGGCACCTTCTCCAAACGCAAGAGCGCCCGCATCGCCGACGTGGTGGCACTCGCCTCCGAACGGATTGAAGACGAATACCGGATTCTGCGCGAACGGGTGGCGGTGCTCGACACCGTGGAGAGCCGCGCCAAGGAGCGCTTCCGGCAGGTGGTCCATACCGATTCGCTCATCCGCATCCGGCGCATCGCCGACACGGCGGGGCTGCGCATCGCCCTGCCCGCCGAGTGGGGCGAATACGAGGTGGCGTTCCGCTATGCGATGGACACCGCCGACGGCAACTACCGCGCCCGGGGCTCCATCTTCGTGCGCGACCGGCAGGGCACCGAATACGGCACCATGCGAATCAACTACCGCAACGGCGAGTCCGAACGCTACCGGCAGCGGGTCAAGGTTCCACGCGGCGGCGGAGAGCTCGTCGTGGAGCCGGTGATTTACGACCGGAACATGCGGCAGCCCCACTTCACCATCGACTCGCTGGTCATCTCCTACCTGCCGCCGCGCGAAACGGCCCTCGACTCCCTGTCGCGGAGTCTGTTCAAGAATCGTCTGTTCCGACAACTCGACGCCTATGGATACCACGGAAATCAGGCTGACGGCCACCCTGCTCTACTACCGCCGCAGACTCTGTCCGCACAAGACGCTCCGTCTCGATAGCCGCGGGCGCGTGACGGCCGTGGAGGAGTACCGCCCGGGACGCGACCCCGCTCCGCTGGAGGGGATTCTCGTACCCGGATGGGTCAATGCCCACTGTCACCTCGAACTCTCCTATCTGCACGGAGCCATCGCCCCGGGAGGCGGATTCGCCGCCTTCGCCGCCGCCATGGGACGTACCAGGGGGCTCTGCACCGAGCAGCAGCGGCTGCGAGCCGCCGAACGGGCCGACCGCGCGATGTGGGAGGAGGGCGTTCAGGCCGTGGGCGACGTCTGCAACGGCGAGAGCACCTTCGCCCTCAAAAGCCGCAGCCCCATCCGCTACCACAGCTTCATGGAGCTCTTCGGCCTGCGCTCCGCCGATGCCGCGGCCCAGCGCGCTTCGGTCCGCAGGGCGGAGGCGACGGGGCTCCGGGCCTCGGTCACGCCCCACTCACTCTATTCGCTCAACACGGCGGCCTTCGCCGACGCGGCGGGCGACGGGCCGTCCGCCGGCATCCCCTGCTCCGGCGGAATATCCGGCGCCGACACCGCGGAAACCCGCCGGCCCGGCCGCGGGCCGGCGGAGTGCGCACCGCTCTCCATCCACTTTCTGGAGAGCGAGGGCGAGGCGGCCCTCTTCCGGGGCGAGGGAGACTTGAGCGAGTGGTACGCCCGGGCCGGATTCTCCGCCGACTTCCTGGGATTCGGCTCTCCGACGGCACGCCTCACGGCCCAGGTTCCCGCCTCGCGCCGGGTGCTGCTCGTCCACGGCTGCTGCGCCGGCGAAGCCGAGATGGAGCGCATCGACGCCCACTTCACCCGCCCGGCGACCTGGGTGGTCTGTCCGCGTTCCAACCGCTACATCTCGGGAGCCCGTCCTCCGCTGGAACTGCTCCTGCGCCGCGGCGCACAGGTCGCCGTAGGCACCGACTCGCTGGCATCCAACACCTCGCTCTCGATGGTAGCCGAACTGGCCGCCATGCCCGAAGTGCCGCTCGAGGAGCGCCTGTGGTGGGCCACCGGCGGCGGAGCGCAGGCGCTGGGCCTCGCGCACCGCATCGGGGCCTTCGAGACGGGACTCAGCCCGGGAGCCGTGCTGCTGACCGGAGCCGATATCCGTTCGCCCCGACCGCAGCTTACCCCCGAAGCACGCAGCCGGCGGCTGATTTGAACGAGCGGCCCCGCACATCCCCGCCCCGCCTATAAAGACATCGAAAAAACAGGACCCCGCGGCAGACGCCCGAAGAGAGCATGCCCGCCCGTCCGCCGACAAAGACATCAAAAAAAGAGAGGACCCATGAACATCGCACAAGCCAAACGCAAAGAGAACATCGCCGAATACATCCTCTACCTGTGGCAGATAGAGGATTTGCTGCGGGCGCTGCAATTCAGCCCCGAAGCCATCTACACCCAGCTGGTGGAGCCCCGCCAGGTCGATGAACAGACCAAACAGACCATCTTCCTGTGGTACATGGACATCGTCAATCTGCTCCGCGAAGAGGGCAAGGAGCGCATCGGACACCTCGAACACACCCTCCACCTGATAAACGACATGCAGCACCTCCACCTCCAGCTCATGGAGCTGCCGGCGGGCGAACGCTACCGCCCGCTCTACCTGCGGCTGGCCCCCTATCTGCCGGCGCTGCGCTCGCGCATGGGCAAGCAGGAGACGGGCGACATCGAACTCTGCTTCCGGGCCCTCTACGCGGCCATGCTCTACCGCATCAAGGGGGGCAAAGGCAGCGACGAACCCGTGTCGGACGTGCTGGAATACATCTCCCCCGTCATCGCCGAACTGGCCAAAATCTACCGGCAGGTCGAAACGGGCGAAATAGACCTCTTCCGCGACCGCGCATAGGCCGTTCCGAAGAGCTCCTCCCGCGAGGAGAGGACCCCGACCGCCGGCTCTCCCAATCCCCCTCCTCTCCGGCCGCCGGGAGCACAACGCAAAACGAGCGGGCGTCCGAAATAGTCGGACACCCGCTCGTTTGTTCGCTGCGGAATCGGCCGCTTACCAGATAACCACGCGCTCCTCGGGGGCGAGGTACATCGCACCGTCGGCGATATCGAACGCCTCGAAGAAGGTGTCGATGTTGCGCAGGGAGGCATTCACTCTCCACTTGCCCAGCGAGTGCACATCCTGCTTGGTCAGGCGTGCGATTTCCTCGGGACGGATGTTCTGTCCCCACAGGGTGGCATAGGCCAGATAGAAGCGCTGGTCGGGAGTGAACCCGTCGATGGGAGCGGGAGTCTGACCCTTGAAGGAGTTGTGCAGTGCGGTGTAGGCCACGCGCAGACCGCCCTGGTCGGCGATATTCTCGCCCAGGGTCAGTTCGCCGTCGGCATGCAGCCCCTTGTCGTCCACCACAATCCGGTTGAACTGGTCCACCAGCACGCGGGTGCGGCTCTTGAAGGCCTCGGCATCCTCGGCGGTCCACCAGTCAATCATGTTGCCGTCCTTGTCGAACTGGCGGCCCTGGTCGTCGAAGCCGTGGGTCATCTCATGGCCGATGACCACGCCGATGGCACCGTAGTTCACCGCGTCGTCGGCATCGGGATTGAAGAAGGGCGGCTGGAGAATGGCGGCCGGGAAGCAGATTTCGTTGGTGGTGGGGTTATAGTAGGCGTTCACGGTCTGGGGCGTCATGTGCCACTCGTCGCGGTCCACCGGCTTGCCCAGCTCCGAGAAGTTGTCGGCGGTGTACCACTTGCTTACGGCCACGATGTTGTCCCAATAGCTCTTCGAGGGGTCCACCTCCAGCGTCGAGTAGTCCTTCCACTTGTCGGGATAGCCGATTTTGACGGTGAACGAAGCCAGCTTCTCGTGAGCCTTCGCCTTGGTCTGGTCGCTCATCCACTCCAGCGCGTCGATGTGCTCGCCCAGGGCCACCTGCAGGTTGCCCACCAGCTCCATCATGCGCTGCTTGCTGCTCTCGGGGAAATATTTGGCCACGTACATCTCGCCTACGGCCTCGCCCAGCGAACCGTTGGGCACCGCCATGGCACGCTTCCAGCGCGGACGCATCTCCTGCTGGCCGGCCAGCGTGCGGCCGAAGAAGTCGAAACGCGCCTGCTGGAAATCGTCGCTCAGATAGGAGGCCGCACCGCCGATGTACTGCGCGGCCAGATAGTGGCGCTGCGCCTCGAGGGGCTGGGTCTTGATAATCTCGTTGGCAGCGGCCAGCGACGAGGGGGTGCCCACGATGATGCGGTCGAAATCGCCCAGACCGCACACCTTATAATAGGTATCCCAGTCGATGGCGTCGTAGGTCTTCTCGAACTCGGCCCGGCTCATGGGGTTGTACTGGGCCTGGATGTTGCGCAGCTCGACATTGGACCAGAACTTCTCGGCCAGTGCCATCTCCACGGTCATCACGTCCTCCGTGGCCTTCGCAGCCTGCTCGGCCGAGAATCCCGCGAGGGTGAAAATCCGGTTCAGATACTGCTTGTAGGCATCGCGGATGGAGGCATTCTCCTCGTCGAGGTAGTAGTCGCGGTTGCCCATGCCCAGTCCCGACTGCGACGCATAGAGCGCATTCACATTGCTGTTCATCAGGTCGGCCGATACGCCCAGACCGAAATAGGGATTGGCGGTTCCGGCGTGCAGCTCAGCCAGTTCGGCGGTCAGCGAAGCGCGGTCGCCGATGTTCATAATGCGCTCCAGACCCGCTTTCAGCGGCTGTGCGCCCTCGTTGTTCAGACGCACGGAGTCGAGACCCATCTTGTAGAGGTCCGAAATCTTCTGCTCCACGCTGCCAGCAGCGGGAGTGGTCCGGGTCATCTCCGAGAAGAGTTCGTTGATGCGAATCTCGTTGTTCTCGCGCAGCACGTCGAAGGCGCCGTAACGCGAAAACTCGGGACGCAGCGGATTGGCGGCCTGCCAGCCGCCGGTGGCGTACTGATAGAAGTCGTCGTTGAGTTTCACCGAAGTGTCGAAATTGGCGGGGTCGATGGCCGGGGTCTTGCCCTTGTCGGCCGCTCCGCAACCGGCCATCATGGCCAGCGATGCAAGAATCATCAGTTTTTTCATCTTTAATTGTTGCTATTCCTTGAAAAAGGCGTTCTCTTCATTATGAAACAAAAGGGGTGCGGCCGGAACCGCACCCCCAGTCGATTAAGTTTCGGGTCTCCCGGAAACGGATGCGGCCTACTTGCGGATGGCTGCCACTCCGGGCAGCTCCTTGCCCTCCATGTATTCGAGCAGCGCACCGCCGCCGGTGGAGACGTAGCTCACCTTGTCGGCCAGTCCGAATTTGTTGATGCAGGCCACCGAGTCGCCGCCGCCGATGAGCGAATAGGCCCCCTTGGAGGTAGCCTCGGCGATGGCCTCGGCCACGGCACGGCTGCCGGTGGCGAACTTGTTCATCTCGAACACGCCCACCGGTCCGTTCCAAAGAATGGTCTTGCAGCCCAGGATGTGCTCGCGGAAAGCGGCCTTGCCGCCGGTGGCGATGTCCATGCCCTCCCAGCCGTCGGGAATCTCCCGCACCGGAGCCTCGATGGTGTTGGCCTCCTCGGAGAATGCGTCGCCGCAGAGCGCGTCGGGCGAGAACACCAGCTTCACGCCCTTCTGCTTGGCCTTGGCCAGAATCTCCAGCGCGGTGGGGAACATGTCGGGCTCGCAAATCGAACGGCCGATTTTACCGCCCTGCGCAGCGGAGAAGGTGTAGGTCATGCCGCCGCCCAGGATAATCGAATCGACCTTCTCCATGAGCTTCTCGATGATGGTAATCTTGGTCGAGACCTTGCTGCCGCCGATGATGGCGCAGAAGGGGCGTGCGGGATTCTGCATCACGCCGTCGATGGCCTTCAGCTCGCCCTCCATCACATAGCCGAACATCTTGTCGTTGGGGAAGTACTCGGCGATGAGCGCCGTCGAAGCGTGGGCGCGGTGTGCGGTGCCGAACGCATCGTTGATGTAGCAATCGGCATACGAAGCCAGCTTCTTGACGAACTCCTTCTGGCTGGCCTTCACCTCTTTCTTGGCGGCGGCCTTCTGTTCGTCGGTGGCGTCCTCGGCCAGGCCGCGGGGCTTGCCCTCCTCCTCGGCGTAGAAGCGGAGGTTCTCGAGCAGCATCACCTCTCCGGGCTTGAGCGCAGCCGCCATTTCGGCCGCCTTCTCGCCCATGCAGTCGCCGGCGAAGAGAATCTTCACGCCCAGACGGGCCTCGATGGCGCCGATGATGTGGGAGAGCGAATATTTCTCGTCGTTGTTCTTCTTGGGACGGCCCAGGTGCGACATCAGAATCACCGAACCGCCCTTCTCCAGCACCTTCTTGATGGTGGGGATTGCGGCACGGATGCGGGTGTCG
>JAGBHC010000007.1 GCA_017935625.1 Rikenellaceae bacterium | reverse complement strand
GAGATGACCACGGCGCAGCCCGCGAAGTTCTCCAGGCCCTCCTCCAGCGCCCGCAGCGTATTGACGTCGATGTCGTTGGTGGGCTCGTCGAGCAGCAGCACGTTGCCCTCCTCCTTGAGCGCGAGGGCCAGGTGGAGGCGGTTGCGCTCGCCGCCGCTCAGCACGCCGCACTTCTTCTCCTGGTCGGCGCCGCTGAAGTTGAAGCGGGCCACGTAGGCACGCGAATTGACGGTGCGGTTGCCCAGGGTGATGAGGTCGCTGTTCTGGGAAATCACCTCGTAGACGCTCTTTTCGGGGTCGATGGATTTGTGCTGCTGGTCCACGTAGGCCAGTTTCACGGTTTCGCCCACCTTGAACGTTCCGCTCGTGGGCTCCTCGAGCCCCATAATCATGCGGAAAAGGGTGGTCTTGCCCGTGCCGTTGGCGCCGATGACGCCCACGATGCCGGCGGGCGGCAGCGAGAAGTTGAGGTTCTCGTAGAGGATGCGGTCGCCGAAGGCCTTGCTCACGTTCCTGGCCTCGATGTCCACGTCGCCCAGACGCGGACCGTTGGGGATGTATATCTCCAGTTTCTCCTCTTTCTGTTTGCTGTCTTCGTTGAGCATCTTGTCGTAGGCCGACAGACGCGCCTTGCTCTTGGCCTGCCGTCCCTTGGGGCTCATGCGCACCCATTCGAGCTCCCGCTCGAGGGTCTTGCGGCGCTTGCTGGCCTGTTTCTCCTCCATCTCCAGCCGTTTGGTCTTCTG
The DNA here is from genome assembly GCA_017935625.1 of Rikenellaceae bacterium. Lineage (GTDB taxonomy): Bacteria > Bacteroidota > Bacteroidia > Bacteroidales > Rikenellaceae > RGIG9113. The sequence goes on along the minus strand of JAGBHC010000007.1, from coordinate 5,485 downwards.
CTCCAGCCAGCCGGAGTAGTTGCCCTTCCAGGGGATGCCTTCGCCGCGGTCGAGCTCGAGAATCCAGCCGGCCACGTTGTCCAGGAAGTAGCGGTCGTGGGTGACGGCGATGACCGTTCCCTTGTACTGTTGCAGATGCTGTTCCAGCCAGTCGATGCTCTCGGCGTCGAGGTGGTTGGTCGGCTCGTCGAGCAACAGGACATCGGGCTCCTGCAACAGCAGCCGGCAGAGCGCCACGCGGCGGCGTTCGCCTCCCGAAAGCACCTTGACGGGCTGGTCGGGAGCCGGACAGCGCAGGGCGTCCATGGCGCGTTCCAGCACGCTGTCGATTTCCCAGCCGTTGGCGTGGTCGATTTTTTCGTAGAGTTCGCCCTGCCGTTCGATGAGGCTCGCCATGCGGTCGTCGTCCATCGGTTCGCAGAGCTCGACATTGATGCGCTCGTACTCGCGCAGCAGCTCCATCACCTCGCCGCACCCCTCCTGCACGACCTCCAGCACGCTCTTTTCGGGGTCGAGCTGCGGTTCCTGCTCCAGGTAGCCTACCGTGTAGCCGGGCGAGAATACCACTTCGCCCTGGTAGTTCCTGTCGATGCCCGCGATGATTTTCATCAGGGTCGATTTACCCGAACCGTTCAGACCGATGATGCCGATTTTGGCGCCGTAGAAGAACGACAGGTAGATGTTGTTCAATACCTTTTTCTGGTTCTGGAAGGTCTTGCTGACCCCCACCATCGAAAAAATTATCTTTTCGTCTGCCATGAATTGTTTAGAATTGACGTTGGTGACTTTTTCAGCGGGTCGCCTGCGGCGGCACCCAGGTGCAAAGGTACGAATAAGCGAGTGCAAAAGCAAACTTGTTCGCATTTTGCCGGGCCGGCCTCTTCCGGGACTTCGGGGGGGGCTAATGCCGGGGCCGGGAGAAGAGGTGGGCGTTGATGTCGAGTATCTGCCGGGCGAACTCGGGCAGATAGAGGGTGCGGACTCCGGCCCGGCGCAGGTCGAGGGCTCCGGTGCAGTGCACGAAGCGGTCGGGCTCGTAGAGGCCGAAGACCACCTTGCGGACTCCGAGCCGCAGGAGCAGGCGCGAGCAGGATTCGGGTTTGGAGCTGCGGGCGGAGCAGGGCTCCACGGAGGAGTATACGGTGGCTCCGCGCAGGTCGGCCCCCGCCTGCAGGGCGGCCGCCACGGCCTCCTCCTCGGCGTGGTTCTTCCGGGCGGTCATCTGGGTGTAGCCTTCGTAGCGTGCGCCGGAGGCGGTCACCACGACGGCGCCCACGCGGTAGCACTCGGGGTCGGGCGTGCAGCGGCGGCTCAGCTCCACGGCACGGGCCAGGCATTCGCGGTCGCGGACCGGGTCGTCGTCGTGGAAGCGGTAGGTTGCCACGCTCATGTCGCCCGCCATGCGGAGGCTCTCCGTTACGGCGCGGTGTCCGCTGTCGAAGGGGTAGCGGCCCGGACGCAGAAAGCGGGGGGCTCCCGCTTCGCCCACGATGAAGGGGGCCGTGGCCAGCCGCAGCCGGTCGGCCATGTTCTCGCGCAGGAACATCGAGAGTATCTCTCCGCCGCCCTCGACCAGCAGGTTCTCCACGCCCCGTTTTTCGAGTTCGGTGACGATGAGGGCGGCCGTTATTTCCGGTGCGCATATCGTTTCGGCCCGTTGCGCCAGCTGCGGCGGCAGGGGGGCGGCGGCGAATACGACGGGCGGGCGGTCGCCCTCGAAAAAACGCAGGTCGGAGGGCAGCTCGCCGCGGGTGGTGACCGTCACCTTCAGGGGCTGGGGGGCTCTGCCCGCTGCCTTGCGCTCTTCGACGAGCGCTGCGGAGCGGACCCGCAGCGAGGGGTTGTCGCAGCGCAGGGTCCGTGCCCCGACCAGGATGGCGTCGCTTGCGGCGCGGAGCCGGTCTATCTCCGCCAGGTCTTCGGCCGGGGAGAGGATGAGGCGCCGGGAGGAGGTGTCGTCCAGACACCCGTCCAGCGAGATGGCTGCCGAGAGGAGTACGTTCATCGTCGTAGGGTGATAAGCGTGATTTCGGGGCGGGCTCCGATGCGTATGGGATAGCCCACGCATCCGAATCCGTCGTTGATGTAGAGCACCTTGTCGCCGCGCCGGTATTCGCCGCTCCACTGCTTGTAGAGCAGACTGGCGGGCGAGAATTCGCGGCCGAAGAGCCGGAATTTCATCTGCATGCTGTGTACGTGTCCCGAGAGGGTGAGGTCGCTGATGCCGCGGTCGGTGAGCTGGCCCCAGAGCTGCGGCGCGTGGGAGACGGTGAGGTTGAAGAGCGAGTCGCTGACGCCGGCGAACGCCTTGTCGAGGTCGGCGCCCACCATGCGGGGGTTGTGCTGCCGGATGAGGAAGTCTTCCGGGAAATTGACTCCCGTGATGGTGATGGCGGCCGTGGAGTCGCGTTCGGGGATGGTGAACAGCTCGGTTTGGTCGCACAGCACGTGCCAACCCATCTCCCGCTGCTTGGCGATGAGCCGGTCGCGGTTGATGTGCGGGGGAAGCGACACGCTGTCCTTGATGTAGATGCCCAGGTCGTGGTTGCCCAGCACCGAATAGATGCCGTGGGGGGCCTTGATGCCGGCGAGGATGCCGGTGATTTCGGGGGTGAGTTCCGTGTAGCGGACGTTCACCAGGTCGCCGCCGTTGATTACCAGGTCGGGCCGCAGCGAGTTGATGGTGTCCACCATGGCCCGCAGCGAGCGGTGGGGATGGACGAGGCTGCCGATGTGGGGGTCGGAGAAGAAGACCGCGCGCAGTCCGTCGAAGGCGGCGGGGAGCTTGTCGCTGCGCACCTCCAGACGGGTGACCTCGATGTTCGTGCGGGTGTCGATGCATCCGCGGACGATGCCCCATGCGGCCCACAGCGACAGGGCGCAGCCCGCCAGTGCGAACAGGTGCGAGCGTCCGACCACCCCCCGGCGCTCCAGCAGCACGTCGAGAAACGAGAGCAGGCAGAAGACGAACTTGGGGAAGGTGAGCAGAATGTAGGCGAAGGTAATCCACATCGAGACGTGCATCGAGCGGGTGGTGTTGTCGCCGCCGAGCAGCAGGTCGGCCGCCATCATCGCGGGCAGGGTGCCATTGACCACGATGGCCGCGAAGAGATAGAGCAGGCGGATGCCCCGACAGCGGGCCAGGGCCGAGACATATCGTTTGTAGAGATAGACGTCGGCCGCTATTCCCGCGGCGAGCACGGCTATGAAGACGAATCGTATCATGTTTTTTCAGATAAAGTTGCGCGTAAAGGTAAGGATAAAAAATGAGATAACGGGCCGGGAGCGGGGGAAAACGGCCCTCTTCGGCACGCCGGACAGCGGGGCGAAGAGTTTGGCACAGCCATTGCCGTGAGGGTTTCCGTCGGCTGTAATGGATTGTCGTGCCGTGCGATAGCGGATGTTTCGCATCATGCGCAGAGTCTTTTTGCAGCGGATATTCAACCAAAAAATGTAAAAACATGAGCAAAATTTTACTCTTGCTTGCGGCCCTCTCGCTCTTTTCGGCGGCGGGCGCGCAGAACCGGCCCGGCGATTCGCAGCGCGGCTCCCAAAAGACGAAAAAGCATGCGGAGCGCATGTCGGGCGACTACGACCCCACGGTCCTGGGGCTGGGGCGCCGCTCGGCGGGGCTCTCCCAGTCGGTCATCGACCGCACCGTGCTGAACTATTACCGCACCCATGTGCCCGGATTCCGTCAGTCGCACATGCCCAACTTCATCATCGTGTCGCCCAACGGCAAAACCTCGCTGGGCATCGGCGGCTATGTCAATTTCAGGACCTCCTACGAGTTCAACGGCATCGTCGAGGACCTCGACTTCAAGACCTGGGACATCCCCGTCCCGCGGAGCTACGACAGCCGGCAGAAACTGACCATGGATGCCAGCACCACCCGTCTGTTCTTCAAGGCGATGGCCGACACCCGGGCGCTGGGACTGGTGACCGCCTACGTGGAGACCGACTTCCGCGGCTACCACGACTACAACCTGCGGCTGCGTCTGGCCTACATCACCTTCAAGGGGCTGCTCTTCGGCCAGAACGTCACCACCTTCTGCGACCTGAACGCTTCGCCGACGACGGTCGATTTCGAGGGTCCGAACGCCTATAATCTCAACTTCAACACCATGATACGCTACACCTACACCTCGCGCGACGGACGGTTCCAGACGGCCGTGGCGGCCGAAATGCCCGAGCTGAGCGCCACCTTCGGCGAGAGGTTCGGCTCGGTTCCGCAGCGGATGCCCGACTTCCCGCTCTACGTGCAGTACAACTGGGGCAGCAAGCGCGACAGCCACCTGCGGGCGTCGGCCGTTTTCCGCGACCTCTACTATTATAATATGGAGCGCGGGGCCACCCTCTCGAGTTTCGGATGGGGCGTCCAGCTGAGCGGCAACGTGAAGATAGCCCGCAGGTGGAACACCTTCCTGCAGATGGTCTACGGCAGCGGCATCACGCCCTATATACAGGACATCACCGGTTCGGGACTCGACCTGGTGCCCAATCCCGCCGGGAGCTGCCGCATGCAGACGCTCCCCATGCTGGGCTGGTTTGCGGCGGGGCGTTACGCGCTCTCCCGCCGGGCGGCGGTCTCGGGCGGCTATTCGCAGGTGCGGGTCAATCGCCGCCACGGCTACGGCCCCGCGGAGCAGTATCATGTGGCGCAGTACGTCTTCGGCAACATCTTCTGGAACATCTCCCCGCACATGGAGGTCGCCGTCGAGTATCTCTACGGCACGCGCAAGAACATGGACGGGCGCCAGGGATGCGCCAACCGGGTGCAGGCGATGATTCAGTACAACTTCTGACGCGGCCGGCCTCCGCCGGAGGGCGGATTGGGGCGGCCGGAGCGTTTTTCGGCCCGGAAATTTGGAAAAAAGGGAAAAAACGCCTAATATTGCATCCATAGAACATTCGCGAGAAGATGACTCTTTCGATGAACATACGCACCTGGTGGTGGCGCCTGTCGGATTTCGTAGACAACAGGCGGCACACGCAAATCGTGCAGTAGTTCGCCGGAAGCCGTTCTTGCCGGAGAGACAGGCCGTTGTTTACGAATCAGTAGACAACGGCCTTTTTCGTATCCCCGGCGCAGCGTCCGCACCCGATTGAAACAACCGACTAAAACAGTTTACAGAGATGATGAAGAACAAGAAATTCGTGCTTTCCGAAGCACAGATGCCCACGCAGTGGTACAACATCGTGGCCGACATGCCCAACCGGCCGCGTCCGGCGCTCCATCCCGTGAGCGGCCGGCCGCTCACCGAGGAGGCGATGAACGGGCTGTTCGCCGAAGAGCTGGTCCGCCAGGAGTTCTCGCAGCAGCGGTTCATCGACATCCCCGAGCAGGTGCGCGACATGTACCGCATCTGGCGTCCGTCGCCGCTGGTGCGGGCCTACGGACTCGAAAAGGCGCTCGACACGCCGGCCCGTATCTATTTTAAGAACGAAAGCGTCTCCCCGGCCGGGTCGCACAAGCCCAACACCG
>JAGBHC010000006.1 GCA_017935625.1 Rikenellaceae bacterium | reverse complement strand
CGATTTCCGCAAGGCGGGAGATGCGCGCCTCACTCACTTTATAAAGGAACAGTCTATTCGACTTCCCTCTGAAATGGCGGCACGAAAATCCGCCTTTTGAAAATCAGGGAAGAAGCGAGGATGTGAAATCGGGCGTGAAGAAACGGATAGGAAGCGAAGCGCTCCCCTCGCGGAAACTGCGGCTGGAAGACCTTGTACAGAACCGAAAGAGATTGGGGCCTTGCATAAAGGCAGAAAAAGAATGGAGGCCCGCTCCAAGACCGCCAAAGAATGAAAGCCTTGCCCGGAACCGAAAGTAACCGGATAACCCTGTCCGAACTTCCACGACAAAAGAGTGCTCCACCCGACCGAGCGCAAGCGGCAGCAGTTTCCCGCGAGGCATCCGTTTCAGCCCGAGGAGCGGCCGAGCCCCTGATTTTCTGCTGGCGGCAGCTTTTGGTTCTTTTCTCTGCCGAAAAGAACGGATAAAACAAGTTCGCTAAGTAGAAGAACATTCCACGCACGGCGTGTAAAAAGGAGCGTATGGGAAAATGGTTGTGTCCGCCGGATGGGCCCTGCACTGCCGGAAAGAGAGGAGACGGAAAGTAAGGGACGGCAGCGGGAGGACGGAAGAGAAGACGGAAAAGGGGTGGAAAGGAAGACGGAGAAAAGAGGTATGCGGAGTGCGGAAAAGACGGGGTGAGAGAAAAGAACGGATGGATAATGTAAAAAACGTATCATTAAAAAAAACAGGAAGTTATGAATAAATACCAGAGCCGGGTGATGGAGCCGGTGATTGCCCGTTACGGCGGGCTTCCGGCCGGGGAGATGCTGGAGGCGCTGTTGCGGTCGGGGGTCATCGATTTCGGCAGGTGCAAGGTGGCCGCCGTGCGGGAGTTCGTCGAGGCGGAGGTCCGGCGCGGCGAGATGAAGACGGAGGCGATGTTCGAGGCGGCCGAGCGCTTCGCCTGTTCCTACGACTATGTGCGCAAGTGTATCTACTATTACAAGAACGTGGCTTTCGACCGTCCGCGTCCCGCAGCGGACCAGGCACGGGAACGAAGCCGGGAAAACCGATGAAGAATGGAAAAATTCAACCGTATTGAAATCAGAAACGTTGCTCCGGATGCCGTCTGCATCGAGGTGGAGGGGACCATCGGCGTGCCGGAGGAGTGGCAGTTCGAGAATCCGGGCATGCGGGTGGCGACCTACGAGAAGTTCCGCAGCATCGTGGAGCGAATCGCCGCCATCGAGGCGCCGCAGGTGTGCGTGAACATCCGCTCCACGGGAGGCGATGTGAACGATGCGATGCTCATTTACGATGCGCTGCGTGCGCTCGGCGGGCGGGTGGTGACCCGTTGCAGCGGATACGTGGCCTCGGCGGCCACGGTGATTGCGCAGGCCGCCTCGCCCGGATGCCGCGAGATTTCGGCCAATGCGCTCTATCTGGTGCACCGGGCGGTGTGCAACTGCGAGGGCGACGCCCTGCAGATGAGGCACAGCGGCGAGCTGCTGGACAAGACCGACCGGCGGCTGGCCGAAATCTATGCGGCCGGATGCAGCCGGTTCGCTGCGGACGACTACCTGGCCCTGATGTCGGAAAACGAGGGCCGCGGCGTGTGGCTCTCGCCCCGCGAGGCGCTGGAGTGGGGGCTGGTCGATACGATTGCGGAGGCGGCCCCCGCGGAGCCGGAGCCCGGACCGCGGCAGGAATCGGGGCGGGGCGTTTCGGCGAGTGCGACGGCGGCGGGTCCGGCGGCAGACGGAACGGACGGGACAGACGGGCCGTCGGCCCGTCGTCTGGCAGCACTGTGGAGTGCGGTGTCGGCCGCCGTGTCGGCGGTGTTGATGCCCGAGAAGAGGACCGGGCGCCTGCGCGGTGCGGAGAGCCGGAGCGGAGCGGGACCGGAATCGGGAGCGGCCGGCGGTGCAGCCGGTCCGGAGCGCGGAGCCCGGGCGGAGGAGGCGCGGAGCGGAACACCGGGAGACGGCGGAGCGCAGGAGCCGCCCCGGGCCGATGCGGAGTATCTGCTCAGGATGCGGGAGCAGGAGCGCATGCGCCGTTTCGCGGAGGGGATGAAGCGGGCGGAGCGGACCCGGACCTGCGAGCGGGAGGACCCTGCGTCGGCGGAGGGGCCCCGCACGGCCAACGAGACGGCCTACGAACAGGACGCCCGACAATTCAGACCGTTGTGACCGAACCGAACCGGACCGGAGACCGGATGCCGGGCGGACGCCCTTCCCGTTCCGGCGGGGTGCGGGCAGGGGCGTGCGACGGGGCGGCCGGCCGCAGGTCCGGGACATCGGCACGACTACGAACCATTAAAAAACGAAAAAAAACATGAGCAAAATCGAAAACGTAAAGAGTTATGCAGGCAAAGACCTGGAGACCATCTTTTTCAGACCCATGCTGACCGGCCCCGACGCGCAGGAGCTGGGCGTGAGGATAATGTACAACATGCCGGTGCCCACCCGGCTCCACTTCTGGAAGCGCTCGGGAGACATTCTCCAGAAATATGCCTCCGCGGGATGGGTGGGCGGCTCGTCGGCCGACCGTTTCCAGAAGACCATCAACCTCCACAAGGTGAAAGCCGAAGCGGGCTACTCGGCCGAGGACTATTTCAACATGGTCTATGAGCTGATTTCGGCGCGGGCGGACGTGAACCTCGACGACCTGAGCGGAACGGAGCTCGAACAGGCCGAAACGGAGCTCTTCCGGCAGGCGATAGCCGAGAGCATCCGGGTGACGATGTGGCTCGGCGACACCACCCGCTCCAAGCTGTTCAACACCTTCGACGGATTTCTGACCCGCATCCAAAGCGACGCGGCGGAGACCGGCAGCGAAATCAGCAGCTTCACCTACACCGCCAAGGACGACGGCGAGACCATCCTCAAGATGCTGTGGGAAGCCTCGTCGGAGGAGCTCAAGGGGCTGCGGGGCGACGGGCAGCTGGTCTACCTGGTTACGTCGGACGTCTACGAAGCCTACGAACAGGTGCTGGACAGCGCAGCGCTGGAGAGCGCCTACGCCGCCAAGCAGCAGGGCCGCAGCGGATTGACCTACAAGGGAATTCCCGTGGTGGACGTGAAGCTGGGCTCCTACCTGAAGCAGTGCACCGACATGCCCCAGTCGTTCGCCCTGCTCACCGACCGCCGCAACATGGCCCTGGCGGTGAACACGGGCGACTTCCCGGGTACGGAGATACGCATGTGGTACAACCCCGACCAGATGGAGAACCGTCAGCGGGCGGTCTTCATGGCCGGATGCGACTACCTGCTGCCCGAGCTGATAACTTACAGTACCAGAACCGAAACTCAGGCCGGAAACCAGACCGGGACTCAGACCGAAACTCAAACCGAAGGAGAATGATGGCATTGACGGGTTTTACCAAACGATGCGCCCGCCGCAGCGGAGGCATCCGGACAATCGTACTCATGGAGGCCGACAAGGTGACGGCCGTCTACGACGCCGCGACGGACGGCTACACCTCGGCATCGGCTCCCGAAGGGAACCGGGCGGACTACTCCTTCAACGAGGACGAGGCCCAGCTGCGGGAGACGGTCTCGGTGGCCGGCGGTTCGCTGAGCGTGACGCACGAACTCTCGTTCTCGCTCGCCCGCATGGACGCCGCGTCGAGAAAGGCGGTCGAGGAGATGGCGACGGCCTCCTACTGCGGGCTGGTGGCGCTGGTCACCACCAACAACGGAGAGCGGCTGCTGGTGGGCTATTCGCCGCAGTTCGGCGCCGAACGTCCGCTCCGCGTGTCGAAATGCGTGGGAATGTCGGGACAGAAACTCTCCGACCCCACCTCGGAGAGCGTGACCCTGGTCTCGACCGACACGCAGAAGGCCAGGAGCGTCGCCGCAGAGTAGAGTGTGGAAAGAGCGCACGAAGCCCCCCCCGAAAGGGAGGGCGGCGTGCGGATTAAAAGAGCGAAATGAAAGAGAAAAGAGAAAGCAAACAAAAGAAGGTCCGGGCGGTCGGGGTGGCGGATGCCGCCCCGCGGCCGCTGCCGGCCTCGGTCCGCCCGACGGCCCGGCAGCAGGTGTGGCGCTGGGGCGACGACAACCTGTTCCCCTATGCCCTGGCGCTGATGTCGCGGCGCAGCACCACGCACCGGCGCATCATCAACGACAAGGCCGACTACATATCAGGCAAGGGGTTCGTCTTCGACCCCGGCAACGCCGTGCTGGCGCTGCTGGTGGAGCGGGCGAACGGCGAGGGCGAGACGCTGCGTCAGGTAATCAACAAGCTGGCGCTGGACAAGGCGCTCTTCGGCAACGCCTTTCTGGAGGTGGTCACCGACCCGGAGCGTTCGTTCGCGGCGTTCTACCATCAGGATGCGTCGCGGTGCCGGGTGGGCCGTGCGGGAAAGGGCATCGTGATGCACCACGACTGGCGCAACTTCGATGCGGATTCGGCCCGGCGGGTGCCCCTCTATCCCGACTTCGCACCTGGAGAGGACGGCTGTCTGCATGCCATGATTCACTACAAGGACTACGAGCCGATGTACGAACACTACGGCGTGCCGCCCTACATCGCCGGCATGAACGTCTCGGCCATCGCCTACAAGACCGACCGCTGGAACATGAGCCGGCTGGACAACTCGTTCCAGCTCTCGGGCGTGATGCTGCTCGACACGGCCGTGGACAGCGAGGAGGAGGCCCGGCAAATCGTGCGGCTGGCCGAGGAGAAGTTCGCCGGACGGCCGGGACAGGTGATGTTCATGGTGCAGTCGGGCGCCCAGAGCGAGCACTCGCGTTTCATCCCCATCGATTCGTCCAACGAGGGGGACTGGCGTCAGCTGCACGACCAGGCCACCTCCGACATCGTGGTGGCCCACTCCTGGTTCCGGGCCCTGAGCGGACTGGACTACACGTCGGGATTCAGCGCCGAACGCATCCTGCACGAGTATGAAATCGCGCTCAACACGGTGATTCTCGGCGAGCAGGCCGAGCTCATGGAGCCCATCCGGGAGGCGATTACGGCACTGACCGGAGCCGAAAGCCAGTCGCTGCAGATAGTGAACCGTCCGCCCACGCGCAACAAACCCCTCTACATGAAGGTGTGGGAGGCCCGGCGTGCCGACGGACTCGAGTACGACACGCAGGACCCGCTTCAGCAGAAATTCCTGTCGGAGATTACCAAGTACAACATCAGAGAGATAAAGTGAGGCGAAACGAGATGATGAACAGTCTGATTACGGCTCGGGAGGCGGCGGAGATTGCCTTTCCCGGGCAATTCATGGGATGCGAGGCCATAAGCGAGGCGACCATTGCGGCCGCCGAGCAGCGGTTCATAGTTCCGGTGGTGGGCGAACGGCTCTACCGCAGGATGCTGGAGGGGGCCTACCGCATGCTGCGCACCGAGTACCTCGCCCCCGCGCTGGCCCTGTGGGTGAAGCTCTCCATGCTCCCCTCGATGGCCGTGCAGAGCGGAGAGATGGGGGTGGTGGAGCTGGAGAGCGGGGTGCTCAAAGGGGCGGGGGAGGAGAAGCTCGACCTGCTCTGCCGGCGCACCCGGTGCGAGGCGGCGGCCATGCTGCGCCGGGCCGTGGCCCACATCGAGGCCCGGGCGGAGGAGTATCCGGAGTATTGTCCGCAGGAGAATGTGTTGAACCGATGCGTCATAGGCGGCGGCGTGGTGTTCGCGGAGAGGAGGCCGGAGCATGGGAGACGCCGATAGATTCTCGGCCGGATGGGTCGGGGCGCTGGCCACCCTTTTCGCACCGGTGGCGGAACTGACCGCCTGTGCGATGTTCTTCGTGGCGGTGGATTTCGTGACGGGCGTGGCGGCCGACCGCGCCGCCGCCCGGCGCAGGGGCGAGGCGTGGCGGTTCAGCAGCCGCAAAGCGTGGCGGACGGTGCGCAAGGCGGGACTGGTGATGCTGGGCATCTGCATGGCCTGGCTCATCGACCGCTGTGTGGCCGAGGCGATGGAGCTGCGGCTGGCGAACCTCTTCACGGGGTTCGTCTGCGGCGTGGAGTTCTGGAGCTTTCTGGAGAACGCCTCCGTCATTTCGGGCGACGACCTGTTCCGCAAGGTGCGGGAACTGCTCTCGAAGCACCGGTCGCGCTGAGCGGCCGGGAGCTCCGCCGGGGTGTGGCGGAAGAGGGGTGGAGCTCTCCTTCTGCGGGAGCGCCCGGCCGGCGGAGGCGGGCGATGCGTGGGAGCGGGGAGCACGGCCGTACCGGGCGGTTCGGGCGGGAATGCCGGATGAAAGAGAGGTAAGGGTTTGTGTTCGGGGGTGTTCCCGCCGGGAGCGGAGGCGGAAGGGGCGGGCCTCTCTGCCGCGGGAGAGGCTCCGGATGCGGAAGGTTCCGGATGGAGGCGGGTGGCAGGAGCAGGGAACGGGCTCCGCGGTCGGCCGGCCGCAGAGCGGAGTGGTGACGAGGGTGTCCGGAAGGGGCACCCTCGTTTTTCGTGTGCTTGCGGCTGCGTTCGTGTGCCTGCGGCTGCGTTCGTGTGTTCGCGGCCGTGTTTGTGTGTTTGTGGCTGTGCTCGTGTGTTCGCGGCGGGGCTGGCGATGGTTGGAGGGACGGTTGCGGCCGGCGGGGCGTGCCGGGTGCGGGATGCTCCGCCGTCCGCCGGGCGATTTCCCGCGACACCGGATGCGAAACCGCGGATTTTGGGAGCGGGAACCGTTCGTTTGCCGAAAATAATTGCTATTTTTGACTTGCGGCTTCGATACTTTCGCTCGGCAAAACGCAAACGAGTTTGCTTTTGCGCCCGCTTATTCGTATTTTTGTGTAGCCATTGACGTGAAACGATGAAAAGAGCTTCGATACTTCTTATATATACGGGCGGCACCATCGGCATGAAGACCGATGCCGCGACGGGGACGCTTGTCCCGTTCGACTTCAACGGAATTTACGAGGAGTTTCCCTCGCTGCGCCGGCTGGCGGTGGATATCGAGGTGTCGCAGTTCCGTCCCATCGACTCGTCGAACGTCACCCCCGAACTGTGGGTGCGGCTGGCGGAGCTCATCCGCGACAACTATGCCCGCCACGACGGTTTCGTGGTGCTGCACGGCACGGACACCATGTCCTATTCGGCGTCGGCTCTGAGTTTCATGCTCGAGAACCTCTGCAAGCCCGTGGTGTTCACCGGCAGCCAGATTCCCATCGGCGTGCTGCGGACCGACGGCCGCGAGAACCTGATTACGGCCATCGAAATCGCCGCCGCCCGCGATGCCGCGGGGCGCGCCCTGGTGCCGGAGGTGTCGCTCTATTTCCAGAACCGGCTCTTCCGCGCCAACCGCTCCAGCAAACGGAGCGCCGAGGAGCTCAATGCCTTCCGCTCGGAGAACTATCCCCCGCTGGCCGAGGTGGGGGTGAGCATACATTATAATATGCCCTTCATCCGCAAGGCGGAGAACCCCTGCGATACGCTCTCCATCAGCACGGAGCTCGATGCCGGGGTGGCCATCGTCAAGATATTTCCCGGTCTGAGCGAGCCCATCTTCCGGGCCATGCTCTCCATCCCGGGGGTGAAGGCCATCGTGCTGGAGACCTACGGGGCCGGCAACGCCCCCACCGAGGAGTGGTTTCTTTCGGCCCTGCGCGAGGTCATCGCCCGGGGGGTCATCGTGGTGAATGTGACGCAGTGCAGCGGAGGCAGCGTCTCCATGGATTTGTACGAAACGGGCATGGGGCTGCGCAACGCGGGCGTGGTGAGCGGCCACGACCTGACGACCGAAGCGGCGGTCACCAAACTGATGTATGTTTTGGGCCGGAAAAAGAGCCGGGAGGAGACGCTCGATATGTTAAAACAGCCGATAAAGGGAGAAATTAGCGGGGAACAATTTTTTTGATAAAAATTTTTTTCTTATATTTCGCAAGTGTTTTGTGCGCAAATTTCGCCGATTCGACGTCCTGGAACTTTGTAATGGCTTGTGAAAGAGTTTGTTGTGTCGTAGTGGCCGGCCTCCGGATTCAAGGACCGGAGCAGGCGGCGCGGTGGAAAAAGCGAAGCGAAAAGAGAGGGGGAGCGAAAAGAGAACGAAGGAAAAAAGACTTTTTGAAACTGACTTAAAAGACATCGAACTGTAAAACAATTATTAAAAACTAACAAAAACAATAAGTCTAATTAATTCAATTTTTACTATGAAAAAACTTTTTTTGATTTTGTCAGTAGCAGGTTTGCTTAGCCTCGGTACTGTAAATGTTTTCGCTCAAGACGAGGCTGCCGCCGAGGAGCCCGCAACCGAAGCCGTTCAGGAGACTGCCGTTGCCGCTGCCGAGACGCTGGCCGCAGACGAAGTGCCCATGCACCAGGTCATCAAACAGAAATTCCTCGAGGGCGGTGCCGGCTGGATGGCTCCCGTGCTGCTCTGCTTGATTTTCGGTCTGGCTATCGCTATCGAGCGTATCATCTACCTGAACATGTCTACTACAAACACAAAGAAGCTCATCGCCAAGGTTGAGGAGGCTCTCAGCAACGGCGGTATCGAGGCTGCCAAGGAGGTTTGCCGCAACACCCGCGGTCCCGTGGCTTCCATCTTCTATCAGGGTCTGATGCGTTACGACCAGGGCCTGGACGCTGTCGAGAAATCGGTGGTTTCCTACGGTTCGGTTCAGATGGGTCAGATGGAGAGCGGCCTTTCGTGGATTGGTCTGTTCATCGCACTGTCTCCTATGTTGGGATTTATGGGTACCGTTGTCGGTATGATTGGTGCATTCGATGCCATCCAGGCTGCAGGTGATATCTCTCCGACCCTCGTTGCCGGCGGTATCAAGGTGGCCCTTTTGACCACTCTGGCCGGTCTTATCGTGGCCGTTATCCTTCAGTTGTTCTACAACTACCTCATCGCTAAAATCGATACCCTGGTGGTTGCCATGGAAGACAGCTCGATTACTCTGCTCGACCTGCTGACCAAATACAACAAGAAGTAATTCCACTTTTTACGACAAGTAATTCAAGAACAAATGGAAAAAGCATTAAACATATTAAAATATGTCCTTCTGCTCGCGGGCGCAGCGACATTGATTCCCATGATTTCGAATGCCGAAAACGTGGATTTGATGCTCAACTGCGGCTACCTGTTCCTCGGACTGGCCATCGTGTCTACCGTGGTGCTCACCGCGATGAATTTCGGCAAGGACTCCAACGGTTCCAAAGTGGGCTTGTTCGTGTTCGCGGCGCTCGCTGTGGTCGTTGTGCTGTGCTACTTCGTATTCTCAAGCGATGCGGTCGTGCTCGGCTCGGACGGTACGGCTTTCGATGCCCCCGCCACCCTCAAGTGGACCGATACGCTCTTGTATACAACTTATATCTCTTTCGCCGCTCTGGTGATACTCCTCGTATTCGGCGAAATCAGAAACAGCTTTAAATAAAAAGTAGTTATGCCGACAAATAAAAAGAAAGTACAGGAAATCAACGCGGGCTCAATGGCGGATATCGCCTTCCTGCTTCTGATATTCTTCCTGGTGGCTACTACTATGAATGTCGATACCGGTATTCAGCGCGTGCTTCCCCCTATTCCGGAGAAGAACCAGAAGGCCGAAGTCGATATTCGTGAGCGAAACCTGCTGCTTGTCCACGTGAACAAGTTCAACCAGGTGGCTGTGGCCAACGAGATTGTGGATATCAGATTGGTGAAGGACCGTGCCAAAGAGTTCATGCTCAACCTGGCCGACGACCCCAATCTCCCCGAAAAAGAGGAGACGGTAATCGAAGGCCTGCCCGGCGGCAAATACATGGTGAGCAAAGGCGTGATATCTCTGCAGAACGACCGCGGTACCAGTTACGACACCTATATCCGGGTGCAGAACGAACTGACCCGTGCCGTGAACGAGATTCGCGACCAGGTATCTCAGGAGAAATTCCATAAACCTTTCTCGGAGTTGGACGAAGCACAGCGCAAGGCCATTCAGGCCGCTGTTCCTCAGAAGATTTCAGAGGCAGAACCTAAAAATGTGGGAGGAAAATAGTTATGGCAGTAATGAAGAAAAAGGGCGACAAAGGTCTGCCCCCTATCTCTACGGCGTCTCTTCCTGACGTTATATTTATGATTCTGTTCTTCTTCATGGTGTCCACCACCATGAGAGACCAGGAGTTGTTGGTGAGATACACACTTCCGCAGGCTACCGAAGTAGCCAAACTGGAGAAGAAATCGTTGGTGAGCTATATTCACATCGGTCCCCCTTCGATGTCCATGCAGTCGAAATTCGGTACCACTCCGAAGATTCAGCTGAATGACAGCTACCGGACCACTCAGGACATTCTGGAGTTCGTAGCCTCGGAGCGCGATAAGCTCTCCGAGCAGGACAAAGCGGCGATGACCGTCTGCCTCAAAGCCGACGTCAATACGCTGATGGGTGTCGTTACCGACGTGAAGCAGGAACTCAGACGCGCTACGGCATACAAAATCAGTTATGCCGCACAGAAAGCGATGGGTTACTAAAAAGTGCATCCGACGCCTCTTCCCGGGGCGGATTCATAAAACCTCGAGGGTCGTTCTCATAAACTGAGAACGACCCTCGAGGTTTTTTATGCTTTGCGGTTCTATGCTTGGCAGATTGGAGAGCTCCCGGGATAGGATTTTCTGCGGTCTATCCGGCGTGGGGCTTTAGGTAGAGTCTTTCGGAGGAGAAGTGTCCGGGAACATCCGGAACGGGGCATCCGGGACAGGAGTATCCAGGGCAAGGATATCCGGAGCAGGGCGGAGCCGGGGGATTGTGTTCGGAGGAGGGCAGGACGAGGGGGTGTCGGGGGGAGTGGGAAGAGCAGAAGAGGAGAACGAGGTGTATCGTGTGTGGAAATTGTACGGGTTGTAGTCAGCGTGTTTGTGGAAACAGTCTCCGCGAGGTGGAGAGAGGGAGAGGGGTGAGGGGTGAGGGATTTTACGAGGGAGTGTGTATGCGGAATGCCGGGGGTGGAGGTGGGAGGAGGACAAAGAGGAGAACGAGGTGTATCGTGTGTGGAAATTATGTGGGTTGCAGTCAGCGTGTCAGTAGAGACTGTCTCCGCGAGGAGGAGAGAGGGTGGGAGGAATTTTTGCGAGGAAGTGTGCAGGCAGAATGCCGGGGGTGGAGGAAGAGAAGAGGTGGAATGTAAGGTGCTTTGTGCGAGGGGAGTGTTGGTGTGCAGGCGGAATGTGGGGCGGCAGAGCGGAACGTGGACGAGGAGTGTGGTGCTATTGTGTAAGAGGTTGGGAAAAATGGATAAGGGGAAAATAGGCGGCGGGCTAAGATATGGTAAGTGTGTTTCGTGGAGATGGGGCGAGATAACGGGGACCGGAGGATGGAAAGAGGCAAGGCGGCGTTGTGACCGGTGCTGTGTGTCATATTCCGGATGCAGGGGAAGGAGTGGAGAATGGAGCGGAGAATGAAACGGGGGATGGGGGTCGGGGCGGATATTATATGTTTGTGTGCTGCGGGTAGGCGGTATGTCGGAGGGTGCGGGGAAACGGGAAATAAAAAAGGCGAGTTGCCCCGCCTTGAATGTTTTCACAACGGAATAATCCTTATTGTGATTTGCTTTTGAATTTGTAGTGCAAATATAGAATTAAAATTGTAATAATCCAAATCTTTTATTATATTTGTCTCAATTGAATCTTATTACGACCGTGCGTTCGATTTTCGGAGAATGCGATTGGCGAATTTGTTCCAATCGAATCATTGTGGCTGTGCATCGGTTCGGGTAACGGTAATTTTCGATGTCGGGCAGATGCCTGAGTGATATGTTGTAGTGTCGTATTTAATTTCAATATACATATGAAACGGATACTCGGTTTAGATTTGGGTTCGACAAGCATCGGATGGGCGGTCGTGGAGGAAAACAGCGAAGAGGTCGTGGTACCTGCGGAGCCTTCGTGCAAAGATAAAATTGTGGCTGTCGGAAGCCGCATCATTCCGTTGAGTACGGATGAGAGCACCCAGTTCTCCAAGGGACAGGCATTGACCAAAAATGCCGACCGGACGAAGTGCAGAACCCAGCGAAAGGGATATGACCGTTATCAGCTTCGCAGGGCGTTGCTGCTGGAGGAACTGGGGCGGCTGGGCATGTATGACGGGGCGACGCTGAGACTTTCGACGCTCGATTTGTGGGGGGTGCGTGCGCGAGCCGCCGAGACCCGTATTTCGCTTCGGGAGCTGGGGCGCGTGTTGTGTCATCTGAATCAAAAACGCGGATATCGTACTGCCAAATCGGACTTCGGCGACAAAAAGCTGGGGGACCATGTGAAACAGGTCGTGGACCGCTATCAGGAACTTCACGGCCAGGGTATGACCGTAGGACAATATATGTATAAGGAGCTTGCGGCCGACCCGGCTTTCCGCTGCAAGGAGCGCGTCTACCCGCGGAAAGCCTATGTCGAGGAGTATGACGCGATTATGGCGTGTCAGCGCAAGTTCTATCCCGAAGTGCTGACCGAGGCGGAGATAGCCCGCATACGCGATTACATCATTTTTCACCAGCGTCCGTTGAAATCGTGCAAGCACCTGGTGGCGAGGTGTGAGCTGGAGCGCCATGACGCAGAGGTCGGCGGACGTGTGCGGAACTGCGGGCCGAGAGTCGCGCCGCGCAGTTCGCCCCTGTTTCAGGTATGCAAGCTGTGGGAGAGTATCAACAACCTGAACATAACCAATAAGGCGGATGAAACGCTGCCCATTACCCAGGAGCAGAAACAGGCGATTTTCGAATTCATGAATACCCGCGAAAAGCTGAGGGCGAATGACCTGAAGACGCTGCTCGGAGTAAAATCGAGGGAGTGGCAGTTCGGAAAGGCCGTCGGCCAGGGGTTGCAGGGAAATACCACCTATTGCACCCTCTTCAAGGCGCTCGGAGATTATGCCGGCAAGGAGAGTCTGCTGCGATTCGAACTGCATGCGGCCGATGGCGATTTCGTGGATACGGATACCGGCGAGATAACCCGAGTAATCGACGCTTCGTTCGAAAAAGAGCCGCTCTATCGGTTGTGGCATGCGCTCTATTCGATTTCGGATATCGAGGAGCTGCGTCGGGTGCTGGAGCAGAAGTTCGGAATTACGGATAAAGCGGTGGTCGAGTCGTTATGCCGCATCGATTTCGTGAAGAGCGGCTACGGCAACAAGTCGTCGCGGGCGATACGCAAGATTCTGCCCTATCTGCAGGAGGGAATGCAGTATTACGATGCGAAATGCGCGGCGGGATACGACGACACTCCGCTCGACAAGGCCCGGAACCAGGCGCGGGAGCTGGCCGAAACGATGCTCCCGATTCCCAAAGGCGAGTTGCGGCAGCCCGTGGTGGAGAAGGTGTTGAACCAGCTCGTCAATCTGGTCAATGCGCTGATGTCCGAATACGGGCGCTTCGACGAAATCCGGGTAGAGCTCGCCCGCGAGCTCAAGCAGAGCCGCGAGGAGCGGGAGTCTGCCGACAAGGCGATGAACCGCAACCGGAAGGAGAACGACGAATTTGCCCAGCGTATCCACGATGAGTACGGTCTCACGCCCACACGTTCCCGGATACAGAAATACAAGATGTGGAGGGAGTCCGAAGAGCGGTGTATGTACTGCGGGAATCCGGTGGGCGTGAAAGAGTTCCTGCTCGGATTCGGCGTGGAGACCGAGCATGTCATTCCCCGTTCCGTACTCTTCGATGACAGCTTCTCGAATAAGGTCTGCGCCTGTCGCAAATGCAACCAGGAGAAAGGAAACCGCACCGCGTTCGACTATATGAAGCAGAAAGGCGAAGGGGAGTTCGACGCCTACCTGAAGCGGGTGAACGACCTGGCGGAAAGGGGTAAAATCTCCCAGACCAAGCGAAAGAAACTGTTGATGCCGGCGAGCGAACTGCCCCAGGACTTCATCGAACGCCAGTTGCGCGAGAGTCAGTATATCGCCAAAAAGGCGAAGGAGATGTTGCAGGCGGTATGCCGGAATGTCTATTCGACGAGCGGCAGCATCACCGATTTTATCCGTCATCTGTGGGGCTGGGACGAGGTGCTGCACGACCTGAACCTCAGCCGGTATCGCGAGGCCGGACTTACCGAATGGGTGGAACGCGAGGTAGACGGGCGGAAGGTTCAGGTAGAACGCATTGCCGGATGGTCGAAGCGTATGGACCATCGCCACCATGCTGTCGATGCACTCGTAATTGCTTGTACCAAACAGGGGTACATTCAGCGTATCAACAATCTCAATTCGCTGAAAGAGGTGTCGTTCCGGTCGTTTGCCGACAAAGGGCAGGGGGCCTCGACACAACATCGGCTCACTTCGCTGGAGCGTTACATACTGCAGCAGCCCCATTTCCCGACGGCAGAGGTGGCTCGGGCTGTCGCGGAGATTGCCGTGTCGTTCAAGAGCGGAAAGCGTGCGGCGAGTGTCGGCAAACGCTATATTCATAAGGGCGGGAAGCGGATTTGCGTACAACGGGGAGTGGTTATCCCTCGCGGGGCGTTGAGCGAGGAGAGCGTCTACGGCCGTATCCGCAGCAGCGAAACCGGGAAGCAGGAGTATGTCATAAAGTACAAGATAGGTGCGATTGCACTCAAGGATGTGGAGTATGTGGTGGACAAAGGTATCCGCGAAATCCTGCGCGGGCGGCTGGAACAGTTCGGAGGCAAGCCGGAGAAGGCTTTCGCAGACCCGGTGTTCGACCATCAGGGACGTGCAATCCGCAGCGTGAGGTGCTATACGGGATTGAGCGCTACCGTTCCGCTGCGATATGACGAGCGGCAGGAACCGATAGCGTTCGTAAAACCGGCGAACAACCATCATGTGGCGATTTACGAAGACAAAGAGGGCAAGTGGCGGGAACATATCGTCACGTTCTGGCATGCTGTCGAGCGCAAAAAGTACGGGGTTCCCATTATCATAACCAATCCCGGTCAGGTATGGGAGGAGGTAGACGGGACGATGCCCGCGGCGTTCCTCGAGCAGCTTCCGCCTGCGGCGGACTGGAGTTTCCGCTTCTCGATGCAGCAGAACGAGATGTTCGTTCTGGGAATGGACGAGGAGTCGTATCGCGATGCGATGGAGCGGAACGACCATGCCGCTCTGAGCAGGCATCTGTATCGGGTGCAGAAATTAAGTGCCGGAATCTACTATTTCAGGCATCATCTGGAGACGACGGTGGATGATAAATACAAAGGAACCAAAGATGCGGCAAAGTCGATAAAAATGGGAAAGCTCATTAGACCAAGCAGTTTGGGAGCACTGGAGAAACTGAATCCCCACAAGGTGCATGTGGGCGTGACCGGCAAGATAACGGAGATATGATAAAGCGGACGTTGTATTTCGGCAATCCTGCCTATCTCAGCGTGCGGTTGGGGCAGTTGGAGGTCCGGCTTCCCGAGGTCGAGAAGAACGGGACCTTGCCCGAAGATTTCAAGGCTTCCGCGGTAAAGCGAATCCCGATTGAGGATATCGGTGTGGCGGTGCTCGACAATCGGCAGGTTACCGTTACGCAGGGTGCGCTGGAGGCTTTGCTGGACAATAACGCGGCTGTCATAGTCTGCGACGAACACCGGATGCCTTCGGGGCTGTTGCTGCCCCTTTCGGGCAACACCACCCAGTCGGAACGCTTCCGGTATCAGACAGAGGCTTCGCAGCCGCTGCGCAAGCAGCTGTGGCAGCAGACCGTGCAGGCGAAGATTCTCAACCAGTCGTCGGTGCTCTACAAGCGGCGGAAGCTCGATTGCGGCAATATGGAGGCGTGGGCGAAACAGGTGAAGAGCGGAGACAGCGAAAATCTCGAAGGACGGGCTGCGGCCTTCTATTGGCAGGCTCTTTTCGGGCACATCAAGGATTTCCGACGCGACAGGGAGGGCGTGCCGCCCAACAACCTGCTCAACTACGGCTATGCGGTGTTGCGGGCCGTGGTCGCCCGTTCGCTGGTGGCGAGCGGACTGTTGCCGACGTTGGGGATTCACCATCACAACCGTTACAATGCCTATTGCCTGGCCGACGATATCATGGAGCCTTATCGCCCCTATGTCGATTTGCTGGTGGCGGAGCTGGTCGATGACGGAACGGATGTCGCGAAGCTGACGACCGAGGTGAAAAGCCGTCTGTTGTCCATTCCGGTTCTGGATGTGGCCATCAACGGCCGTCGCAGCCCCCTGATGGTCGGAGTGGGGATGACTACCGCTTCGCTGTATAAATGTTTCAGCGGTGAAATCCGAAAAATAGCATACCCCATGATGGAATGATTGAACGATTCAGCGAATACCGGATTATGTGGATTTTTGTCTTTTTCGATTTGCCGACCGAGACGAAGAGCGAACGCAAGAAATACGCCGAATTCCGGAAACATCTCTTGCGCGACGGATTCACCATGTTCCAGTTTTCCATCTATCTCCGGCATTGCCCCAGTCGGGAAAATGCCGATGTGCACATCAAGCGGGTGAAGCAGGGACTGCCCAGAAACGGGTATGTGGGGATTCTTACCGTAACGGACAAACAATTCTCCCAGATGGAACTGTTCCGCGGCTGCCAGTTGGTGAAACAGGAGGTACCGACGCAGCAACTGGAATTGTTTTGAGGAAAACAGAAAAAGGATTTGCATCGGAATGATGCAAATCCTTTTCTCAAACACCGTGATTTTTAAATTCCAAACATCCGTATAATCTAATGTAACACATTGTGTTACATCGATTGTGGTGTGTTTGGTACGTCAAAGATACAAATTCGAAAGCAAATCACAACGCATGGAGTTCAATATAAGACTGTCCAGCAGGTGTGTTTGGTACGTCAAAGATACAAATTCGAAAGCAAATCACAACAACCGGTTGATATCCCTGAACCGTTGCCTAGGTGTGTTTGGTACGTCAAAGATACAAATTCGAAAGCAAATCACAACGCCACGTAGTTAATGGTTATTCTCGTTATGGGTGTGTTTGGTACGTCAAAGATACAAATTCGAAAGCAAATCACAACTACATTGATTTGACATACGTTCAAAAAGAGGGTGTGTTT
>JAGBHC010000005.1 GCA_017935625.1 Rikenellaceae bacterium | reverse complement strand
TCGCGTTTCGGGTCGGTGGACAGGGTGGTTTTGCCGGTGCCTGAGAGACCGAAGAAGATGGCGGTTTCACCGGCCTTGTTGGTGTTGGCCGAGCAGTGCATCGAAGCGATACCCTGCAGGGGCAGCAGGTAGTTCATGTAGGAGAACATGCCTTTCTTCATCTCGCCGCCGTACCAGGTGTTGATGATGACCTGCATCTTTTCGGTGAGGTTGAATACCACGGCGGTCTCCGAGTTGAGTCCCAGTTCCTTGTAGTTCTCCACCTTGGCTTTCGAAGCGTTGAGCACCACGAAATCGGGCTCGCCGTAGTTGGCCAGCTCCTCTTCGGTGGGGCGGATGAACATGTTCTTCACGAAGTGGGCCTGCCATGCCACCTCCATCACGAAACGGATTTTGAGGCGGGTATTTTCGTTGGCGCCGCAGAAAGTATCCATCACGTAGAGCTTCTTGTTGGAGAGCTCCTTGCCGGCCAGTTCCTTGAGTACGTTCCAGGTCTGCTGGCTTACGGGCTTGTTGTCGTTCTTGTACTCGTCGGAAGTCCACCAGATGGTGTCTTTGGTGGTGTCGTCCATCACGAAGAACTTGTCCTTGGGCGAACGGCCGGTGTACACGCCGGTCATTACGTTCACAGCGCCCATGTCGGTCACCACACCCTTTTCGTAACCGGTCAGGCCCGGCTGGGTCTCCTCTTTGAAGAGCTCTTCGTACGAGGGATTGTATACTATTTCGGTCGCACCCGAAATACCATACTTGCTCAAATCGATTTTTGACATAATTGTAAAATTATTTTAAGTTGAACACTTCTTCAGTTTTCACACCGCAAAGATAGAAAAACTTTCAATTGTTATGCAACTAACAGTAAAATATTTCAAATTTTTTAATATATGTATGCTCCGAACGAATCGCTTGGCGGCCGGGTTTCGGCCCCCGGGGCGGCGTCGCTTCGGTTTTTCAGCGAATATGCGGGGCATATTTGCTTCGAACGAATCGCCTTGCGACCGCACACCGGCGCTGCCGACTGTGCTTTCGTTTTTTATCGAATATCCCTATATTTGTCTCGAACGAATCGCAAAGCGACCGCACACCGGCCGGTGGCCGACTGCGCTTTCGTTTTTCATCGAATATCCCTATATTTGTATCCTCCAAACGCGGAATTATGGCCGGAATATATGTTCACATACCGTTTTGCAGGCAGCTGTGCTACTACTGCGACTTTTACAAGTGCATATCCCTTGCCAGAAAGGAGCAGCTGCTCGATGCGGTGATGGAGGAGCTCTCGGCGGAGCGCGATTTCATTCCCGACCGCAGTGTGGAGACCATCTATTTCGGCGGAGGCACTCCGTCGGTTTACCCGCCCGAGCGGCTTCAGCAGGTAATCGACCGCATCCGTTCGCTGTGGGACTGCAGCCGGGTGGGGGAGATTACCTGCGAGGTGAATCCCGACGACCTCACGGACGACTATCTGGAGCGGCTGGCCGCCACCGATGTCAATCGGCTGAGTGTCGGCATCCAGTCGTTCGACGAAGAGGACCTGAAGCGGATGAACCGCCGCCACACGGGAGAACAGGCCTATCGGGCGGTCGAGGCGGCCCGGCGGGCGGGGTTCGGCAACATCACCATCGACCTCATCTTCGGTCTGCCCTGGCAGCCGGAGAGCACGCTGGCGGAGAACCTGCGGCGGGTGACGGAGCTCCGTCCCGAACATGTCTCGGCCTATCATCTGACCATCGAGGAGAAGACGGTTTTCGGGCGCATGGCCTCTGCGGGTCGCCTCGCCCCTATCGACGAGGGGGTGGGTGAACGGGAGTATCTCACGGTGCACGAGGTGCTTACGCGGGCCGGATACGAGCATTACGAAATCTCCAACTATGCGCTGCCCGGCTACCGGGCCCGGCACAACAGCTCCTACTGGACGGGAAGCAACTACCTGGGCGTGGGGCCGTCGGCCCACTCCTACAACGGCCGGGTGCGCCGCATGGCGGTCGCGTCGGTGGGCAGGTACCTGGCCGGCGGAGATATCTACACCGGCGAAACGCTCGGCGAGGAGGAGCTCTACGACGAATATGTGATGCTTTCGCTGCGCCGCAGCGAGGGGGTCGATATCCGGGAGCTGGAGCGGCGTTTCGGTGCGGCCCGCCGCGATTACTTCATCCGGGGCTGCCGGAAGATGCTCGCATGCGGTCATCTGCTCGCGGAGGGGACTTTTTATCGCATTCCGGCAGAGTACTTTTTGATTTCCGATGCCATTATCTGCGAGCTATTTGCCTGATTGGCCGTTTGATTATTCGATTAAAATTACTACTTTTGCACGCGAATTGTTTTTCTTCGATAAGAACAAGCAGATAAACAGACAGATAGAGATGTTTTAAGTCAAATATTAAACTAAAATATTACAATGGCTACAACAAAACAGGAAACACCGCAGCAGCAGTGTCCCGATTTTCTGTTCGAAGTCAGTTGGGAGGTATGCAACAAGGTAGGCGGCATCCATACCGTCATCGCTACCAAGGCACTGACCATGACTCAATCCTTAGGAGACAAATATATTCTGGTCGGCCCCGACATTCACCGTGAGGGCGTCAATCCCGAATTCGAGGAGGACCCCAATCTGCTCAGGGCCTGGAAGCAGTCGGTCTACAACGACGGTATAAGAATAAAGGTGGGACGATGGAAGGTGAACGGCAATCCGATTGCGATTCTGGTCGATTTCACCTCTTTCTTTCCCCACAAGGACGATATCCTGAAGTTCCTGTGGGAGACCTACCGGGTCGATTCCATCAGCGGACAGTGGGACTACATCGAGCCCGTGCTGTTCGGCTATGCGGCCGGCAAGGTCATCGAGAGCTACGTCGAGAACTTCACCACCTCCACCGACAAGGTGGCTGCGCACTTCCACGAGTGGATGACCTCCAGCGGCGGTCTCTACCTGCGTAAGATGTCGCCCTACATCGCCACGCTCTTCACCACCCACGCCACCGTGCTGGGCCGCAGTCTGGCCGGCAACGGACAGGCGCTCTACGGCAACCTGGCGCGTTTCAACGCCGACGAGCAGGCCCGTCACTTCAATGTGATTGCCAAACATTCGCTCGAAAAGACGGCTGCGGGCTATCTGGATGCCTTCCTGACGGTGAGCGACATTACGGCCCGCGAGTGCAAATACCTGCTGGGCAAGGAGGTCAATCTGGTCACCCCCAACGGATTCGAGGACGATTTCGTATGGAAGGGCAAAGAGTTCGACAGCAAGCGGGCCGAAGCCCGGGCCGCCATGATTCGGGTCGCAGAAGCCTGCCTGGGGCACAAGTTCGAGAAGGAACCGCTCATCGTGGGCACCAGCGGCCGCTACGAATTCAAGAACAAGGGACTGGACGTGTTCATGGAGTCGCTCAAGAAACTGGCCGCCGGCGACAAGTCGGGCCGCGAGATACTGGCCTACATCACCGTGCCGGCCGGCAACGAAGGCCCCCGCAGGGATTTGGTGGCCCATCTGGCCGATGCGAACAACCCCATCGACTCCAATATATATAAGTATACCACCCACTATCTTTCGAGCTACGAGTGGGACCCCATCGTGAATGCCATGAAGGGCAGCGCCCTGCTCTCGCCCGAAAGCCGGGTGAAGGTCATCTTCGTGCCCAGCTATCTGAACGGCGACGACGGCGTCTTCAACAAGCACTACTACGAGCTGCTGGTGGGTATGGACGTGACGGTCTTCGCCTCCTACTACGAACCCTGGGGCTATACGCCGCTGGAGAGCGTCGCCTTCTCGGTGCCCACCATCACCACCTCGCTGGCCGGTTTCGGACTGTGGGTGGACGAGCACACCAAGGAGCACAACGGAGTGGACGTCATCGCCCGCACCGACACCAACGACTCCAAGGTGGTCGAGGCCATCGCCTCCGCCATCGAGCGCTATGCCGGCATGGACGGCAAGACGCTGGATGCGGCACGCAGCTCGGCCCGCGAAATCTCGAAAATCGCACTCTGGGAGAATCTGATAGCTTATTACAGAGAGGCCTACTCCGTAGCCCTCGAGAACGCCGTATCGCGCACCAACAAGGCCATTTACGAAGGCGGAGGCTCCTACACCGAACAGATTAAGTTCATCCGCCAGCAGCTGGTGAGCAACAACCCCTCGTGGACCCGTCTGATGATTGAAAAGACGCTTCCCGACCGTCTCCACCCGCTGGAGGTGCTCTCCAAGAACCTGTGGTGGAGCTGGACGCTGGGCGCTCACGAACTCTTCGAGTACATCGACATCGAGTTGTGGAACGACTGTTCCAAGAACCCCATCGCCTTCCTCGACCGCATCGGATTCAGCCGGTTCAAGGAGCTGGAGCAGGACGGGGTATTCCTCGAGAAGATGGATTCGGTCTATGCGGCGTTCAATGCCTACATGGCCGAGAAGAAGAACGCCAAAGGCCCGAAAATCGCCTACTTCTCCATGGAGTACGGCCTGCACAGTTCGCTGAAGATATATTCGGGCGGTCTGGGCATTCTGGCCGGCGACTACCTCAAGGAGGCCAGCGACAAGAACGTGCCGATGGTGGCCGTGGGCCTGCTCTACCGGTACGGATATTTCACTCAGAAGCTCTCCGCGCAGGGCTCCCAGGAGGCCAGCTACGAGGCGCAGAACTTCTATAAGCTGCCCATCACGCCCGTGCGTGACGAAGAGGGCAACTGGGTCAGCATCCAGGTCGCATTCCCGGGCCGCGTGGTCACCGCCCGCATCTGGAAGTGCGAGGTGGGCCGCACCGACCTCTATCTGCTCGACACCGACCACGACCTGAACCTCGACGAGGACCGTTCCATCACCCACTTCCTCTACGGAGGCGACTGGGAGAACCGTCTCAAGCAGGAGCTCATCCTCGGCGTAGGCGGTATCCGCGCCCTGAACCAGATGGGCATCAAGCAGGACGTCTACCATTGCAACGAGGGTCACGCCGCCTTCATCGGCATCGAGCGCATCAACAACCTCATCAACCGCAAGAAGCTGTCGTTCAGCGAGGCGATGGAGGTCATCCGCTCCTCGTCGCTCTTCACCACCCACACCCCGGTGCCGGCCGGTCACGACGCCTTCCCCGAGTCGATGATTCGACAGTACATGTCCCATTATCCCGACCGCCTGGGCATCACCTGGGACCAGTTCATCAACCTGGGCAAGACCAACCCCAACGATGCCAACGAGAAGTTCTCGATGAGCGTGCTGGCCTGCAACCTGAGCCAGGAGGTGAACGGCGTGAGCTGGCTGCACGGCGAGGTGAGCAAGGATATTCTGGGCAACATGTGGCCCGGCTATTTCAAGGACGAGCTTCATATCGGCTACGTCACCAATGGCGTGCACTTCCCGACCTGGACCGCATCGAATCTCCGCAGACTCTATGCCAAGTACTTCGCCGACGGTTTCTCCGATTACCAATACAACATCCCCGCATGGCAGAAGGTGCACGACATCGACGACAGCGTGCTGTGGGGCGAGCGCATGGTTCTCAAGAACAAGCTCATCCGCCACATCCGCAAGCGTCTGGCCGACCCCACTCAGATGCGGGTGGACACTCCGAGCCAGCTGGTGAAGATTGCCGAGCGGCTCAATCCCGACGTGCTGACCATCGGTTTCGCCCGCCGTTTCGCCACCTACAAGCGAGCCTATCTGCTCTTCACCAATCTCGACCGTCTGTCGGCCATCGTCAATAACAAGGAGCGCCCCGTGCAGTTCATCTTCGCCGGCAAGGCGCACCCCAACGACAAGCCGGGACAGGACCTCATCAAACGCATCGTGGAGGTTTCGTCGATGCCCCAGTTCGTAGGCAAGATTCTCTTCCTGCAGAACTACGACATGGACCTGGCCCGCAAGATGGTGCAGGGCGTGGACGTGTGGCTCAACACGCCGACCCGTCCGCTGGAGGCTTCGGGAACTTCGGGCGAGAAGGCCGTCATGAACGGCGTGCTCCAGTTCTCGGTGCTCGACGGCTGGTGGGTGGAAGGCTACCGCGAAGGCGCCGGATGGATGCTCCCCATGGAGCGTACTTTCGAGGACCAGCGGTTCCAGGACGAGCTCGATGCCGAGATGATATACACCACCATCGAGGAGCAAATCGTGCCGAAGTACTACACCCGCAACGAGCAGAACATCCCCTACGAGTGGGTTCGCTCCATCAAGCACTGCGTGGCCGACATCGCCTCCAACTTCACCACCAACCGCATGCTCACCGACTACGAGGAGCGCTTCTACCACAAGCTCTACGAGCGGCGCCGGGCGATGGTCGCCGCCGACTACACCATGGCCCGCGAAATCGCCGCCTGGAAACGGAAGGTGAGCAACGCGTGGGACCAGGTGCGCATCCTCGAAGTCCAGAAGTTCGACATGGACAAGAATGCCGTCTTCATGGGCCGCAGCTACCATCTGGAGGTGAACGTGGACATCGCATCGCTGCGTCCCGAGGATATCGGCGTCGAATTCGTGGTCGCCAACCAGATTGAATCGGGCAAGCAGGTGAAGGTGATTTCCACCTCCGAGCTCCGCTTCGTCAAGCGGGAGGGCAATGCGGTGACCTACGCCATCGACGTCACTCCCGAGGTGACCGGTTCCTACGACTTCGCGATAAGGGTGTTCCCCAAGAACGAGAAACTGCCGCATCGCATGGACTTCGCCCTGGTCAAGTGGGCGTAACGGACTTCGGTTCCGGAAACGAAAAAGGGGGGGGAGCTTCGGCTCCCCTTTTTTCGTGTCTGGCAATCAGCGCATGCCGCCGCCGGCACCCGGTGCGCCGCCGCGGGAGGAACGGGCCCGGTTTTTGAAGCGGAGCCGCTCCGAACCGGAGCAATATTAAGAAAAGGTTAAATATTAAAATTTTTTAATATTTTTTCTCCCAAAATTGGAAATCAGCGATTTAATGCATACCTTTGCCCGAAGTGAAACCCTACGGATAAAAAAATCCCGCTATTTCTTTGGTAAAGACGGAATTTCTTCCTAATTTCATGGTAAGAACTAAAGACTTTTATACTATATGTCAGTTTTAAATTTCGACAAAAGCGAATTGGGCAATTTGGAGTACTCGTTGCAGCGCGAGATGCTCTCGACCGACCGGAACGGCGGTTACATGAGCACCACCATCGTATGTTGCAATACGAGAAAATACCATGGCCTGATGGTATGTCCGATTAACGATTCGGACGACAAGAGCTACGTACTGTTGTCTACGCTCGACGAGACCGTCATCCAGCACGACCAGGCGTTCAACCTGGCCCTGCACCGCTATCCCGGCATCTACGAGCCCCGCGGACACAAGTACATCACGGATTTCGTCTATACGCCCACCCCGACCATCACCTATCGTGTGGGCGGAGTGGTGTTGAAGAAGGAGATGCTCTGGGTTCACTCGCGCACCCAGCTGCTGATTCGTTACACCCTGCTCGACGCCCACTCCCAGACTACGCTGCGTCTGCGTCCGTTCCTCGCCTTCCGCGAGAAACACAGCCTGAGCAGCGCCAACATGTTCGCCGACGGCCACTCCTATCCGGTGCCTCTGGGCGTGAAGTGCCGCCTCTACCAGGAGTTCCCTTGGCTCTACATGCAGACCGACAAGAAAGAGTGCGAATTCATCGCCGCTCCCGACTGGTACTATAACTTCGAATACGCCGAAGAGGCCGCCCGCGGCTACCTCAGCCACGAGGACCTGCTGACCACCGGCTATTTCGAAACCGAAATCAAGAAGGGCGAAAGCATCATCTTCTCGTGCTCGACCAGCGAGATGACCTCTGCGGAGGATATCGGGAAACTCTTCGAGAGCGAAATCGCCAAACGTTCCGACAAGGTCGATTTCCTCTCGTGCCTGCGTCACTCGGCCCGTCAGTTCATCGTGCGCCGCGGCAACAAGACCGAGGTCATCGCCGGCTATCCGTGGTTCGGCCGATGGGGCAGGGATACCTTCATCGCGCTGCCCGGTCTGACCCTCACCCAGGGCGATGTCAAGAGCTGCGAAGACGTGCTCGACACCATCACCGGCGAAATGAAAGACGGCCTGTTCCCCAACATGGGCAACGCCTACAATTCGGTCGATGCCCCGCTGTGGTTCTTCTGGGTGCTCCAGCAGCTCGAAAAACACGTGGGCGACGAAAAGATATGGCAGAAGTACGGCCGTTACATGAAGGAGGTGCTCGAAGCCTATCGCCGCGGTATCGGCGATGTGGTGGCCCTGCACTCCAACGGTCTGGTGTGGGCTTCCCATCCGCTCTATGCCATGACCTGGATGGACGCCGTGGTGGACGGCAAACCCGTCACCGGCCGCGACGGCTATCAGGTGGAGATTCAGGCCCTGTGGTACAACGCCGTCTGCTACACCCTCGAACTGGCTTCGCGTTTCGGCGACAGCCGCTTCGTGGAACAGTGGCAGGGACAGCCCGAAATCACCAAGGGGTCGTTCATCGAAAAGTTCTGGCTCAGCGACGGCTATCTGGCCGACTATGTGGACGGCAAGGGGGCGAACGG
This sequence comes from Rikenellaceae bacterium, assembly GCA_017935625.1. GTDB lineage: Bacteria > Bacteroidota > Bacteroidia > Bacteroidales > Rikenellaceae > RGIG9113. Next base: position 140,912 of record JAGBHC010000005.1, on the reverse strand, counting down.
ATTCATCCGTCCCAACCAGATTATCGCCTGCTCGCTCGATTTCAAGATGCTGAATCTCGACCAGCAGCTGGATGTCGTCGAGGTGGTCCGCCAGCACCTGCTCACCAACAAGGGTCTGCGCACGCTCTCTCCGCGCAATCCGCTCTATCAGGGACGTTACGAGGGCGACCAGCCCACCCGCGACAGAGCCTATCATCAGGGCACCGTGTGGGTATGGCCTCTGGAGCACTACGCCAAAGCCAATTTCGACCTCTACGGCGCCGATTACGTGACAACGGCCAAAGATTTGATATATAAGTTCGACGAGAATATCAACCAATACGGCATCGGCTCCGTGCCCGAGATTTTCGACGGCGACCCTCCCCACAAGGCCAAGGGTGCGCCCTCGCAGGCTTGGAGCGTGGCGGCCGTGCTCCGCATCAATCAGATGATTGAGGAGTACGGTGCCCGGGACTCCAAGGCCGCGGCCGCGAAGAAAGCCGCTGCCAAACCGGCCGCCGGCCGCAGCAAAGGCGAAAAAGCTCCCGCCAAGCGAGTCTGCAAAAGCAAAAAGAGCGCAACAAAAAAGTAACAACGAATAAAATTTAGTGAAATGAGAGTATTGATGTTTGGATGGGAGTTTCCTCCTCACATTGCGGGAGGTCTCGGTACGGCTTGCTACGGAATGACACGCGGCCTGGCCAAACACGATGTAAAGGTGACTTTCGTGGTTCCCAAGGCCTATGGCGACGAAGACCAGCGTTTCATCAAGGTGGTGAACGCCAGTGACGTGGAGGCCATGTACGGCGGAGGCGACACCAGCGACGATATATGGAGCAAGATGACTTTCATCCATATTAACTCCAATATGGTTCCCTATATCTCTCCCGAGGAGTTCGAGGCCCGCAGCGACGAATATCGCAAGACGGGCGTTCGCACCACCCACGGAGACGTATGGAAGGAGCGTTACAACTTCTCGGGCAAGTACGGCGCCAACCTCATGGAGGAGGTGGCCCGCTATGCGATGGTGGCCGCTCAGGTCGCCAAGGACCTCGAGGGGCAGTTCGACGTGATTCATGCGCACGACTGGCTGACCTACTATGCGGGCATCGCGGCCAAACGGGTTTCGGGCAAACCGTTGGTGGTGCACATGCACGCCACGGAGTTCGACCGCAGCGGCGAGCATGTCAATACGGTGGTCTACAACATCGAGCGCACGGGCATGCACGCGGCCGACCGGGTGATTGCGGTGAGCAACCTCACGCGCAACATCGTCATCGAGAAGTACGGCGTGCCGGCCGACCGGGTGGTCACGGTGCACAATGCGGTGCGTTTCGCCACCACGCCCACGGCCGAGGCCGAGCGGGGCGTGAGCGACAAAATCGTCACCTTCCTGGGCCGAATCACCTATCAGAAAGGTCCCGACTACTTCGTGGAGGCGGCGGCCAAGGTGCTCAAGCGGGTGCCCAACGTGCGCTTCGTGATGGCCGGCAGCGGCGACATGATGAACCATGTCATTCGCCGTGTGGCCAAGCTGGGCATTGCCGACCGGTTCCACTTCACGGGCTTCCTCAAGGGGGACGACGTGCAGAAGATGTTCGCCCTGAGCGACGTCTATGTCATGCCGTCGGTTTCGGAGCCTTTCGGCATTTCGCCGCTTGAGGCGATGAAATCGCACGTGCCGGTCATCATTTCCAAGCAGTCGGGTGTGGCCGAGGTGTTGGACTATGCGGTGAAGGTCGATTACTGGGATGTGGACGCCATGGCCGATTCGATTTACGGTCTGGTGACCTATCCCGCACTCAACAAGATGTTTGCGAACAAAGGTTTGGAAGAGGTTACGGGTCTCAAATGGGATAATGCGGCAGGTAAAATCAAAAAGGTTTACGAATCGGTATTGTAAGTAAAAATAAACACATCAAGTCATATGAAAACCATCTGTCTATATTTTCAAGTTCACCAGCCTCTGCGTTTGAAGACTTACCGCTTCTTCAACATGGGAAAGGACCACAACTACCTCGACGATGTAGCCAACCGGACCATCATGCAGAAGGTGGCCAGAAGATGCTACCTGCCGATGAACGCACTGCTGCTCCAATTGATAAAAGAACATAAGAACGCATTCAAGGTATCCTTCTCGATTTCGGGTCTGGCCGTCGAGCAGTTCAAGCTCTATGCCCCCGAGGTGCTCGACAGCTTCAAGGCGCTGGCCGCCACGGGTTGCGTGGAGTTTCTGAGCGAAACCTACGACCACTCGCTGGTATCGCTCATCGACAAGGATGAGTTCGTGGCGCAGGTCAAGGCTCACTCGGCCATGATTAAGAAGGAGTTCGGACTCAAACCCACCGCTTTCCGCAATACGGAGCTCATCTATTCCGATTCCATCGGTGCCACCGTAGCCGAAATGGGCTTCAAGGTGATGCTTGCCGAGGGCGCCAAGCACGTGCTGGGCTGGAAGAGCCCCAACTACGTCTATGCCAATGCGCTCAACCAGCGTCTGAAACTGCTGTTGCGCAACTACAAGCTCAGCGACGACATCGCGTTCCGCTTCTCCGACAGGGGGTGGGACCAGTGGCCGCTGACGGTCGATAAGTACGTGGGCTGGCTCCAGAGCGAGGAGACTCCGGGCGAGGTCATCAACCTGTTCATGGACTACGAGACCTTCGGCGAACACCAGTGGGCCGAGACGGGCATCTTCGACTTCATGCGGGCGCTGCCCAAGGCCGTGCTGGCCAAGAACAGCGGACTGGAATTCGGCACCGTGAGCGAGACCGCCGGCAAGTATCAGCCCGTGTCGGTGCTCCATTGCCCCTACGCCATGTCGTGGGCCGACGAGGAGCGCGACGTCACCGCATGGCTCGGCAACGAGTTGCAGAACGAGGCATTCGGCAAGCTCTATGCCCTGAAGGATAAGATTGCCGAACTCAAGAACCCCGATTTCAACTACGTGTGGAACTTCATGCAGGTTTCCGACCACTTCTACTACATGGCTACCAAGTGGCTCAGCGACGGCGATGTCCACAGCTACTTCAACCCCTACGGCTCCAGCTACGAGGCATTCATCAACTACATGAACGTACTGAGCGATTTCGAAATCGAAGTCGATAAGAAACTGGCCGAGAAAAAGACCCGGAAAAACGCCAAGAAGGTTTCGGCTTAATCTCCGAACCTCCGGGTGCCGTTCATCCGGTTCATTCATACGCAGGGAGCTGCAACCACCGGGGTTGCAGCTCCTTTTTATTTGCCCGCCATCGGCCGCGGCAATCGCCGCGCTTTCAGAAGGTGTCCCGTGAACTGCGGCCTGCGGCCCGGACCCCGGCAGAGTCGGGAACGACCGACCGCTATCTTTTTCGGGGTGGGCGAGGTAGAGGCGGGCCGGACTTCATCCTGCCACATTCGGGTGGAACGACAGCGCAACTGCCGGTGCAAAGACACGATGGCCGAAAAAAGGAGCGTCTCGTGTGTCATAGTGAGTCGTCGCAGCGAAAAGGATGCCCGCCCGAGCGGTCTGTTACGGAGCCGGACTTCGAACCGGGGCGACAAAAAAGGCTGCTCTCATTGTGAGAGCAGCCTTTTCGTCGAAAAGTGGCAAGGATTATTTGCCGCTGTTGATGGCTGCGTGAGCCGCTGCCAGACGTGCGATGGGCACGCGGAACGGCGAGCAGGATACGTAGTTCAGACCGGCATAGTGGCAGAACTCCACGGAGCTGGGTTCGCCGCCATGCTCGCCGCAGATACCGCATTTGAGGTTTTCGCGGGTGCTGCGGCCCTTGAATACGGCCTCGCGGATGAGCTGGCCGACACCGTTGCGGTCCAGAATCTGGAACGGGTCGTTCTTCAGGATGCCCTTCTCCAGATAGACGGGCAGGAACTTGGAGATATCGTCGCGCGAGAAACCGAGGGTCATCTGCGTCAGGTCGTTGGTACCGAAGCTGAAGAATTCGGCCACCTCGGCAATCTGGTTGGCGGTAACCGCGGCACGCGGCACCTCAATCATGGTGCCCACCATGTAGTCGATGCGGTCGTTCCGCTCGGCGAACACGGCGTTGGCGGTCTGGTCGATGATGCTCTTCTGGTAGCGCAGCTCCTTGTGGTTGCCTACCAGCGGAACCATGATTTCTACATGCACGGGCACACCGCTTCGCTTCACGTTCATGGCGGCCTCGATGATGGCGCGGGCCTGCATCTCGGTGATTTCGGGATAGGTGTTGCCCAGACGGCAGCCGCGGTGACCCAGCATCGGGTTGAACTCGCTGAGGGCCTCCACCTTGGCGGCGATTTTCTCATAGGGAACGTTCATTTCGGCAGCCATTTCGCGCTGTTCCTTCTCGAAGTGGGGAACGAACTCGTGCAGAGGCGGGTCGAGCAGACGCACGGTCACGGGATAGCCGTTCATGGCCTTGAACAGCCCCTCGAAGTCGCCCCGCTGGATAGGCAGCAGCTTGGCCAGCGCCACGCGGCGTCCGGCTTCGTCGTCGGCCAGAATCATTTCGCGCACGGCTTTGATGCGGTCGCCCTCGAAGAACATGTGCTCGGTACGGCACAGACCGATACCCTCGGCACCGAATGCGAATGCCTGTGCGGCGTCTTTGGGCGTGTCGGCGTTGGCGCGCACCTTGAGCACGGAGAATTTCGAAGCCAAATCCATCAGCTTGCCGAAATCGCCGCTCAGGTCGGCAGCCTGCGTAGCCACCTGACCGAGGTAGACTTCACCGGTCGAACCGTTGAGCGAAATCCAGTCGCCCTCCTTGATGGTATATCCGTTTACGCTAATCGTGCGAGCCTTGTAGTCGATTTGCAGGTCACCGGCACCCGACACGCAGCACTTGCCCATACCGCGGGCCACTACGGCCGCATGGGAGGTCATACCTCCGCGCTGGGTGAGGATACCTGCGGCGTCGAGCATGCCCTTCAGGTCTTCGGGCGAAGTCTCGATACGCACCAGCACGCTCTTGACACCCTCTTTGGCCTTCTTCTCGGCATCTTCGGCGAAGAATACCACGGGACCGGTAGCGGCGCCCGGCGAAGCGGGCAGACCTTTGGTCACCACCTTGGCGCTCTTGATGGCGCTCTTGTCGAAGACGGGGTGGAGCAGCTCGTCGAGCTTGGCGGGTTCGCAACGCAGCACGGCGGTCTTTTCGTCGATAAGGCCCTCTGCGAGCATGTCCATGGCGATTTTCACCATCGCGGCGCCCGTGCGCTTGCCGTTGCGGCACTGGAGCATCCACAGTTTGCCGTCCTGAATGGTGAATTCGATATCCTGCATGTCGGTGAAATAGGTCTCCAGGTGGTGCTGTATTTCGTTGAGCTCCTTGTAGATGGCGGGCATAACCTCCTCCAGCGAGGGATATTTGGCGGCACGCTCCTCTTCGCCGATGCCCTGAGCTTTGGCCCAGCGGCGGCTGCCCTCTACGGTAATCTGCTGGGGAGTGCGGATGCCGGCTACGACATCTTCGCCCTGTGCGTTCACCAGGTACTCGCCGTTGAATATGTTCTCTCCGGTTGCGGCGTCGCGCGAGAAGGCTACGCCGGTAGCCGAATTTTCGCCCATGTTACCGAACACCATGGCCTGCACGGTCACGGCCGTACCCCACTCGGCGGGGATGTTGTTGAGCTTGCGGTAGAGAATGGCGCGCTCGTTCATCCAGCTGCCGAACACGGCGCAGATGGCGCCCCAGAGCTGGTCCCAGGGATTGGTGGGGAAGTCCTCGCCGGTCTGTTTCTTCACGGCGGCCTTGAACTTGACTACCAGTTCCTTGAGGTCTTCGGTAGTAAGGTCGGTATCGTTGGTTACGCCTTTGGCGTGCTTCACTTCGTCGATAATCTCCTCGAAGGGGTCGTGGTCCTCTTTGCTGGCGGGTTTCATGCCCAGCACCACGTCGCCGTACATCTGCACGAAACGGCGGTAGGAGTCCCATGCGAAGCGGGGGTTGCCCGTACGCTTGGCCACGGCCTCCACGGCCTGGTCGTTGAGACCCAGGTTCAGGATGGTATCCATCATACCGGGCATCGAGGCTCTCGCTCCGGAACGTACCGACACGAGCAGCGGGGTGGTGTCGCCGCCGAACTGCATTCCGGTGAGCGTCTCCACTCCCTTCATGGCCTTTTCGACCTCGGGTCTGAGCATTTCGATGACCTGCTGTTTCCCGTGCTGATAGTACTCGGTACAAACCTCGGTGGTGATGGTGAATCCGGGAGGCACGGGGATGCCGATGAGGTTCATCTCGGCCAGGTTGGCGCCTTTGCCGCCCAGCAGCTCCCTCATCTTGCCGTTACCCTCGGCCTCTTTGTTGCCGAAGGTGTAAACTCGTTTTACGTTTGCCATAACAATTTCTGATGTTAAAATATTTTTCAATATGTATGTTCGAAAGGGGGAGGTGCGCTCCGGATTTTCGCCGAAGCGTATGCGAAGATATAACTTTTTGAGTAAAAAACAAAATTTCAGAGTTCAAAATAACAAAACACGGGCAGGTGGTCGCTGTATCCGCCGAGGTATTTTCCGGCCGAAAAGGTGCGCAGCGGGTAACCGTATCCGGCGGCCGAACTGGGGGCGAAGCGGCTCGCGTCGCCGGTGCCGGCGAGCAGGTATCCGCGCACGAAGATTCCGGCCCGCAGATAGCGCATCGGGGCATCGGAGCCGAATCCGCTGCCGAGGAAGATGTGGTCGAAGAGCACCCACCGGTCGTGATAGACATAGCTGCCCGCCCCTTTGCGGGCCGCCTCGTGAAGCGGATTGAAGAGGTAGAAATTCCCGTCCGCGACGCGTCTGCCCGTAGCGAAATGACGTCTCATTATCTTATCGGTGGTCGAGGCGTTGAAGTCGCCCAGCACGATGATTCGGTCGGTCCGGCGGCTGCGGTGCAGTTCCTGCACGAAGTCGTAGAGCCGCTGCATGGCCCGGCTGCGGTAGCCCGAGCCGTTGAAGTTGGAGGGCAGGTGACACACCACAATCTCGACGTCCACACCTCTCAGCCGCCCGCTCACATGCAGGAATTCCCGGCCGACGGCAGGCACCGACACCGTTTTCCGGGGAAAGAACTTGTCGCCCTTGTAGAGCAGGGCGAGGTCCATTCCGCGCCGGTCGCCCGACGTGCGGTGAATGTAGTTGTAGTCGGTGTGCAGTGCGGCGACCAGGTCGCGCACCACCTCCTCCGACTCCACTTCGGCCAGCGCAATCACATCGGCGGCCATCTCGTCGATGACCCTTGCGATATGGGCCGTTTTGCGCCGGTAGCGTTCGGTGTCCCACCGGTTGCGGCCCGACGGGGTGTAGTCGCTGTCGTCGTAAAAGAGCGAGGGAATGGTGTCGAAGAGGTTTTCGACGTTGTAGAAGGCTACGCTCACACGCTCCTGTCCCACGGCGCGCAGAGCGCCCGCCAGAATCAGAAACAGCAGCACGGTCCGTCTCATGGTGCGGCGCTCTAACGGTCGATGACACCCGAACCGACCAGCTCGTCGCCGTCGTACCAGGCGGCGAACTGCCCGGGCGTGATGCCCCGCTGGGGTTCGTCGAAAAGAATGTATCCGCCGCGGTCGGTCACCCTCAGTTCGCCCTGCTGCAAGGGCTGGCGGTAGCGGATGCGGAATGCGAAGCGCCGGCTCGTTCCGGGCGCCACGGCCCGGTCGGGGTTCACCCAGTGCATCTCTTCGGGAAGGATGTGCAGCGCCCGGCGGTAGAGCCCCGGGTGACTGTCTCCCATACCCACGTAAATCACGTTGCGCACCACGTCGGTGGCGATGACGAACAGCGGTTCGGGCGTTCCGCCGATGGCCAGCCCCTTGCGCTGTCCGATGGTGTAGAAGTGTGCGCCTTTGTGTTCGGCCACCTTCCGTCCGTCGGCCGGGGTGTATACATAGGGCAGGGACAAAGCGGCCGGGTCGTCGGAATCGGGCAGGGCGGAGTAGCCCGCCCACGAGGCCGGAATCTCTATGACATCGCCTTTGCGGGCCGCGAGTTTCTGCTGGAGGAAGACCGGCAAATCGACCTTTCCCACGAAGCAGATGCCCTGCGAGTCTTTTCGTTTGGCCGTGGCCAGCTTCTGCTCCTCGGCGATGCGTCTGACTTCGGGTTTGAGCAGATGGCCAATCGGAAAGAGCGCCTTCTCGAGTTGCTGCTGCGAGAGCTGACACAGAAAATAGCTCTGGTCCTTGTTCCCGTCGCTTCCGGCCAGCAGCCGGTAGCGGGGTCCGTAGTCCGTCGCGACGCACTCCTTGCGGCAGTAGTGTCCCGTGGCCACGTAGTCGGCTCCCAGTTTGAGCGCCTCCTTGAGAAAGACGTCGAACTTGATTTCGCGGTTGCACAACACGTCGGGGTTCGGAGTGCGGCCCTTCTCATACTCCGAAAACATGTAATCGACCACCCGCTGGCGATAGGGGCCGCTCAGGTCCACGAAGTGGAACGGGATGTCGAGCCGTTTGGCCACCAGTTCGGCGAAGAGCTGGTCGTCGTACCAGGGGCAGTCTCCGGAGAGCGTTCCCGTGGTGTCGTGCCAGTTGCGCATGAAGAGTCCCACTACGTCGTATCCCTGCTCTTTGAGCAGATAGGCTGCCACCGACGAATCCACGCCGCCGGAGAGTCCCACCACCACACGTGTTGCCATTTTCGTAACTTGCTGTCTATGTAATTATTGAAATAATCCGACGCTTTTTCGATTCCCGCAGCGCGGCGCTATCTCTTCGGTAGGGGCGGAAGTGCCGCTTCCCTCCTGTCGGGCCCGGGGAGCGTCTTCTCCTCCGTTCCGTCCGCTTCGCGAGCCTGCGTCTCGCTTGTTTCGCGGTTCGGAAAAAGGGTCCGCCGCTCGCGCTCTCTTACGGAGGACTTCGCAGACGGACTTTTCGCCGCAGATACGTCGGGAGTCTCTGCCGGAGCGCCGGCCACCCAGGCTCCGAGGTTTGCGGTCGTCGCCGCGTCGCAGAACCAATCGCGCTTCGCGGTCACCTCCGTTCCGTCGGGCCGTCGAAGCGCCGCGAGGCTGCGCCCGCCGTCCGCGTCTAATAAAGGTCGATGAGTCCCTCCGGGAGGTCGAAACCCACGATTCGTTTCTGCTCGTCGAACGAGTCGATGAGCTCCTCCGCTGCGGGTATCAGCACGATTCTGCCGCCCGTCTCCACTTCGAACAGCGGATTGAAGTCGTTGTCCACATATCCGACAATCTCGCCCTGCACTCCGTCTCCCAGGTCGGCCCGGTATCCCACCAGGTCCTCGAAGTAGATTTCGTCGTCGCTCTGCCCGTCGTTTTCGGGTTCCTCGATGAGCAGCTCCATTCCCACCAGCTCGGAGGCCCGCAGGGGAGTGTCGATGTCGGCGAAACGCACTACGGCGCCGCGTTGTCCGCGCCGTTCGAATTTTTCCATAAAAAGAGGAACCGTCAGCGAGTCTATCCTCACGAACAACGGTTCCTCCAAATCGGGTGTATCGGGGAATGCGTCATAGAGACTGATGCTCAACTCTCCGGATGTTCCGAAAAGTTTGCCGACCCTTCCTGCCGATACCATCGAACTCATCGCTTCAGGCGGCTTTAGAACTAAGCCTCGGCCTGAGTCTGCTCGTCGGCAGCAGCCTCTTCGCTCTGCTCGGCGTTGGCCTCCGCCTCAGCGGCGGCGGCAGCTGCAGCAGCTTCGGCCTTGCGGGCTGCGATGGCGTTCGCTCTCTCTTCCTTGATTTTGGTTTCAGCCTCCAGACGAGCCTTCTCGGCTGCGCTCTTGTCGGTCGAAATCTTGCTGGTCTTGGCTGCGATTTTGGCGTTCTTTTCGTTCAACCATTTGTTGAACTTCACTTCGGCATCGGCCTCGGTGAATGCGCCTTTGGCCACGCCGCCGAGCAGATGTTTCTTGTACATCACGCCCTTGTAGGAGAGAATCGCTCTACAAGTGTCGGTGGGCTGGGCACCTTTCTGCAACCAGTCGAGTGCTTTGTCGAAGCTGAGGTCGATTGACGCAGGATTCGTGTTGGGATTGTAGGTACCAATCTTCTCGATAAATTTACCATCGCGTGGCGCCCTGCTGTCTGCTACAACGATATGATAGAAAGCGTAACCTTTCTTACCATGGCGTGCCAATCTGATTTTTACAGGCATTTTCTGAAATGTTTTTAGTTAATAAATGCATTCGGGGGAACTCGTCCCTTTCGGAGCGCAAATGTATGCAGATTTTCGTTCAATTCCAAACTTCCGGCGGATTATTGCGCGGAAAAAGAGCTCCATTTCACTGAACGGAGTTTGCCGGGAGACCTTAACCGGAGAATTGTCGAACGGAATTTGGGAAATATAGAAATAAAATGTTATTTTTGCGACGTTAATACATACGTGAAGCCGGCAATGAAACGAGCCGGTTCCCGTAGAGACATATTTGCTCAAACGTCATCAGAATCACCACCTCGAAATGAACACGAGCGAATTGCAGCCTACTTATTGGGTGAACTATGCGCTTCAGCGTAGAGTTATCCCATTTAAGTAGGCAGGCTTGTGGTGAGCCTTGATGACGTATGGCGATAGCTCTACGTCTTTTTTTTGTTGAACGTGGTGCTGTCCTGGGCACGGCATTTTTAGAATGCAAGATAACGTTTAACCATTAAAAACAAAAATCATGAAGAAATTTTCATGTCGGGCGGGACAGTGCGTGTTCGCAGCGGTTGCCGCCGTGTCGTTCTCTTCGTGCGCCTCAGTCTTCTGCGGTTCGCGAGCCAAAGTAGTTTTCGATTCGAACGTTCCGGTGGAATCGGCTGTGCTGACCATCGACGGACGGCAGCATTCGGTCGAATCGTTTCCCTACCAAACCAAAATCAAGCGCGGTTTTACGGATACCGATGTCAAGGCCGAAGCCGAGGGGTACAAAACGGTGCGATTCAAAATCGAAAAGAATTTCAATCCTGTTTCCGTCATCAATCTGTTCGACCCGCTGGGGTGGGGAATCGATGCGGCTACGGGAGCCATGATGAAACCGGACCAAAAGAGTTACGAAATCATCTTCAGAAAGACGACGGACAAGGAGCCGGTTATGGAGTAACGAGCTGTCCGGAACGCGATGGCGTTGATTGTCCGACGACAATCGGATAGCAACCGTTTTCCTTCGCGGATACCGAATTAATGAGACCGGCGGCGTACCTGCGAATGCAGGTGCGCCGCCGGCTTTTCGTGTCGGGGGCTTCCCCGGAACCGGGAAGCCGCCCTCTCAGAGGTTCGAATCCTTGAGGCCGATGAAGTAGAGGATGCCGTCCAGGCCGATGGTCGAGAGCGACTGGCGGGCGTTGGCCTTCACTTTGGGCTTGGCGTGGAAGGCGATGCCGAGGCCCGCGGTGCTGAGCATCGGGATGTCGTTGGCTCCGTCGCCCACGGCGATGGTCTGGTTGATGTGCACGTTCTCCACCTGGGCGAGCAGGCGCAGCAGCTCGGCCTTGCGCTTGCCGTCCACGATGTCGCCCACGTAACGGCCGGTCAGACGGCCGTTCTCTATCTCCAGTTCGTTGGCATAGACATAGTCGAACCCGTATTTGTGCTTGAGGTAGTTGCCGAAGTAGGTGAATCCGCCCGAAAGGATGGCGGTCTTGAATCCCACGCGCTTGAGCACGGTCATCAGGCGTTCGAGGCCCTCGGTGATGGGCAGTTTCTCGGCGATATCCTGCATCTGCGCCACGTCCAGCCCCTTGAGCATCGCCACGCGGCGTTTGAAACTCTCCTGGAAATCTATCTCTCCGCGCATGGCCGACTCGGTGATGGCCCGTACCTCGGCACCCACGCCGGCCCGTTCGGCCAGTTCGTCGATGACCTCGGTCTCGATGAGCGTCGAGTCCATATCGAAGCAGATGAGGCGGCGGCAGCGGCGGTAGATGTCGTCGCTCTGGAGCGAGATGTCCACCTCCAGATTGTTCGACAGGTCGATGAAGGCGCTTTGCATCTCGCCGCGGTCCTTGGGCGTGCCACGGACCGAGAGTTCGATGCACGCCTTGCTGGTCTGCACGCCGTTCTCGCCCAGGGGAATGCGTCCCGTGAGTCGTTTGATGGAGTCGATGTTGAGTCCCTGTTCCGTGACGATGTTGGTGACGTTGGTTATCTGGCGCGAGGTGACGCGGCGTCCCACCAGGGTGATGATGTAGCGGTTCTTGCCCTGCATGCTCACCCAGCGCATGTAGTCCTCGGCGCTGATGGGGGTGAAGCGGATGTTCACGTCGATTTCGCACGCCTTGAAGAGCAGCTCCTTCATGATGTTGCCCGAGAGGTCGGAGGTGGTCTTGAAGAGGATGCCCAGCGACAGGGAACGGTGAATGTTGGACTGGCCGATGTCGAGGATGAAAGCGTCGTAGCGGGCCAGAATGTCGGTCAGCATGGAGGTCACTCCGGGTTTGTCCACGCCGGAGATATTCATCTGTATGATTTCTTCGTGTTGTTCCATGGGTTGTGCGATTGGCATTGTTTTGGGTTGTTGGAGTAACAAAGATAGCGATTTTTCGGTGAACTCGAACCGTTTTTTATTAAATTTGCACCCGCAGACGATTCGGCCCCCGGCAGCTCCGGCGGAGAAGCGGCATCGGCGGAAGCCGGCGCACGGAATCCGCACTCCGCACCGCCGGCCCCGAACGGAATTTAAACGAAGAAGAATATGACGTGGTTCATGCAATTGACCGACCCGGGCAAGTTGCCTCCCGACAGTGTGATACGGGCGAGCATCATGCAGAAGATTGAGCGACTCTCCGACATGTCGGGAGAGGAGATATTCCGTACCATAGCCACCTGGACCGTACAGCTGGTGGGTAAAATCATTCTGGCACTCATCATATACTACGTGGGGCGGTGGCTCATCAAACGGCTGCTGCATCTGCTGGGCGCCATTTTCGAACGGCGCGAGGTGGACGTCTCGCTGGCTTCGTTCTTGAGGAATCTGGTGGAAATCGTGCTGATGATTGTGCTCATCAGCATCGTGGTCGGAGTGCTGGGCATCAGCACCACCTCGTTCATGGCCATCTTCGCGTCGGCCGGTCTGGCGGTGGGCATGGCCCTGAGCGGCACCTTGCAGAATTTCGCCGGAGGCGTGATGATTCTCCTGCTCAAGCCCTACCGCATCGGCGACTACATCGAGGCGCAGGGGCAGGCGGGAACCGTCAAGGAGATAAGGCTCTTCAACACCATCATCAACACGCCCGACAACAAGATGATTATCATCCCCAACAACTCCATCTCCACGAGCATCATCAACAACTACTCCAAGGAGAACCGGCGCCGCATAGACCTCAATATCTCCATCTCCTACGGCGACGATTTCGACGTAGCCCGTGCGGCATTCCTCGAGATTCTCGACAACGACCCGCGCGTGCTCTTCGAGCAGGGACGCCAGCCGCTGGTGGCCCTCACCAATCTGGGCGACAGCGCGGTGGTGGTGCTGGTGAGGTTCTGGGTCAAGAGCTCCGACTACTGGGACGCCTACTTCGCGGTCAATGAAGCGATATACAAACAGCTGCCCGAGAAGGGCATACACTTCCCGTTCCCGCAGCTCGACGTGCGCATCGCGCAGTAAATTTTGGTTTGGAAGCGGATTTTCATATCTTTGCATCCGGTTTAACGAATTAATACTTTTCAGACTATGAAATTGAGAGACATTTTGGCCATTTCGGGACAGCCGGGCCTTTATAAATATGTGGCGCAGAGCACACGCGGCGTCATCGTCGAATCGCTCAAGGACGGCAAGCGCATGAACGTGGCCGGCAACTCGAAAGTGAGCTCCATGGGCGAAATCGCCATCTTCACCGAAGAGGAGGACATCCCGCTCAGTGCGGTGTTCCAGCGTCTTTACACCGCCAACGGCGGCAAGGAGGCCATCAGCCACAAGGAGACTCCCGAACGAATCAAGAGCGCATTCGCCGAGGTGCTGCCCGAATACGACCGCGAGCGCGTGCACGTGTCGGACATGAAAAAGGTCTTCGCCTGGTACAACATCCTGGTCGGTGTCGGCATGACCGATTTCAGCGACGAGGAGCAGGAGCAGCCGGAAGAGGCCGCAGCGGAGTAGGCGGAGCGACGGCTCCGGACCGAAAAAACAGCGGAGTTCCGCCACAGAGGCGGAGCTCCGTTTTTTATTGCGCAGACGCCGGGCGGAGGCAGGCGAGGGCGGTTTCGTCCGCCCGGCGGCGGAGGTCCGCTCTTTTCTTGCTGCAAAATCGGGTCCGACGGATTGATTTCCGAAATTATTTCGCTAACTTTGTCTGACTGACCGTTTCCCGTGCCTGACAGGTGCGGAGCGCTCCGCACGCGGGAAACGACGAGGCGCACTGAAAATCGAACGAACCTATTAACCTAATAAAATCGAAAGACCCGAACCATGATGAAAAAGACCTTTTTGATGCTGGCTCTCGCTCTGCCGCTGTTTTGCACGGCACAGCAGCGCCCGCCGATGAGAAGCAGCGAACCGGTGGAGATGCCCGACACGCACGACCCGGTGGTGGCCAAATGCGGCGACACCTACTATCTGTTCAGCACCGGATTCGGCATCAGCGTGATGTCGTCTCAGGACCTGAAGCTGTGGAAACGCGAGAAACCTGTCTTCTCCGAGGCGCCCGCATGGGCCGTGGAGGCGCTGCCGGGATTCCGGGGGCACATTTGGGCTCCGGACATCATCCGGCACGACGGACAGTGGTACCTTTTCTACTCCTGCTCGGCGTTCGCCAAGAACACCTCGCTCATCGGCGTAGCCGTGAACAAGACGCTCGACCCCTCGTCTCCTGATTTCGAATGGCGCGACATGGGGCTGGTGCTCCGGTCGGTTCCCAACCGCGACATGTGGAACGCCATCGACCCCAACGTCGTGGTCGATGAGCAGGGCACTCCGTGGATGAATTTCGGTTCGTTCTGGGAGGGCATCAAGATGGTGAAACTCGATGCGGACATGACCCGCCTGGCCGAACCGCAGGAGTGGTACTCCCTCTCCCGGCGTCCGCGCAAACCCACCGAGGCCGATACCGACCCGGGCAGCGGCGCCGTGGAGGCTCCGTTCATCTTCCGCCGCGGCGACTACTACTATCTGTTCGTGTCGTTCGACTACTGCTGCCGCGGCGCCGAGAGCGACTACAAGGTGGCGGTCGGCCGCAGCAAGAGCGTCACCGGTCCGTATCTCGACCGCGAAGGGACGGACATGGTGCAGAACGGCGGTGAAGTCGTGGTGGCCGGCAACGAGCGCTTCCCCGGAGTGGGGCACTGTTCGGTGTATCGCTTCGAGGAGAAGGACTACCTCTTCTTCCATGCCTACGACATGAACGACCACGGCCGTTCGAAGCTGCTGGTAAGGGAAATCCGCTGGGACGACCAGGGCTGGCCGACCGTCGAGCTCTGAGAAGCGGCGACGCGATTCGAAAAGGGATGCCCCTTGCGGGGACATCCCTTTTCGTTTGCCGCCGTGGGGGCGGAGGCTCCCGAAACGTCTTCTGCCTTTCGGAATGGTGCGGCCCGAAGCGGCGATTTTGCACGGGGCGGAGGGGACAGGACTATATTGTATTAGACTGGAGGAACGACGGATACTCCTCCCCGGCCGTGGCCGTCGCGAGATTCGGCGGCGGGTGGCAGGGGTCGAGGGAGAGCGGAATTCTATTGAACAATTAGGTGGAGAAGGACGACGAATACTCCTCCCCGGCCGCGGCTGTCGTGAGATTGGGCGGTCGGGGGCGAAGTTGGGGAGAGCGGAATGCTATTGAACATGGGTGGAGAAGGACGACGGATACCCCTCTCCGGCCGCGGCTGGCGCGAGATTGGGTGGCAGGTGGCAGGGTCGAGGAAGAGTGGAATTCTATTGAGCATAGGTGGAGAAGGACGACGGATACTCCTCCCCGGCCGCGGCTGTCGTGAGATTGGGCGGCGGAGTCGAAAGTCGGGAAGTCGGGTGGGGTCGTAGTGCGCGCGCTCCTTTTATACGTCACGGCAAGAAAGAGAGGGGGCCGTGCGAAAATCGTTCTTTTTTCGAATGCCGCGCGATAATTAGGGGGGTAATTGGGAAAATTATATGTTTTTAACAAAATACCCCTGTTTTCTGAATCAATATAAGAAATATTTTATACTTTTGCGCTGTGGTCGATGCTTTTTCAGGGGGCATCGCAGAAAAACAGAGAAAATAACCCGTAACAACACAATGACTATGTCATCTTTGAGATTCAAAATGGTGGAAGCGGCGATTAACCGCAAGGCGGTGACCGTGACGCCTCCCGAAGGAAGACCGTCGGAATATTTCGGCCGGAAGGTGTTCGACAAGGAAGCGATGCGCAAGTATCTGCAGAAAAAGACCTACGAGGCTTTGCTCGACACGATGGAACACAACACGCCCCTCTCGCGCGAGGTGGCCGATGCCGTGGCCGTGGGAATGAAGCAGTGGGCCATGGAGCTCGGAGCCACCCACTACACCCACTGGTTCCAGCCCCTGACCGGCGGTACCGCCGAAAAGCACGACGCCTTCGTGGAGCCCACGGTCGAAGGCGGCATGATAGAGGAGCTGGCGGGCAAGCTGCTCATCCAGCAGGAGCCCGATGCGTCGAGTTTCCCCAGCGGCGGACTGCGCAACACCTTCGAGGCGCGGGGCTACAGCGCCTGGGACGCCACCTCGCCGGCCTTCGTGGTGGATACCACCCTCTGCATTCCCACCGTGTTCATCTCCTACACGGGCGAAGCGCTCGACTACAAGGCTCCGCTGCTGCGTTCGCTGACCGCCGTGAGCGAGGCCGCCGCGGAGGTGTGCAAATACTTCGACGAGAACGTGACCAAAGTCTTCTCCTATCTGGGCTGGGAGCAGGAGTATTTTCTGGTCGATGCCGGTCTCTATGCCGCACGGCCCGACCTGCGTCTGACGGGCCGCACCCTGCTCGGCCACGACAGCGCCAAGAACCAGCAGCTGGAGGACCACTACTTCGGCGCCATCCCCAGCCGGGTGATGGGCTTCATGAAGGACCTCGAATACGAGGCGCTGCAGCTGGGTATTCCCGTCAAGACACGACATAACGAAGTGGCACCCAATCAGTTCGAATTGGCTCCGGTGTATGAGGAGGCCAATCTGGCCAACGACCACAACCAGCTGCTGATGCAGATTATGAAGAAGGTGGCACGCCGTCACGACTTCCGCGTGCTGCTGCACGAAAAGCCTTTCAAGGGCATCAACGGCAGCGGCAAGCACAACAACTGGTCGCTGGGAACCGACACCGGCATCAACCTGCTGGCCCCGGGAAAGACGCCGGGCGAAAACCTGCAGTTCGTCACTTTCCTGGTGAATGTGCTGATGGCCGTCTATAAACGCAACGGCCTGATGAAGGCGAGCATTTCGAGCGCCACCAACGCCCATCGTCTGGGCGCCAACGAGGCGCCTCCCGCCATCATTTCGGTCTTCCTCGGCAGTCAGATTTCGGCCGTGCTCGACCGGCTGGAGGCGAGCACCAGCGAGGAGGCCATCGTGTTCGGCGGCAAGAGCGGCTTCAAGATGGGCGGCATTCCCCACATTCCGGAGCTGCTGCTCGACAATACCGACCGCAACCGCACTTCGCCCTTCGCTTTCACGGGCAACCGTTTCGAATTCCGCGCCGTGGGTTCGTCCGACAACTGCGCCGGAGCCATGATTACGCTCAACTCGGCCGTGGCCTGCCAGCTCAAGGAGTTCAAGAAGGCCGTGGATGCGAAGATTGCCGCCGGAGAGAAGACCGAAACCGCCCTGTTCGAAGTGGTGAAGAGCTACATCGCGGAGTGCAAGCCCGTGCGTTTCGACGGCAACGGATACAGCGACGAGTGGAAGGCCGAGGCTGCCCGCCGCGGACTGGATTGCGAAACTTCGGTGCCCCTGATTTTCGACCGGCTTGTAAGTCCCGAGGCCGAGGCGATGTATGCCTCGGTGGGCGTGATGAACAAGGTGGAGCTCGAGGCCCGTGCGGAGGTGAAGTGGGAGACCTACACCAAGAAGATTCAAATCGAGGGCCGCGTGCTCGGCGACCTGGTGATGAACCGCGTACTGCCCGTGGCATCGAGATATCAGGCCGAACTGCTGGACAAGGTGTTCAAGATGGAGAAGCTCTTCGGCTCCGACCGCTGCAAGACCCTGGCCGCACGCGACATCGCCCTCATCGAGAGCATCGGCGTCCATCTGGAGGCCGCGCAGAGCCTCACCGACGAAATGGTGGAGGCCCGCAAGCGTGCCAACAAAATCGAGAACGAACGCGAGAAAGCCATCGCCTACCACGACACGGTCGCCGAATACTTCGACAAGATTCGCTACCATGTCGATAAGCTGGAATGCGTGGTGGACAACGAGTTGTGGACGCTTCCCAAATACTACGAGATGCTATTCATCAGATAAAGACCGTTAGTTTGGTATATGTTGTTTGTGGCAGCGGCCGGACCCCAGCAAGGGTCCGGCCGCTGTGTGCGACGGCGGACGTTCCGCCCTACTGGATGGGGGTGAGGGCCCCGGTGACGGAGTCCATGATATAGCCTTTGACCACCACGTCCTGCGGTACGAGCGGGTGGTTGCGCACCAAATCGACCGTTTCGAGAATCGCCGTCCGGGTGTCGTCGAATCCGTGCAGCCACCGGTCGAGGTCGATGCCGCAGTGTTTCATCAGGGTGATGCGGCGGTCGGAAATGCCGCGCTCCCTCATTAGCCGCTGCATCTCGGCGCTGTCCATGCCCTGCACGCCGCAGCCCGTGTGGCCGATAATCATCACCTCCTGTACGCCCAGCTCGTAGATGGCTACCAGCAGGCTGCGCACCGTGCTGTCGAACGGATTGGTGATGGTGCCTCCGGCATTCTTGATGATTTTCACGTCCCCGTTTTTCAGCCCCAGCGCGGCCGGAAGCAGCTCCACCAGGCGCGTATCCATGCAGGTGACGATGGCGATGCGTTTGTTGGGATATTTGTCGGTGATGAAGCGCCGGTAGCCCTCCTCCTCGACGAAACGTTTGTTGAACTCGAGAATTTCGTTAATCATAGCACTGTCTGTTTTAAAAGGGGAACGGCCCCGCCGCTCCGGTCGGTTCGCAGGCTGTCGTTCCGCATCCTCCGGCGGAACGGAACGGCGACACCTCGCGCAAAAATAGCAAAAAAGGGCGGATTCTCTGCCTGTCGGAGGTAAAAGTGCCGGTTTGGGAGGGGACGAACGAAAAGTGTCGGTATCCGAAAGAATACCGACACTCGAACACCCGTGATTCCGGAGCGGTTCGAACGCTCGACCCACAGCTTAGAAGGCTGTTGCTCTATCCAACTGAGCTACGGAACCATCGTGAAGCGCAGCCCGCAGGCTGGCATTTCGAAGCACAAAAGTAATACAAATCCGATAAAACGCAAAATAAAGTTCCGATTTTAATCTCAGCGTGTCGAATCCGGTCGGGTCGGGACCGGACAGGGCCCGCTTCGATATGCGCAGGCGGAGGCACCGGGCGGGTCGGACGGAATCGATAGGCGACACGGGTCGGACAGGGGGGCAACGAAACTGCACAGGAGGTTTTCGTGCCCTCCACAATGCGGATTGCGGCGAGGGTGGGGGGTGTTTGCAGAGCCGTGCGGGAGATTTTCGCGGATTGCAGCGGACAGCGGACGCATTGCACTGCCGGCTCGGAAGTATTAGGATAATTGTTTGAAAAATAAATATATTGCCTTTCCAGCATGAATAATCGGTCGAAGAGGCCGCTCTATGTCCCGGAATATCGGACGGGAATGAAAAACGGGAGTCTTCGTATGAAGGACTCCCGTTGTCGCATTCGCCCCGAAAGGGAAAGTCGGATGCCGGTCGCGGGTCAGGCCCGTTCGCGGATGATTTCGCCGCCGTGGCGAATCGCCTCTTCGTTCTGGGGCAGGGTTTTGTGCGCGCGTTCGGGCAGCGACTTCTTGAGCCCCTTGTAGGTGCTTTCGAGCGTCACCACGGGGCGCACCTTGAGGTAGGCACCCAGGATGAGGGTGTTGAACAGACGCGGATTGCCCAGCCGGGCAGCCTCCTCCGTCGCGTCGATGGTGTAGATGCGGATATCGGTGCGCGAAGGGTGACGGGTGATGCCGTTGGTATCGTAAATAAGAATGCCGCCCTTCTTGACCTGCGATTCGAACTTGTCCATGCTCTGCTGATTGAGTATGATGGCCGTGTCGAATTCGTGTGCGATGGGCGAGCTGATGGGTTTGTCGCTAATCATCACCGTCACGTTGGCCGTACCGCCCCTCATCTCGGGACCGTAGGAGGGCATCCAGCTCACCTCGTAGTCCTGCATGACGCCGGAGTAGGCCAGAATCTTGCCCATCGACAGAACGCCCTGTCCGCCGAAACCTGCTATAATAAGTTCTTCTGTCATAACCTTTAAATGTCTTTAATGTCTCCCAGAGGGTAGAACGGTAACATATTCTCCTCCATCCACCGGTTGCTGGCCACCGGGCTCTGCTTCCACCCGCTGTTGCAGGTGGCCACGAACTCCACCAGCGAAAGGCCCTTGCCGGCCATGGCATTCTCGAAAGCCTTGCGCAGCGCCTTCTTGGCCTTGCGCACGTTCACCGGCGTGTGGACGCTCTGGCGGGTGATGTAGCACACGCCGTCGAGGTGGGCCATCATGTCGGCAATCTTGTAGGGGTAGCCGTGCAGCTTCGGGTCGCGTCCGTAGGGGGTGGTGGCCGTCTTCATGCCCAGCAGGGTGGTGGGGGCCATCTGACCGCCCGTCATGCCGTAGATGGCGTTGTTGATGTAGATGACCACGATGTTCTCGCCGCGGTTGCAGGCGTGGATGCTCTCGCCCGTACCGATGGCGGCCAGGTCGCCGTCGCCCTGATAGGTGAAGACCATCTTCTCGGGATAGAGGCGCTTGACGGCGGTGGCCACGGCGGCCGCACGACCGTGGGCGGCCTGCACCCAGTCGATGTCTATGTAATTGTATGCGAATACGGAGCAGCCTACGGGCGAAACGCCGATGGTCTTCTCGGCGAGTCCCATCTCCTCGATGACCTCGGCCACCAGCTTGTGGATGGTGCCGTGGCTGCAGCCGGGACAGTAGTGCATGATTCGGTCTGTGATGAGCTTCGGAGTGCCATACACCAGATTCTCGGGCTTTATTTCAACTTCAAACTCTGCCATAGCTCTTATTTCGTTTTATTGATTATCTTCTCTTTCAATGCCTCGAACACCTCGCCGGGCGAGTAGACTACACCGCCCATGCGGCCGTAGTGCTCGACGGGAACGCGTCCGTTCACCGCCAGACGCACGTCTTCTATCATCTGACCCGAGTTGAGTTCCACCGACAGAATGCCCTTGACCTGTCCGGCCAGTTCGGCGATGGGTTTGCCGGGGAAGGGCCACAGGGTGATGGGACGCAGCAGACCTACCTTGTAGCCCGCTTCGCGTGCCATCTCCACCACCTTGGCGCAGATGCGGGCCGAAGAGCCGTAGGCGACCAGCAGGTAGTCGGCATCTTCGGTGGCCGTGGTCTGGTAGCGCACCTCGTTGGCTTCGATAAGACGGTAGGTGGCTTGCAGCTTCTCATTGACCACCTCCTGGGCATAGGGGTCGAGTTCGAGCGAGGTGATGACATGGCGCTGCCGCTCCTTTTTCTTGCCGGTGAGCGCCCAGTCGCCGCACTCCTGCTCGATTTGCTCGTCGGTGCGGCGGGGCCGCGGGTCGTCGAGCACGACCTTCTCCATCATCTGTCCGATGACGCCGTCGGCCAGCATCATGGCCGGCACACGGTATTTGAATGCCAAATCGAAACCCAGTCCCACGAAGTCGTACATCTCCTGCACCGAGTTGGGTGCCAGCGCAATGAGGTGGTAGTCGCCGTGACCGCCGCCCTTGGTAGCCTGGAAGTAGTCGCTCTGCGAGGGCTGGATGGTGCCCAGACCCGGTCCGCCGCGCTGCACATTGACGATGAGACACGGCAGCGAAGCCCCCGCGATGTAGCTGATGCCTTCGCACATGAGGCTGATGCCGGGACTCGACGAGGAGGTCATCACCCGCTTGCCGCATGCTGCGCCTCCGTAGACCATGTTGATGGAGGCTACCTCGCTCTCGGCCTGAACGACCACCATGCCGGTGGTCTCCCAGGGTTTCATCTCCATGAGGGATTCCATCACCTCCGACTGGGGTGTGATGGGGTAGCCGAAATAGCCGTCGCAACCGTAACGAACCGCCGCTTCGGCAATCACTTCGTTACCTTTCATCAAACGTACCTCTTTTTCCATAGCCTATTCAAATTTTTGACGGTAAACGGTGATACAACTGTCCGGACAAATCACCGCGCAACTCGCGCATCCGGTGCACTGGTCGGGATGCTCCATTTCGGCAAACGGATAGCCTCTCCCGTTTACCTGCGACGA
This sequence comes from Rikenellaceae bacterium, assembly GCA_017935625.1. Classification (GTDB taxonomy): domain Bacteria; phylum Bacteroidota; class Bacteroidia; order Bacteroidales; family Rikenellaceae; genus RGIG9113. The sequence goes on along the minus strand of JAGBHC010000005.1, from coordinate 118,643 downwards.
GAGGTGCAACACCTGAAACGGGCAGGATGCCACGCACACCGCGCATCCCTTGCAACGCTCTTTGTCTACGATTATAGTTCCTTTAATTTTTGCCATAAAACTTAACAGTTTGTAAACGGATTCGTTATTTTTGTTTACAAATATAATGTTTAATTCTCGGATTTCCTCGTCTCTTCTCCTTTTTTTCGCACTCCGGAAAGGCTTTTCGTATCATTTTTCGCGATTTCCGCTTCCGACCGGCCGCAAACATCGCCTCGAGCGGTCTGCTCCTTCCGAAAACCGGAAAAAGGGAACCCGTACCGGCGTGCGGTTTCCATCCCCGACCTGCGGAAAGTTCCGGCCGCGAACGCTTCGCCCGGGGGCGAAAATTCCAGGGAGAGTACGTTGCACCGCAATGCGGTTCCGACCGGCGAAAAGCTCCGTCCGGGGTCGAATTCCCCGATAAAAAAGGGAAACCGCACCGGCGTGCGATTTCCCCTCTGGCTGACCGGCGGACCTCCGCCGTCCGGATTACTCTTCGAACGAGTGTATCACCACGCCCGAACGCAGCTTGGGTTCGAACCAGGTGGTCTTCGGCGGCATGATATTGCCCGTGTCGGCGATGTGGATGAGCTGGGACATGGAGACGGGATAGAGGGCGAAAGCCACCTTCATCTCTCCGCTGTCCACGCGGCGCTTCAGTTCGCCCAGGCCGCGGATGCCGCCCACGAAATCGATTCGCTTGGAGGTGCGCAAATCCTCGATGCCCAGAATGCGGTCTAGCACCCGCTCGGAGAGCACCGTCACGTCGAGCACGCCGATGGGGTCGTTGTCGTCGTAGGTGCCGGGGCGGGCGGTAAGGCTGTACCACACGCCGCCCAGATACATCGAGAAGTTGTGCAGCCCGGTGGGAGAGCAGGGCTCCGCACCCATGCGCTTCACCTCGAAATCCTTCTCCAGCGCGGCGAGGAACTGCTCCTCGCTCAGGCCGTTCAGGTCTTTCACCACGCGGTTGTAGTCGATGATTCGCAGCTGGTTGTCGGGGAAGGTCACCGCCAGGAAATAGCAATACTCCTCGTTGCCGGTGTGACGGGGGTTCTGGCTCATCTTCTCCTGGCCCACACGGGCGGCAGCTGCGGTGCGGTGGTGGCCGTCAGCCACGTACAGCGCCGGAATTTCGGCGAAAATCTCGGTGATGCGGTCGTTCACGGCCCGGTCGCGGATGACCCAGAAGTGGTGGCCGAAACCGTCGGCCGCCGTGAAGTCGTAGTCGGGCGCGTTGTTCTTCACGATGTTCTCCACGATTTCGTCGATGCGCTTGTCGGCCGGATAGGAGAAGAAGACGGGTTCGATGTTGGCGCTCTGGTTGCGCACGTGAATCATGCGGTCCTCCTCCTTGTCGGGGCGCGTGAGCTCGTGCTTCTTGATGGCGCCGCTCAGGTAGTCCTCGAAGTGGCAGCACATGGCCAGGCCGTATTGCGTGCGGCCCTCCATGGTCTGGGCATAGATGTAGTAGTGCTCCTCGTCGTCCTGCACGAGCCAGCCCTTCTGTTTCCACGCCTTGAAGTTCTCCACAGCCTTGTCGTAGACCTGCTGCGAGTGTTCGTCGGCAATGGGGTCGAAGTCGATTTCGGGTTTGATGATGTGGAGCAGCGAACGTTCGGTCGCCTCCTGTTTGGCCTCGGCCGAATTGAGCACGTCGTAGGGGCGGGAAGCCACCTCGGCGGCATACTCCTTCGGGGGGCGTATACCTTTGAAAGGTTTAATCTTTACCATGTCTGTTATCTGTTTAGGTTCAAATTATTGCATCGAAGACCCGAACTATTTGTTCACCTGGAAGCGGGTGCATCCCGTGGCGAAGAAATCCACAATCTGACGGGCGGCCGCCAGACCTGCGTTGATGTTGGCCTCGGCGGTTTCGGCGCCCATCTTCTTGGCGGTGGCGAAGACGCGCTTGCCGAAGCGCTCCTCGAGAACCGCCTGATTGCCGGCGGCTACGTCGGTGACGTACTTGAGGTCTTCGCGCTCGGCGAGGGCGCGTTCCAGCCCCGCTTCGTCGATGACCTCCTTGCGGGCGGTATTGACCAGAGTGGCCCCTTTGGGCATTTTCGAAAGCAGGTCGTAGCCAATCGAACCGCGGGTCTGCTCGGTGGCGGGAATGTGCAGCGACACGTAGTTGCTGCGGGAGTAGAGCTCCTCGACCGAATCGACGCAGACGACGCCGTCGGCCTCGAACACGCTCCGGTCGGTGATGAAGGGGTCGAAAGCCAGCACCTGCATGCCGAGCGCCTTGCCGTAGCGGCCCACGATTTTACCCACGTTGCCGTAGGCGTGGATGCCGAGGGTCTTGCCCTTGATTTCGGAACCGGTGCCGGGAGTGAAGCGGTTGCGGGCCATGAATATCATCATGCCCACGGCCAGTTCGGCCACGGCGTTGGAGTTCTGGCCGGGGGTGTTCATCACCACCACGCCCCGGGCGGTGGCGGCAGCCAGGTCCACGTTGTCGTAGCCCGCACCGGCACGCACCACAATCCGCAGACGGGGAGCGGCCGCAAGCACCTCGGCGGTCACCTTGTCGCTGCGGACGATGAGCGCATCGGCGTCGGCCACGGCCTCCAGCAACTGGCTCTTGTCGGTATATTTTTCGAGCAGGGCCAGCTGGCATCCCGCCTTTTCGATAATCTCTCGGATTCCATCGACCGCCTGCCTGGCAAACGGTTTTTCGGTTGCTACCAATATTTTCATACTCTTTCTAATCAATGTCGTAAAACAATCGAAGTCTCTGTGCGACCCGTCCGCCGCATCCCACGTGAGGCCTTCGCCCGCGGGCGTGTGGTAGAAGACGTAGCCCATGACCTCAGGCTTTGAGGCGTTCGAACTCCTGCATGCAGGCGACCAGCGCCTCGACGCTCTCGCGCGGCAGGGCGTTGTAGCACGATGCGCGGAAGCCGCCCACCAGACGGTGACCCTTGATGCCCACCATGCCGCGCTCCTTGGAGAACTCCAGGAATTCGGCTGCCAGCTCCTCGTAACCGGGTGCCATGACGAAGCAGATGTTCATCAGCGAGCGGTCTTCGCGGGCCGCCGTGCCGACGAAGAGGCGGTTGCGGTCGATTTCGTCGTAGAGCAGAGCGGCCTTCTCGCGGTTGATTGCATGCAGGGCTTCGACGCCGCCCATCTGCTTGACCCACTTGAGGGTCTCGTTCATCACGAAGATGGGGAACACGGGCGGAGTGTTGAACATCGAACCGTTGGCGATGTGGTTGCGGTAATCGACCATCGAGGGGAGCGGGCGGCTCACCTTGCCGAGAATCTCCTCGCGCACGATGACGAAGGTGACGCCGGCAGGGCCGACGTTCTTCTGCGCACCGCCGTAAATCATGGCGTATTTGCTCACATCCACCGGACGGGAGAGGATGTCGGAGCTCATGTCGGCCACCAGGGGCACGGGCGAATCGATGTCGCTGTGGTACTCGGTGCCGTAGATGGTGTTGTTGGTGGTGATATGCAGGTAGTCGAGGTCGGCGGGGATGGCGAAATCCTTGGGAATGTAGGTGAAATTGCGGTCCTCGGAGCTGGCTACCACCTCCACCTCGCCGAAGAGTCTGGCCTCCTTGATGGCCTTCTTGCTCCACACGCCGGTATTGACGTAACCGGCCTTCTTCTCCAACAGATTGTAGGGAACCTCGAAGAACTGCGTGCTGGCGCCGCCGCCCAGGAAGAGCACTTTGTAACCGTCGGGAATGCCGAGCAATTCGCGGAAAAGCGACTCCGCCTCGCCGACCACGGCCTCGAAATCTTTGGTGCGGTGCGATATCGACAGCAGAGAGACTCCGGTCCCGTTAAAATCGAAAATGGCCTGGGCCGCTTTCTCGATGGCCACCTGGGGCAAAATGGACGGTCCGGCGTAAAAATTGTGCTTTTTCATAACCTTTATCTGTTAAAGTTAAATTAATATTCGGGCTTTCGGTTTCGGATTGAAAGTCGAAACGACGGAAACAATTTCAATCCGATAGACAAAGCTACCTATTTTTTTTCAATAAATCAAGATTCCGAAGCGCTAATTTCGTTCGCTTCATGTAAAAATACGACATTCGGCGGTTCGGAGCGGCGGCGCTCCGGGTGCGGAAACGGGCCGCGAAGCCCGCAGCGGCGTCTGCCGGATGCGGAACGGAGCCCGGACCCGGCAGAGACGAAACAGAGAGGGCGACCCTTTTCGGGGCCGCCCTGACATGGTTCGCGGAGGGCGAACTATTTGGTCGCTTTCACGAAGTTGCCGTCCTTGTCGAAATAGAGTTCGGTACCGTCCGCAAGAGCCGCCTTGCAACCGTCGGCGGTGGTCTGTATCATGACAATCTGAGCACGGGGATAGGCGTTGGTGACATAAGCTCTTATCTTCTCGGGAACGGCCGAGGCGGGCACGGCGCCGTTCTTCATGATGATTTGCGAGCAGTCGCCGCTGCCGCCTTCGAACGACACCTGGTTGCCGCTGGTGAAATAGACGGTGTACTTGTCCCACGAAGCCTCGCGGTCGAGCTCCACCGACTTCACCTTTTCAGTGGGGAAGTGCATGCGGATGAACTCCTGAGAAGCCTGGGGCAACTTGTCGAAATCGATGGTCTGAGGTGCGGCGCTCACGCAGAAGGCTGCGGCTGCAGATACGAAAAACAGTAAGAATTTTTTCATAGTTATAAATAATTTGGTTGTTAATGACAGTCGGGAATCCTGCAAAAGGTATTCCATTCCGGCGTCGCCGATACAAAAAAACGCCTCTTCCACCCACACGTTCTGCTCCCGGCGCAGGGGATTGAAGTATTTCCACAGGGGATTCCCGGCTATCCGACGGGGGGTTCCCGCATGTAACCATAGGCAGGTTTGTTCCGATGGACGTCTCGGCGGAGCGCAGCCCGGCATCCTACCGCTCGATGCCGCTGAAGCGCCTGAGCAGATAGCCCACCAGGAAGCTGATTCCGGCGATGCTGAAACTCAGGGCGCTCATCTCCAGGAAACGGCGCCGGAAGTTTTCGCAGCGGACCACCGCATAGTAGTAGTTGAACGACGCGATGACGGCGAGTGCGGCGACCAGCATGACCCCCAATGCGAAAAACGCATCGGAGAAGAACAGAAAGGGCAGCAGAAGCACCGACACCGTCACCACGTAGGCGCTGCCCGTGCACAGCGCCGCTTTGAGCGGCCGCTTGCCTTCGCTCCGGCCGGTCTTGGTCGAAAGATATTCCGAAGCGGCCATCGACATGGCCGCCGCGATGCCGGTCACTCCGCCCGTCAGTGCGACCAGCCGCGAATCGTCGAGCGCCAGGGTGAACCCGGCCAGCGCACCGGTGAATTCGACCAGGGCGTCGTTCAGCCCCAGCACCACCGAACTGATGTAGGAGAGCGGCATGCTCACCACGAAGGCCGTCAGTTCCCGGCGGTGCCGCCGCTCGTCCCGGGCCAGAGCGGCCAGAGCAGGCGTGTCGGAGTGACGGGCGTAGCTCTTTTCCGAACACTTCTCGCAGTGCACCATCTGTCCCATCACGAACGTCGCTCCCAGCAGCCGGGCCATGCAGCGATAGGCCCGGACCCGCCGGCCGTCGGCATCGACGCGCTGTCCCGTGAGCCGCTCCAGTTCGCGGAGGTGCCGCCGCTCGTCGTCCGCGAGACGGCGCAGCAGCCGGTTGCGTTCGCAGTCGGCCCCCGCCTCGGACAACCGGCGGTACACCTCGCACAGGGTGGCCTCGTCGCGTTGCAGTGCTATCAGTCTTTTTGTCGTTGCGTCGATTTTCATGCGTCCGGAGAAAAGCGAATCGCAGAAGTGCAAAATATCTGCCGCAATCGCATCCGCCGCAGGGCGGCTCCGGAAACGACGCGCGAAGGCCCGAAAAGCGGCCGAAAAGTCCGCGGCGATGTTCCGTTTGTACGCATTTTGCATACCTGTCCGGTGATGATGTTCCCCGGCGGCTGCGGCGGAACGGCCCGTGCGAGCGGTGCCGCGGCGCCTCCCGTCCGCGGGAACGAGCCATGTCCAACCAAAAAAAACGCAACGCTTATGTTTTATCACTCCAAAGAACTCCAGTTCAAGGCGAGGGTGTCGAGGCCCGACCCCCGCTTCGCCCGGCTGCTGCTCGAGCAGTTCGGCGGCGGCAACGGCGAATTGGCCGCTGCCATGCAGTATTTCGTGCAGGCTTTCGCCTGCCACAACCCCTATCCCGACAAGTACGACATGCTGATGGATATCGCCACCGAAGAACTCGGACATCTGGAAATCGTGGGCGCCACCATCCAGATGCTGCTGACCGGTGTGAACGCCAACCTGAAGGATGCGGCCGAAAGGAACGACGTCTTCGGCGAGGAGTTCGCCAAGGACGACTTCATCCACTCGGCTTTCGCCGTCAATCCCCAGTTCGGCGTGCTGACCGGCGGCGGTCCCCGGCTCACCGACAGCAACGGGGCTCCCTGGCAGGGCTCCTATGTCAATGCCAACGGCGACCTGACCGTGGACCTGCGTTCGAACATCGCCGCCGAATCGCGGGCCAAAATCGTCTACGAATACCTGATGCAGTTCACCGACGACCCGGATGTGCTGGCCACGCTCAACTTCCTGATGACACGCGAGGTGGCCCACTTCCAGCAGTTCGAGGCGGCGCTCGACACGATTCGGCCCAACTTCCCTCCCGGCGTGCTGCAGAGCGACCCGCGGTACAGCAACCTCTACTCGAACCACTCGATAGGCACCGAAGCCCGCGGCCCGTGGAACGAGGGCGTCAGCTCGGGACTCGGCGAGGAGTGGCAGTATGTGGAAAATCCCTATCAGCAGGTGCTCGACACCGACGGGCTGACCGCCCTCGAACCGAAAGGCACGGAGCGCACCGTAGCCTCGGTGAGAAGCGCGGACAAGAAGCTGAGCAAGGTGCGCAGCGGCGAAATCCGCAAAGCCTCCTCCAAAAGGGAGGGACTCCAATGGTGCGACTACGACACCTCGCAGCAGAAAAGCTCCTCCGTGCGCCGTCGCCGCCCTGTGGAGCAGCAGTGAGGCGGCCCGGTCCGAAACGCACCATGCGGCGGACTTTCCGGAATATCCGTGGTATACATTTTGCATCGTTCCCCGGCGAAGGGGAGCCGTGCCGGAAAGAGGGTCCCGGAACCTTCCGGGACGCTTTGCGCCGGTTTCCCGATGTGTAACCTAAAATTTATGAATCATGAAAGAGTCTACATGTAAATCCACCGGACGCCAGAGCAGCAACAAGTCCGTGAAGTCGAGTCGCACGACCATCTCGCGCGGCAGTTCCGCCAGTCGCGGCACCGGCCGTGCCACCTCGTCGTCCGCCAACTCGAGCCGCTCGTCGCACAACAACAATCCCATGGGTCATAACCAGTATACCAAGAAGTGATAGCGCACATCGCGGGGTATGACCCGAACGCGCGAGCCGGAGCATGTCGCAGTACGTGTTCCGGCTCGCACTTTGAAACGGGTGACGACCCACGGTTTTCACCGGCAGGGGGTATTATATTCGTCCCGAAAAAACGGCTTCGCCGCCGCGGACCGGACTTAGCCGACCGTGCTTTCGATTTTCGATGAATATTATTATATTTGCACTCGTTTAATAACGATATGGCAAATGGTAAAATCTATGACAGGCTACGGCAAGGCCGTGGCCGATATCGACGATAAGAAAATAACGGTGGAGATTCGCTCCCTGAACAGCAAACAACTCGACCTGTCGGTGAAGCTGCCGGCAGCCTACCGGCAGTGCGAATACGAAATGCGCAACCTGATTGCCCGGGCCGTACAGCGGGGCAAGGTGGATGTGTTCGTCAGCGTCGAGAACGCAGAGAGTGCCGTGGGGGCGCTCGTCAATGGAGCGGCTTTCGCCGCCTACTGGCGGCAGATTGGCCAAATCCGCCGCGAACTGGGACTTTCCGAGCAGCTCTCCGACCAGGCCGAAGCCGCGCTGGTGCAGGCCGTTCTGCGGCTGCCCGAGGTGGTCTCCGCCGAAGAGAGCGGCATCGGCGAACGCGAACGCCAGGCCCTGATGGCCGCTACCGAAGAGGCGGTGGAACGCCTGCAGGAGTTCCGGGCCCAGGAGGGAGCCACCCTCATCGCCGACCTGCTGCGCCGGGTCGATAAAATCCGCGACCTGAAAGAGAGCGTGACCCCTTATGAGAAGGCCCGCACGGAGGCTGTCCGCGCACGCATTCTGGAGGGCATCGCCGCCGTGGGCGTCGAGGCCGACAGGAACCGGCTGGAGCAGGAGATGATTTTCTACATCGAGAAACTGGACATCACCGAAGAAAAGGTGCGCCTGGAGAACCACTGCCGCTATTTCCACGAGGTGGCCGCCTCGGAGGAGGGGGTGGGGCGCAAGCTGGGATTCATCTCCCAGGAGATGGGGCGCGAAATCAACACCCTCGGCTCCAAGGCCAACGACAGCACCATACAGCGCATCGTGGTGCAGATGAAAGACGAACTGGAGAAAATCAAGGAGCAGGTGCTCAACATCCTCTAACGCCTCCGGCGGGGATGCGACCGTTTACCCCTCGCGACCCCGGCGGACGACCCCAAGAAACCTAATCTAAACAATAGCCTTGCAACAAAATGGGTAAACTCGTCATTTTTTCAGCCCCCAGCGGCTCCGGCAAAACCACCATCGTGAGACGCCTGCTGGAGTACTGTCCCCGACTCGAATTCTCGGTCTCGGCCACCAGCCGGGCTCCGCGCGGAACCGAACGACACGGCGTGGACTACTATTTTCTCTCCTCGGAGGAGTTCGCACGGGCCGTCGCCCGGCAGGAGTTCGTGGAGTGGGAGGAGGTCTACAAAGGGACCTGCTACGGCACGCTGCGTTCGGAGGTGGAGCGGATATGGGAGCGGGGCCACATCATCATCTTCGACGTGGATGTGATGGGCGGCATCCGCCTCAAGGAGATTTTCGGAGAGCAGGCGCTCTCGCTCTTCATCATGCCGCCGTCGGTGGAGGAGCTCGAACGAAGGCTCGTGGGCCGGGGCACCGACTCGCCGGAGACCATCGCCAAGCGCATCGCCAAAGCCGAAAGCGAAATCGCCAAGGCCCCCCGTTTCGACCACATCGTGGTGAACGACCGGCTGGAGACCGCCGTGGAGGAGGCCCGGCGGATAGTGGAGGATTTCATCGGAAGATAACGAACGGACCGTCATGGAAAAGATGATGCTCTACTTCGGTTCGTTCAACCCCGTGCACCGGGGCCATATCGCCATGGCCGAATATGCGGTGAAGCAGGGGCTGTGCGACCGGCTCGCGCTGGTGGTCTCGCCGCGGAATCCGCTCAAAGACGCTTCGGAACTGGCCGGCGAGGCCGACCGCTTCACCATGGCCGAACTGGCCTGCAGGAACAGCGCCTATCCCGAGCGCATCGTCCCCTCGGGCATAGAATTTGTGCTACCGAGACCTTCCTATACAATCGATACGCTCGACTACCTCCGCAGGAACCATCCGCAGTACGACTACTCGGTGCTCATGGGAAGCGACCTGCTGCCGCAGCTGGTGCGCTGGAAGGAGTACCGACGGATTCTCGACGAATATCCCGTGTGGGTCTACCCGCGGGAAAAGCGCTTCGAAAACCCTTACCCCGGACAGGTCTCGATTCTCGAAGGCGCTCCGGTCATGGAGGTCTCCTCGACCGCGATAAGAGAGGCGCTGACCGACGGCCGCGAGTGCCGCGAATGGCTCGACCGGGAGGTGGCGGCCTACATTAAAGAGAAAGGATTATGGACTTGCGCAACAAAATAGAGGGCGAAATAGCCATCGTATCCCAGGCGCTCCGGCAGACGCCGATGAACGCCGCGCTCTACCTGGAGCGGGGAAAACTCTACTACCGGATAGGCGACTTCGGGAAGGCGCTCAACGACTTCACCCGCGTGACCGACATCGTGCCGGGGCACACCGAGGCCTCGGGCTATGCGGAGATGATAAACGAAATCCTCGACTTCAGATACAAAGACATCTACAACCCCTAAGAAGAGACACCGAACCGAAACATGTTTCAGATAGACGACAAGATAATCAGCCGGGAGATACTGACCGAACCCTTCTGCTGCGACCTCGGCCGCTGCAAGGGAATCTGCTGCGTGGAGGGAAACGCCGGAGCGCCGCTCGAACTCGAGGAGGCCGACACGCTGGAAGCCGAATGGGAGCACTACAAGCCCTACATGACCCCCGAGGGGGTGCGGGCCGTGGAGCGGCAGGGCTTCGTGGTGGTGGACTGCGACGGCGACTACACCACGCCGCTGGTGGAGGAGGCCGAGTGCGCCTTCTCGTACCGCGAGAACGGCATCACGCTCTGCGCCATCGAAAAAGCCTGGGCCGAGGGCCGCACCCCATTCCGCAAACCCGTTTCGTGCCATCTCTATCCCATCCGCGTGGCCCGCTTCTCCAACGGCACCTACGGACTCAACTACCACCGCTGGAGCGTCTGCCGCGATGCGGTGGCCTGCGGCCGCAGGCTCGGAATCCCGGTCTATCAGGCACTCCGGGAGCCGTTGATTCGCCGCTTCGGAGAGGAGTTCTACCGGGCGCTCGAGCAGGCCGCGTCGTTTCTCAAGGAGAGCGGAGAAGAGTAAAACCGGCGAAAAAGAGAGCCGGAGGACCGGAGTTTCGGTTTATTTTTATTAATTTTGTCGGGTACAAATAAACCATCCGACTCGTGAAACATCTTTTTTCGTCCCTGATAACCCTCGCCGTTCTTTCCGTTCCGACTCTCCGCTCCGCCTGCGCACAGGAGATTTCCGTTCCCGATACGCTCTCGGTGGACCTCTTCGCCGCCGCGGTGCCGACGGAGGAAAAAGGGGCGATGGACACCATCGACACGCCCGACAAATTCGTTAAAATAGTGCTCTTCGCCGACAAGACCTGGGAATATCTCCAGCTCGAGGCTCCCAAATACATGGACGCCGAAGCCTACGACGAGTATTGGGACACGGTCAATATCTCTTCCTACCGGGAGGTGTCGCTGGCTTCGCTGCCCGATTCGGTGACCCTCAAACTCATCGACAGCCTCAGCGAATTCCACATGCCCCGCGAAGGCAAGGTCTACTCGCGTTACGGCATCCGGCGCGGCAGGGCGCACCACGGCATCGACCTCCCGCTGAAGGTGGGCGAACCGGTCTACGCCACCTTCGAGGGGAAAGTGCGGGTTTCGACCTACAACCGCGGCGGATACGGCAACCTGATTATCATACGCCATCCCAACGGACTGGAGACCTACCACGGACACCTCTCCAAGCGGCTGGTGCAAATCGGCGAGTATGTCAAGGCGGGCGAGCTCATCGGCTACGGCGGCAACACCGGACGCAGCACGGGACCCCACCTGCACTACGAAACCCGCTACCTGGGACAGTCGTTCGACCCCGAGCGGCTCATAGACTTCGAAAAGGGCGTGCTGCGCAGCGACTCCATCACCCTCAAGAAGGCCCATTTCAGCATCTATTCGCGCTACGGAAGCAAGGAGACCGTGAACATGAATTCGGCGGGGGAGGTCTACCACACCATCCGCCAGGGCGACACGCTCGGCGCACTGGCCCGCCGATACGGCACCTCGGTCAGCAAGATATGCCGGCTGAACGCCAATCTCACCCCCACGACCATCCTGCGTCTCGGCCGCCGAATCCGCATCAGATAAGCCGCCCCGGCGAAGGCTTCGGCGCAAGGCCGCCGGGCAGAAAAAAGGGACGCCCCCAAGGAGCGTCCCGCACGGAAGCGGAAAGAGAGCCCGGCTCCGAAAGGCCGGGCTCTCTTTCGTTCCTTGACAACTGTCTCCGGCACCCAGACCTTCAAGATGCCTGCCCCGAACAAAAATGAGAAATGTATCAATCTCTAACATACTATCTTGTTTTTGGGGGATAATAGCCCGAATCTCACCGCTTTTTAGTAACTTTGCGCATGAAAATAAAAGATATTGCTATGTCTACAATAAGAATTTATATACTTTTTATACTATTCGTTTTACTTCCGGGAGTTAATTCTTTCGGCGAGGTATTCAACACCTCTAAATGTTTTGACTTATTGTGTTCGCCTCAGTATATCGACCATCTCAAAGATAATTCGCGGTTTGCTCAACTATGTGTGGATTCTGTCTTTATCGCAAATGTTGCAGAGATTAATTCAAATTGCACTGCATCTAAACTTTGTAATCTTTATTCTGAAATTGACGGAGATAAAGATGATATTTCTAAATGCCTTTTCACAATTCAGCATTTGGATAGTTTAGCTTGTGATATTGAGTGGGCGAAAGGTATCCTGACTGTTCAGCCTCAACTGGCTTATGTTATGCAGCAATTAGTCGATAGCGGATACTCGGAGTATTGGGATAAAACAATCTATCCCACATTGAAGTCCCATATTGACAATTATAGTTTGAATCACGATTTGCTGAAAGCAATAAATGACAGTCTTACACATTTTTTCTTTCCACAAGCTCTACCTGATACACAATCCAAAATATACATTTTGGATATTGATAATGCTTTCAATCTTTCTGATGAATCTTTTTGTTGCACTCCGCTAATTCTTGACCCAGAAATTGAAAAGCAGTTGAGATTAAATTTCATGAATATATATATTCACGAGAACCTGCATAATCTTTATCTTTCACCCGAACTAATGGCAAAATTGGGAGAACTTGATAATGATACTTTTTATCGCAGCAAAGAATCGATAGCTCAAAAACACGGGGAAGGTCGAAACGAAGCTTTTGTTGTAGCAGCAGAGGTGTATATCTCTAATCAGTTAGGAATACGTGACGCTCAAAATGTTTATGATGAATTCTCTCAATACGTTGATGGCAGTCTTGTATTGGCTCCAATAATATATACATATTTGACCAGTAGGAATCACAACGAATCATATAATGATTTTCTTTTGCGGTTATTTGAGACTGGAATCTTGAAATCTGGAGCTATCGAAACCAATTATAATGATGCGATGACATCAATTCAATCTCAAATCAAGAAATAATTTTTTTATCACTGTATAGTTGCTTCGCAATTTTGTGGTATCATAACCTACAAGATTGCGAAGCATTTTACTTTAATTCGGTCGAAAGCCATCTCAATGCCCATTTTCAAGAGGATGGCTACGCTGTAACTACAGACCTTTTGTGACTTGCGTCTAATTAGATAAAAAATCTTATTGACTGTTAAGGTTTAGTTAAATCTTTCATTCAACACACACACCTTTTCTAATCCTTTCACTCCCTGAAAGCAACTATTTCACCCTCTCTTTTCCCTTAACGGATAGTTGTATCGTTATTTTCTTATATGATTGATTTTCAGCGATAAAAATCATTGGAAATCAATTCTACATGAAAGTCTTCATGTACTGCACCCGCAGATAGGCGTTTTTATCGAAATACTCGCGAAAACTCAGCGCACCGCGGAAACTGCCCACGGTGGGGAAGGTGTGGGTGCGCATCCAGCGGGCCAGGTAGCCGTTGATTTCGCCGATGACATCGAGTCCGTGGAGGAAAAGCGTCGAGCAGACCTGCACCGCCGACGCTCCCGCCAGCAGCGCCTTGACGGCGTCTTCGCCGCTGTGGACGCCCGTGGAGACGGCGATGTCGAGCTCGGGCAGCTGGGAGGAGCACATGGCCACCGTCCGCAGGGCGTTGCGCAGTTCGGAGGGGTGGCTCAGCGCCGAACCCGTGGAGACCAGACGCATGGAATCGACGTCGATGTCGGGCTCGAAAAAGCGGTTGTACATCACCACGCCGCGGGCCTTGCGGTAGTAGACCTCCATGGCGATGCGTCCGATGTTGGTGAAACGCATGCCCAGTTTGACCGAGACCGGAACCGACACGGCGGCCGTCACGCGGCTCACCGTGTCGAGGTAGCCGCTCTCGATGGCATCGGAGGAGAGATTCATGTCCGTAGGCAGCAGATAGATGTTGAGTTCCAGCGCATCGGCTCCCGCATCGGCCATCCGGCGGGCATATTCAATCCAGTCGCCGCCGGAGTAGCAGTTGATGCTGGCGATGACGGGAATGTCCACCCGGCTTTTGGCGGCGGCGATGAGTTCGAGGTGCCGTTCGAGATTGTTCTCGCCGATGTAGCGGTGCAGGTAGTCGGCGGCTTCGGGATAGTCGGAGTAGCGCTCCAGCGAGGCCGCTTCGCCCGCAATCTGCTCTTCGAAAATCGATTTGAGTACGACCGCCCCCGCACCGTGCCGTGCCAGGGAGGCTATCTTGTCGGCATCGGCCGTGAAGGGCGAACTGCCGACGATTACCGGGCCGGGAAGCTCCAGCCCCAGATAAGTGGTTGTGATGTCTGCCATCCGTTGCTCGTATTAAGGGTTACGTGTGCACCCTCTCTGCGAGTCAATAGGACCTGCTGCCGAAAATGTAGCTGCCGATGCGCACCATGTTGCTGCCGCACGCCACGGCCTGCGGATAGTCGGAGGTCATGCCCATGGAGAGGGTGTCGAACGACTCCGAGAAAAAATCGTGCCTCAATCGGTCGAAACAGCGGGCCAGCTGCGTAAATTCGTCGTGCACCGTCTGCATGTCGTCGGTGTTGGTGGCGATGCCCATCACTCCGCGGAACCGCACGTGCTCCAGCCGGCGGTAGGCTCCGCTGCCGAGGTAGTCGTTCAGCTCCGCATAGCTCCAGCCGTGTTTCGACTCCTCGCGGGCCACATGTATCTCCAGCAGCACGTCGATGGTCCGGCCGTTCTTGGCCGCCTCCCGGTCGATGGTCTCCAGCAGCCGGGCGCTGTCGGCCGAGTGAATCAGTTCGACGAAGGGGGCGATGTACTTCACCTTGTTGGTCTGCAGATGACCAATCATGTGCCAGCGGATGTCGGCGGGCAGCGCCTCGTGCTTGGCCGCCAGCTCCTGGGGACGGCTCTCTCCGAAAATGCGCTGGCCGGCCCGGTAAGCCTGCAGGATATCCTCCGCCGGATAGGTCTTGGAGACGGCCACCAGCGTTACGCCTTCGGGTAAAGTGCGTTGCAGTTCGTGTATTTTGCTTTCTATCGACATTTTGGTTGCTTTGCTGTTGTAAAAATAGATAAAAAATTCCTATTTTTGTCCATGACCGGTCATATTTTACACCGTTTTTCACCATGCTCCGGTCGGCAAACGAATCGATAACGAATTGAAAAATAACTGAATCGCATGAAAAAAATCATCCTGACCGCGTTGCTGCTCGCCTCCGCCGCGGCCGCACCGCTTCTGCGGAGCGAGGCCTGCACCAACTTCATCGTCACCAAAGGCGCCTCGACCGACGGCAGCATCCTGGTGAGCTACGCCGCCGACAGCCATCAGCTCTACGGAGCACTCTACAAATACAATCCGCTCGCCAAAGCCGCCGGCATGATGGATATCTACGAGTGGGACACCGGCAAATTCATGGGCCGCATCCCGCAGGCGCCTGTCACCTATTCGACGGTGGGCAATATGAACGAACATTCGCTGGTCATCGCCGAAACCACCTTCGGCGGCCTGAGCCAGCTGCGCGACCCGGAGGCTGTCATGGACTACGGCTCGCTCATCTACGTCACCCTCCAGCGTGCCAAGACCGCCCGCGAGGCCATCGCCACCATCGTGGAGCTGGCCAACACCTACGGCTACGCCTCCAGCGGCGAGTCGTTCTCCATCGCCGACCAGAACGAAGCGTGGATTATGGAGCTCATCGGCAAGGGGCCCGGCAACAAGGGCATCGTATGGGTGGCCCGCCGCATTCCCGACGGCTACGTGTGCGCCCATGCCAACCAGGCCCGCATCACGCAGTTCCCCAAGAACGACCCCGAGAATTGCCTCTACGCCCCCGATGTCATCTCTTTCGCCCGTGAAAAGGGCCTCTACGAGGGCAGCGACGAGGAGTTCAGCTTCAGCGACACCTACTGTCCGCTCGACTTCAGCGGCATGAGAGCCTGCGAAGCCCGCGTGTGGAGCTTCTTCCGCCGCATCACCGACGGCATGGACCGCTACCTCGACTATGCCATGGGCTACAATGCCGCAAACCGGATGCCCCTGTGGGTGAAACCCACCGACAAGATTTCGCCCAAAGAGGTCTTCGACTGCATGCGCGACCACTACGAGGGCACTCCGCTCGACATGACCCAGGACGTGGGTGCGGGCGGCGTGGGACTCGGCTACCGCTGGAGGCCCATGAGCTGGCAGGTGGACGGCAAGACCTACATCAACGAACGCGCCACGGCGACCCAGCAGACCGGATTCTGGTTCGTGGCCCAGACCCGCGACCACGTGCCCGCATCGATGGGCGGCATTCTGTGGTTCGGCGTGGACGATGCCGCCACTTCGTGCCTCACGCCCATCTACTGCTCGGTGACCGACGTGCCCGAGTGCTTCAGAGAGGGCAACGGCCACATGACCGAATATTCGCCCACCTCCGCCTTCTGGCTCTTCAACCGCGTCACCAACTTCGCCTACATGCGCTACGACGCCATGAGCAAGGACATCCGCAAGGTGACCGACCAGTGGGAGAACGACCGCCTGGAAGAGGTGAAGCGCATCGACGCCGAGGCGCTGAAGGTGGCTTCGAAACCCAAGGCCCTGAAAAAACTGCTGACCGCCTATTCGACGAGCACCGCAGATGAACTGTTCGACCGCTGGAGCGCCCTGGACCGCTATCTGCTGGTGAAATACATCGACGGCAACGTGAAAAAGGAGGATGCCGGCGGATTCAAGGACAACGGCAACGGACGGAACATCCCCGCCTCGCCCGACACCCCGGGCTATGACCAGCGCTGGAAACGCGCCGTAGCCGCCGACCACGGCAAAACCATCATCCAGCCGGAAGAGTAGGGCGCCCGAAGCAACCGGCCCCCGGTACGACGGAAAGGCCGTGCTACCCGCAAGCACGGCCTTTTTTTGCCGAAACCCGAAAAAACAGATGAAAAAATGTGGAACTATTGTAAAGAGACGGCTCTTTCGTTCGTGAGCCTGTCGATACAGCTGGCGCTGTTTTTCGCCTGTCAGTGCTTCAACCTGCGCCAGCACGAAAACGAGACATTCGCCAAACTCGGCATCGCCGCCGCCAGCATCCTGTGCGGTCTGCTGCTCCTGCGGCTCGCACGGGGCAGAACCGGCGGGCGCGGCGCGAAAAACGGCCTGCTCGCCGCAGGGGTCGTGCTGGGCGGCGCGCTGCAGACCGGCGGCATCGTCGCGGTGATTTCTCCGTTATGGACCTCGCTGACCTATCTGCTGGGGATGGCCGACGGATTCTTCGTATGCCTGCTGGCCTGGATAGTGCTCACGGTCATGGCCAGCGCAGCCGTCGCACTGGCCGTGTGTTCGGTGAAAACCGGAGTGGCCAGCCTCCTGCGATTCGACTTCTTCACGCTCTTCTATTGCCTGATGCTGCTGTTCATCGGCATCTACTGCACCATACAATGTCTGCAAACCGCCATGCACATCCATCCGCTGGTCGGCTTCCTCTCGTTCCTCTCGCTCGCGGGCGGCGGAGCAGCCGGATACGCCGCCCCGCCGGTGGAGGCCGACGGCGTGGTGACCGATGCCAACGGCAACCCGCACTACGTGGTGAGTCACATCTCCTCCGGCCGCTGCGTGTGCACCGACGGCAACGTGTGGCGCCGCGAACCCGACGGACACTACGACACACTGTAAACGGAAACCGAATGCCGAACCCCGAGAATATTCAGAGATATGGAAAACCGAATCTTTTCGCCCAATAACGTAGCGGCCCTGCTCTTGTTGCTGTTCCTCTTCTCGAATCTGTCGGTCACCACGGGCGGAACGGGCGAGTCCAGCCGGAAAAAGACACGGCAGCAGAGTGCGCCCGCAGAGGTGCATGTGCCTACCATAGAGGAGAAATCGCTCGAAACGGTGATGAAAGAGGCCCGCATAGGCCGCTGGGACGACTACCAGATAGCGCAGGTGAACCTGGGCAAGGCGGCCCGCACCGCCAAAGACAACTACCGCAACGCACGCTTCACGCGCATCGAGTACCGGAAGAAAGAGCAGGTGCTGTGCGTGTCGATGCGCATCGACACGCTCTTTTCGCAGCTCGGCGACTACGTGGAAAAACACCGGCGCGAACTGGCCGCCACCTATTTCGTGAATTACAGCCATCACTTCGCGGGAAAAGAGCTGGTGGACAAGGTCATCACAGAGGACATTCCCGTGGAAATCACGCTCCGCTACAACTGCTGGGACGCGGGCCGCGAGAAGGAGACGGACACCCCCGACGTGGGCGTGGAACGTTTCGGGAACCGTCGCGAACTGCTCGAAGCCTGCGACCGCAGCATACTCGATTACAGAGGGACTCTCGACCTGGAGGAGCAGATGCGGAGATGACCCTCCGCATGCCCCTCGCTTCGTCCGCCGAAATGCCGAACCGTCCCCGCAGGAGTGTCGCCTGCGGGGACGGTTCGCAAAAAGAGACGGAGCGGCCGCCGGGCCGCACTCCGCCGCCTCCCGGCGGCAGGGGCTATTCGCGCCGGTAATCGGGCAGCATGCCGCGGATGACCAGAAAATAGAGCAGCCATCCTATCCAGCTGCAAAAGAGCAGCACCAGCGAAATGAGCAGTTTCCACCAGATGGAGATGTTCTTGTTCATGAACAGGTCGGCCACGCTCCACACGGCGATGGCGACACCTACCCAATAGACGATAATCCAAAGAATCATACGATTGCGTTTTTTAATTCGACTTTCGCAACCTCCTTCTGCAAAAGTCGTGCGAGGAGCGCGGAAAACGGGGAGCCGCGCCGCTTCCGGCCGGGGAAACA
Organism: Rikenellaceae bacterium; assembly: GCA_017935625.1. Lineage (GTDB taxonomy): Bacteria > Bacteroidota > Bacteroidia > Bacteroidales > Rikenellaceae > RGIG9113. Next base: position 99,926 of record JAGBHC010000005.1, on the reverse strand, counting down.
CCCGAATTTGCAAAAACGAACGGCTGCCATACGAAAAATTTTCCTATTTTTGTAAACGGAAGCCGCCGGCCGTTCGACCGGCCACGACCCTCCGCCGCCCAAACACTAAACGACAGACAGATGAAAAAATTTTTACTGACACTCTCCCTGACGCTCGTCGCGGCCGCCGCGCTGGCGCAGGGATTCCCCCGCTGCATCCTGGCGGGCGACTACGCCGACCCGAGCATCATGCGAGAAGGACGCGACTTCTACATGACGCACTCCATGTTCAACTACAATCCCGGATTCCTCATCTGGCACTCGCAGGACCTGGTGAACTGGGAGCCGGTATGCCGGGTCGCCACACAGCAGATAAACGATGCGTGGGCGCCCGAACTGCTGAAACACGACGGCAAATATTATCTCTACTTCCCCTCGAACAGGAAGGTGTACGTATGTATCGCCGACAAAATCGAGGGCCCGTGGTCGAGCCCCGTCGAAGTGGAGGGCTCGGATGGAATAGACCCCGGACACATAGCGGATGCGCGGACGGGCAGACGCTACCTCTTCGTGCATCGCGGACGCATGGCGCCGCTCAACGCCGAGGGCACGGCCCTGACCGACACGCTGAAAACGGTGCACCGCGGATGGGACATCCCGAAAAACTGGGTGACGGAGGGCGCCTGGCCCGAAAAGTATCTGGAATCGCCCAAACTGATATACCGCAACGGCTACTACTACCTGACATCGGCCGAGGGCGGAACGGCCGGCCCCGCCACCAGCCACATGATTGTGAGTGCGCGTGCCCGGCAGCCGGAAGGCCCCTGGGAGGAGTCGCCCTACAACCCCGTCGTGCACACCTATTCGCAGACCGACGCCTGGTGGTCGAAAGGACACGGTACGCTCATCGACGATGCCGACGGCAACTGGTGGATGGTTTATCACGCATACGCCAACGGATACCACTCGCTGGGCCGCCAGACGCTGCTCGAACCCGTCGAGTGGACTGCCGACGGATGGTTCCGCACCAAAAAATCGCAGCCGCTTCCCAAAGCGGAGAAGACCATAAGACACGGCTTCACGCTCAGCGACGACTTCCGCTCCGACACGCTCGGACTGCAATGGACCTTCTATCGCGAATACGCACCGCACACCGTCCGTCCCGGCGGGGGCAGACTGCTGATGCAGGGCAAAGGCGACGGGGCGGGCGATGCCCGCTACCTGCTGACCACGGCCGAGGACAAAGGATACGACGTGCAGGTTAAGGTGAGGAACGGAGCCGCAGAGAGCGGCCTGATGCTCTTCTACAACGAAAAAACGTACAGCGGAGTCACCACCGACGGCAAATGGTTCTACCTCTATCATAAGGGCGAACTGCTGAAGAAAATCGCCTGCAGGACGAAGAAGGGGAGCTACATCCGCCTGAGCAATGCGGGGAACCGGATGACGGCCCGGGTGAGCGGCGACGGAACGAACTGGCAGCGGCTGGGCGAGGGCCTCGACCTCTCGGAGATGAACCACAACAACCTGCGTGGTTTTCTGGCGGTGCGTCCCGGCCTGATGACGGCCGGAAAGGGCGAGAGCGAATTCAGCGACTTCCGCTATCGGAGCTACAAACCCGACGAGAAGGAGATGAAAGCCTATCTGATGGTATATCACAAGGACGAGGACCACGGCCTGCACATGGCCGTCAGCTACGACGGACGTCAGTTCAGGGCGCTCAACAACGACCGTCCCGTAATCGCCGGCGACACCGTCGCCCTTCAGAAAGGCATACGCGACCCGCATATCTACCGCGGCCCCGACGGAGCCTTCTACATGACCATGACCGACCTGCACATCTACGGCCGCCGCGAAGGCAAGCGCGAGCTGGAGTGGGAACGGCAATCCGACGTCTACGGATGGGGCAACAACCGCGGCATCGTGATGATGAAGTCGTGGGACCTGCTCCACTGGACGCACTCCGTACAGAATTTCGACAGCCTGTTCACCGCATGGAAGGAAATCGGATGCGCATGGGCTCCGGAAACGATTTACGACGACCAGGCGGGGCGCTACATGGTCTACCTGACCATGAGACAGAAAAACGAGCCCAACAAACTCTACTACGTCTATGTGAACGAGGCTTTCGACACCATCGAAACGGAACCGACGGTGCTGTTTCAGTATCCCGACGAAAAAATCTCGGCCATCGACGGCGATATAACGAAGGTGGGGGATACCTACCACCTCATGTATGTCAGCCACGACGGCGAAGCGGGCATCAAGCACGCCACCTCCGACCGGCCCACGGGCGGATGGAACTTCGACGGCCGCTGGGTGGATGCCGCGGTCGTGGGCTGCGAGGCTCCGCACGTATACAAGCGCATCGGCGAAGAGCGCTGGGTGCTGATGTACGACATTTACCGGCAGAAGCCCATGACTTTCGGCTTCGTGGAGACTTCGGACTTCTGCAACTTCCGGGACCTGGGCGAATTCAACAACGGCAAGATGCGCACCCTCAATTTCTCGTCGCCCAAGCACGGAGCCGTGGTGCAGATTACGGCCGAGGAGGCCGAACGGCTCGAGAACTACTGGAACGACAACCCGCGCGAGTACGAGACCGCGCCGCAGCACCTGGAGCCGAATGCGAACAATCCCGTCATCGCGGGCTTCTATGCCGACCCGGAGATACTCTATTCCGAAAAGACGGGCAAGTACTATCTCTATCCCACCACCGACGGCTACGAAGAGTGGCGCAACCACGACGCCCACGTATATTCGTCCGACGACCTGAAGAGCTGGAAGCGAGAAGGAACGGTCATCGACCTGAAAAAAGATGTTTCGTGGGCCGACGAGCGGCTGTGGGCCCCCTGCATCATCGAGCGCAGATTCGGCGAGGGCGAAGATGCGGAATACCGCTATTTCTACTATTTCGTGGCCGACGGAAACATCGGCGTGGCCACGGCCGACCATCCGGCCGGTCCTTTCCGCGACGCATTGGGCAAACCGATGATTCCCCAGCCCGAAGAGGGCCCCATGCGCGGCCATATCATCGACCCCGACGTGTTCCGCGACCCGCAGAGCGGAAAATATTACCTCTACTGGGGCAACTCGTTCCTGGTCGTCGCCGAACTCGAGGAGGACATGCTCTCGCTCAAAGAGGGGACGATGCGCTACGTGATACCGCGCGAACGGCAGCAGGAGTACCGCTACGGAGAGGGCTGCTACGTCTTTTTCCGCAACGGGAAATACTATTTCATGTGGTCGGAAAACGACACGCGCAGCCCCGAATACCGGGTGCGCTACGCCATGAGCGACTCGCCCACGGAAATCGAAGAACCGGTAAGCCGCACCGTCGTTCTCGGCAAAGAGCCGTCGAAACAAATCTACGGTACGGGACACCACGCCGTAATCCGCCGTCCGGGCACCGACGAATGGTACATCGTGTACCACCGCTTCCAGCGGCCCGACGGACTCGCCCGGGGCTGGTCGGCCGGCTACTACCGCGAAGTATGCATCGACCGCCTCTACTTCAACGAGGACGGGACCATACAGACCGTACGACCCACGCTATAAGGTCTTCCGGCCCGCTCCCGAACGGTCCGTCCGTGCGCCGCTATTCGCACGGAGAGCCGTGCGGGGGAGTATAAAAACGTCGGGGAGCCGCTCTCTTTCGAGAGGAGGCTCCCCGACGTTTTTGCGGACCGCAGGCTTCGTCCTACGCATCGAGCCGGCGGGCTCCGTCGCCTATCACCACGTCGATGGTGCGGGGCGTGAGGCCGAACTCCCGCTCGAAGCGGCCCTTCACCTCGTCGAGATAGGAGTCGTGGACCGACTCTTCGACCAGGTTGATGACGCAGCCGCCGAAACCGCCGCCCATCATGCGGGCGCCGATGACTCCGTCGGTGCTCCGGGCGATGCCGGCGATGAAGTCCAGCTCGCGGCAGCTTACGTTATACTCTTTGCTCAGCCCTTCGTGGCTGCCGAACATCTTCTCTCCGAAACCCTTGTAATCGCCGTGCTTGAGCAGCTCGCAGCCGTCGAGCAGACGCCGGTTCTCGTCGATGACGTAGGCGCAGCGACGGTAGGTGAGTTCGTCCATCTCCGAACGGTAGGTATCGAGCATCTCGCGCGTCACGTCGCGCAGCGACTCCACACCCGCCGCATGACGGGCGACGGCGGCCACGCCGGCCTCGCACTGCGCCCGGCGGACATTGTATTCGCTCGAGGCCAGCGAGTGCTTGACCATCGAGTCGATGAGCACCAGACGGTAGCCCTGCGGGTCGAAGGGGGTCATTTCGTACTCCAGCGAACGGCAGTCGAGGCGAATCACCTGGCCGCAGCGGCCGAAAAGCGACGCGAACTGGTCCATGATGCCGCACCGCACGCCGATGTAGTTGTGCTCGGTCATCTGGCCGATTTTGGCCAGGTCGGCCCGGTCGAATCCCAGTCCGAAGAGGTCGTTCACCGCATAGCCCACGACGCTCTCCAGAGCCGCCGAGGAGCTCATGCCGGCACCCAGGGGCACGTCGCCGCCCAGCACGCAGTCGAAATTCCCGGGACGGGCGCCGCGCTTCATCATCTCCTGCACCACGCCGTAGATATAGCAGGCCCACTGCTCCTGGGGCTTCTCGCCGCCCGTGAGGTCGAATTGCAGCTCCTGGTCGAAATCTATCGAATAGAGCCGCGAACGGTCGGCTCCGGTGGGGGCGACAGCCAGGTAGATGGCTTTGTCCACCGCTGCGGGCAGTACGAATCCGAGGTTGTAGTCGGTGTGTTCGCCGATAAGGTTGATTCTTCCGGGCGAAGCGTAGAACCGTGCTCCGGCCCCGTAACGTTGTGCAAACTCTTCCTGCACTCTCTGTGACATGTTCATTTCAAATCGTATGTTTAATGGTTATCGTATTCTATTTCGGCGCCGTACTCCACGTCGCTGAGAAAGAGCCCCCGGGCCGGGGCCGACCCCCGGGCCAGCGAGAGGTCGCGCAGTTCGATGAGCTCCGCGAAGCGCTCCGGATTGATTTTGCCGCGCCCCACGTCCACCAGAGCCGCCACGATGGCCCGCACCATGTTGCGCAGGAAGCGGTCGGCACGTATCCGGAAGACGAGCCGTTCGCCCTCGCGCGTCCACCGGGCGCTGGAAATGCGGCAGATGTTGGTCTTGTTGGCCGAGTTGAGCTTGGCAAAGGTGGTGAAGTCGCGGTAGTCTGAGAGGCGTGCGGCCGCCTCGTTCATCCGCTCCATGTCGAGCTCCACGCCGTATTGCCACGAGAAGTTGCGGTCGAACGGATGTTTGCTGCGGCGGATATAATAGGTGTATTCGCGGCTCAGGGCGTCGAAGCGGGCGTGGGCGTCGTCGGCCACCCGCCGCAGGTCGTGCACGGCGATGTCGGAGGGAAGTATCGAATTGAGGCGGTAGCACGTCCGGGCGACCGGGCCGATTTCCTCCCCGCAGTCGAAGTGGGCCACGTAGCGGGAGGCATGCACCCCCGTGTCGGTGCGGCCGGCTCCGGTCACCGCGACCGGCCGGCGCAGCAACGTGCCGAGAGCCTCTTCGAGGGTCTGCTGCACGGTGGGCGCATCGGGCTGCCGCTGCCAGCCGCAGTAGGCGCTGCCGTCGTAGGAGAGATAAATGAAATATCGCATACTTTCTTCCGATACAACTGCGTTGGTAATACAAAGATAGCATTTTTTACGCTTTTCGACCGCATCGGAGCGCTTAATTTTTCGGAAGGCATCCCTTTCGCCGGCCCGCCCCTCTTTCGATGCTCTGCTTTCCGTCGTGCCGCAGGCATGCCGGCGGAGCGGACGGGAAGCGAAAAAAATCGTCAAACGCTTTAAAAATCGGTCGCAAATCCGTACCTTTGTCTGATTTAAAACCAATAGACGGAACCGGTATGAATGTTGCCCTCATAGGATACGGCAAAATGGGTAAGGAGATTGAAAAGGTCCTTATCGAAAGAGGCCACCGCATCAGCCTGATAATCGATGCCGACAACCGCGGCCAACTCGACGCGGCTCACCTGGCCGGTGCCGACGCGGCCATCGAATTCTCCACGCCGGCCGCCGCATTCGACAACATCGTGCGCTGCCTGGAGTGCGGCGTGCCCGTGGTGTGCGGCACCACCGCCTGGCTCGACCGCATGGCGGAGGCGAAACGAATCTGCACGGAGCGGAACGGCGCCTTTTTCTACGCCTCGAATTACAGCATCGGAGTCAATCTCATGTTCCGGGTGAACGAAATGCTGGCCCGCCTGATGAACCGCTTCCCCGAATACGACGTCACCATCGAGGAGACCCACCACACCCAGAAGAAGGACGCTCCCAGCGGAACGGCCATCACGCTGGCCGAGGGAATCCTCGCGGAGGTGGAGCGCAAGACGAAGTGGACCGAAGGGGCCACCACCGTCCCCTCGGAGTTGGGAATCGCCTCCATAAGACGCAGCGTGGTGCCGGGCATACACACCGTCACCTACGAATCGGAGGCCGACGTGCTCACCATCGCCCACCAGGCCAAGAGCAGACGGGGTTTCGCCCTCGGCGCGGTGATTGCTGCGGAGTTCCTGCGCGACAAAAAAGGTATTTATTCGATGAACGACCTCTTAAAATAAGAAAACGATGCTTGAAAGAGTGAAAAGAATATTCGGCAACCGGTGGGTGAAATTCTCGCTGGCGACCGTCGTCTATACGCTGTGGTTCGTGGTGTGGACCGAAAACCCCTGGATGCTGCTGGGCGTGGTCGTACTTTTCGACATCTACATCACCAAGGCGCTGAAACGCTACGTGTGGGGCAAACCGGCCGAGGCCGTCAAGCGCAACCCCTTGCTGCGTAGTATCTTCGACTGGGTGGATGCGCTGCTCTTCGCCACGGTGCTGGCCACGCTTATCCACATCTTCTTCTTCGCCATGTACGTCATCCCCTCGTCGTCGATGGAGAAGAGCCTGCTCATCGGCGACTACCTCTACGTGAGCAAGGCCGCTTACGGACCCCAGATGCCCAATACCCCCCTCTCGTTCCCCTTCGTGCACCACACCATGCCCTTCTCGAAGACCAGAAAGTCGTTCAGCGAAGCGGTCAAGTGGCCCTATCACCGGCTCAAGGGATTGCGGAAGGTGGAGCGCAACGACGTGGTGGTGTTCAACTTCCCGGCCGGCGACACCGTGCTGCTCGAAAACCAGAACGTATCCTATTACAGCGCCCTGCGCGACTACCAGCAGGCGCTGGGCCCGGAGCGCGGACGGGAGCGCCTCTACAAGGACTATACGGTCATTTCGCGGCCGGTGGACAAGCGCGAAAACTACATCAAACGCTGCGTGGGTATTCCGGGCGACACGATAGAAATCATCCATTCGCAGCTCTACGTGAACGGCCGGCCACAGCAGCAGGCCGGGAAGGTGCAGTATCAGTATGCGGTGACCACCAACGGAACGCCCATCAGCCGCAACGCATTCGAAGAGATGGGCATCTCGGCCGAGGACATCAGCTACAACCCCTACACCAAGACCTACACGCTGCCGCTGCACGCCGCCATGCGGGAGCGCATCGCGAACATGGGAAACATCGTCGAAGTGACTCCCTACGAGTCGGTGGAGTACTACGACCAGATATTCCCCAACGACTCGGCCTACCGCTGGACGGAGGACAACTTCGGTCCGCTGTGGGTGCCCGCCAAAGGCGCCACCGTTCCGCTCACCCTGCAAAACCTGCCCCTCTACCGGCGAATCATCGAGACCTACGAGGGCAACCGGCTCGAAGTGAAGCAGGGACGGATTTACATCAACGGCGCTCCGGCCGACTCCTACACCTTCGCAATGGACTACTTCTTCATGATGGGCGACAACCGGCACAACTCGGCCGACTCGCGCTTCTGGGGCTTCGTGCCCGAGGACCACATCGTGGGCCGCGCCGCATTCATCTGGCTCTCGCTCGACAAGGAGAAGCGCTTCCCCAAGAACATACGCTGGAACAGGATGTTCCGTAAAGTGGAGTAAGGACGTGACCGAAGCGGACGACACCTACAGGACGCTCGACGGATGGGCCGAAGCGGTATTCAAGGACAGGAGCAGCAAGTTCCTGGCCTATGCCTGCCACGTGGAGAGCGAAGAGGAGATAAAGCAGACGCTCGACGCCCTGCGCAAACGCCACTACGATGCGACCCACTGCTGCTATGCCTGGCGGCTGGGCCCCCGGGGCGAAGCGAGCCGGGCCAACGACGACGGCGAACCCTCGGGAACCGCCGGCCGTCCCATACTGGGGCAGCTGCTGTCGAACGAACTGACCGACACGCTGATTGCCGTGGTGCGCTACTTCGGCGGAACGAAACTCGGCGTGCCGGGACTCATAAACGCCTACCGCGAAAGCGCGGCCGCGGCCATCGCCGAGGGCAGGGTGGAGGAGCGGACGGTGGACGTGAGGATGGAGATAACCTTCTCCTACCTGACCATGAACGACGTGATGCGCATCGTCAAGGAGGAGCAGCCCCGCATCGCGGAGCAGACCTTCGACAACCTCTGCCGCATGACGCTCTCCATACGGGCGAGCCGCAGCCAGCGGCTGGCCGAGCGGCTCGGCAAGGTGGAGGGACTGGGTTTGGAAGTGAAAAATTAACAGACATATAACACTATGGAAAAAAGAAGTCTCATATCGATTACCGACCTGACCAAGGAGGAGATTGTCCGAATCACCGAACTGGCGGCCTACTTCGAGGCGCACCCCTACGAGCCGCTGCTCCACGGACGGGTGATAGCCTCGCTCTTCTTCGAACCTTCCACCCGCACCCGCCTCAGCTTCGAAAGCGCCATCAACCGGCTCGGAGCGCGTGTCATCGGATTCTCGGACACGACCAACACCAGCGTGAGCAAGGGCGAGACGTTCCACGACACGATTCAGGTCATATCGAACTACTGCGACATGATAGTGATGCGCCATCCGGTGGAGGGGGCTCCGCGCTATGCGAGCGAAATATCCAAGGTGCCCATCGTCAATGCCGGCGACGGCGCCAACCAGCACCCCTCGCAGACCCTGCTCGACCTCTACTCGATAAAAAAGACGCAGGGCACGCTCGACGGAATCAACATCATGATGGTGGGAGACCTCAAGTACGGCCGCACGGTGCACTCGCTGCTGCAGGCCCTCTCGCACTTCGATACCAAATTCTCGTTCGTGTCGCCGCCCGAACTGCAGATGCCCGAGGAGTACAAGAGCTTCCTGCGGGAGAAGGGCCTCTCCTACACCGAGACGACGGAGATAGGCGACGCCATCAACCGGGCCGATATCGTCTACATGACCCGCGTGCAGCGGGAGCGCTTCACCGACCCGATGGAGTACGAACGGGTGAAGAACGTCTATGTCCTGCGCAACGGCATGCTGGAGGGCACCAAAGAGAACATGCGCATCCTCCATCCGCTGCCGCGCGTGGGCGAAATTTCGCCCGACGTGGACGCCAACCCCAAGGTCTACTATTTCCAGCAGACCGAAAACGGCGTCTACACCCGCATGGCAATCATCAGTTATCTGCTGGGCGTCAAACAGTAGGAAAACCCCGCAGCAGAAGTACAAACCGCAAAAACGAAGCAAGCTATGGCAGCAAATGAAAAGATAATGGAAGTGAGGGCCATCGAAAACGGAACGGTCATCGACCACATCCCTTCGGAGGCGCTGTTCAAGATAATCAGCATCCTCAAACTCGACCGCGACCCGCACCGCATGACCTTCGGGCTCAACCTCGAAAGCAAGCGCATGGGCAGCAAGGCCATCATCAAGATTAACGACCGCTACTGTCTCCAGGAGGAAATCAACCGCATCGCGCTGGTGGCTCCCATGGCCATCGTGAACACCATCCAGGACTTCAAGGTGACCGAAAAGCGGTCGGTGACCGTGCCGCAGCACATCGAGGGATTCGTGCGGTGCGCCAATCCCAAGTGCATCACCAACTGCGAACCGGTGACCACCGCGTTCCGGGTCATCGAACGCGACGGCGAAATCGCCCTCAAATGCCGCTATTGCGAAAAGGAGACCCGCCAGTCGCAGATGGAACTCATCAAATAGCCGGAGGCCCCGTGCCCATGCCAGCGCCGGCCGTCCGCCAAACGAAAAAGCAAGGAGATTAGAAGATTGAACGACGAAAAAGCGATAAAGATACGCGGAGCGAGAGTGCACAACCTCAAGAACGTGGATGTGGAGATTCCCCACAACCGGCTGGTGGTGATTACAGGCCTCTCGGGCTCCGGTAAATCGACCCTGGCCTTCGAGACGATATTCGCCGAGGGACAGCGCCGCTACGTGGAGAGCCTGTCGGCCTATGCCCGTCAGTTTCTGGGAAAAATCAACAAACCCGATGTCGATTCCATCTCCGGCATTGCGCCCGCCATCGCCATCGAGCAGAAGGTCAATACGCGCAATCCGCGTTCGACGGTGGGAACCACCACCGAGATATACGACTACCTGAAGCTGCTCTTCGCCCGCATCGGCAAGACCTATTCGCCCGTATCGGGCCGGGAGGTGAAGTGCTACCAGACCGGCGACGTGGTCGATTTCATCACCGCGCAGCCCGAAGGCAGCCGCGTGATGATTGCCGCCCCGCTCGTACTGCAAGAGCGCGAAGGCGTCTTCGACAAACTGCTGTCGCTCATGCAGGCGGGCATTCAGCGCGTCTTCCGCGACGGAAAGGCGATGCTCGTCGAGGAGCTGCTGCCCACGCTGGCCCCCGATGCCGACCCCGCCTCAGTGACCCTGGTCATAGACCGTGCGAAGGTCAGCCGCGACGAGCAGACCCTCACACGCTACGGCGACTCGGTGGCCCGCGCATTCGAAACGGGCGGCGGAATCGTGCGCATCATCACGCAGACGGATGCGGCGCAGGGGTGGGAGGTCCACGAATTCTCGTCGCGCTTCGAGGCCGACGGCATCCGCTTCGAGCAGCCCACCGAACACCTCTTCAGCTTCAACAACCCGCTGGGGGCCTGCCCGCGGTGCGAGGGCTACGGCAAGGTGACGGGCATCGACGAGGAGCTCGTGGTGCCGGACAAGAGCAAGAGCATCTACCAGGAGGCCATCGCCTGCTGGAAAGGTCAGACCATGAGCTGGTGGAAAAACCAGCTGGTGGAGCACGCCTACAAGTTCGGATTCCCCATACACAAACCCTATTTCGAACTGACCCGCGACCAGAAGCAGCTGCTCTGGACCGGCAACAGCTTCTTCCACGGACTCGACGAGTTCTTCAAGTTCCTGGAGAGCGAACGATACAAGATACAGTACCGCGTGATGCTGTCGCGCTACACGGGCAAGACCCTCTGCCCCGAATGCGGAGGCAAACGCCTGCGCCGGGAGGCGCTCTACGTGAAGGTCGGCGGCAAGGACATCGCCGAACTCACCGGCATGACCGCCGACGAACTGGTCCGCTTCTTCGACCGCCTCACCCTGGACGACCACGACCGGCAGACCGGCAAGCGCATCCTCACCGAAATAGGCAACCGGCTGCGCTACCTGCAGGACGTAGGACTCGGATACCTCACCCTCGACCGTCTCTCCTCGACGCTCTCGGGCGGAGAGAGCCAGCGAATCAACCTCGCCACCTCGCTGGGCAGCAACCTGGTGGGGTCGCTCTACATTCTCGACGAACCGAGCATCGGACTCCATCCGAGGGACACTCACCGGCTGATTAAGGTGCTCCAGCAGCTGCGCGACATCGGCAACACGGTCATCGTGGTGGAGCACGAGGAGGAGGTGATACGCGCCGCCGACCAGATTGTGGACATCGGACCCGGAGCAGGGTACAAGGGCGGCGAAATCGTCTTCAGCGGAACCTTGCCCCAGCTGCTCGAAGCCCGCGGCAGCCTCACGGCCGACTACCTGAACGGCACCCGGCGAATCGAACCGCCCTCGTCGCCGCGCGGATGGAGCAACTACATCGAGATAAAGGGCGCCCGGGAGAACAACCTCAAGGGAATAGACGTCCGGATTCCGCTCGGCGCGATGACCTGCATCACGGGCGTGAGCGGCAGCGGCAAATCGTCGCTGGCCAAAGGCATACTCTATCCCGCCGTGCGCCGCGTGCTTTGCGAGACCGGAGCCAAACCCGGCAGCTTCGAAGCGCTGGAGGGCGACGTGGAGCTGCTCAAGTCGATAGAGATGATTGACCAGAACCCCATCGGCAAAAGTTCGCGGTCAAACCCCGTGACCTATCTGAAGGCCTACGACGAAATCCGGCGGCTCTTCTCCGAACAGCCCTATGCCAAGCACAACGCCATGAACGCCTCGCACTTCTCGTTCAACGTGGCCGGAGGCCGCTGCGAAGAGTGCCAGGGCGAGGGGACCATCAAGGTGGGAATGCAGTTCATGGCCGACGTGGAGCTGGTGTGCGAAGCCTGCGGCGGAAAACGCTTCAAGGACGAGGTGCTGGAGGTGAAATACCGGGGCAAGTCCATCTACGACGTGCTGGAGATGACCGTGGACGATGCCATCGCGTTCTTCGGCGCCGACGCGGGGAACGCCCGCATCGTGGAGCGGCTCAAACCCCTGCAGGACGTGGGACTGGGCTACATCCGGCTGGGGCAGTCCTCATCGACCCTCTCCGGCGGCGAGAACCAGCGGGTGAAGCTGGCCTCGTTCCTGCTCAAGGAGAACACCTCGGGGCACGTGATGTTCATCTTCGACGAGCCCACCACGGGACTCCACTTCCACGATATCAACAAACTGCTCGCCTCGTTCAACGCCCTGCTGGCGAAGGGGCACACCATCGTGGTCGTGGAACACAACATGGATGTCATCAAATGCGCCGACTGGGTGATAGACCTCGGACCGGAAGCGGGCGACAAAGGCGGAAATATCGTTTTCGAGGGCACACCGCAGGATTTGAAGCGGTGCAAGGAGAGTTACACGGGAAAATTCTTATCTTTGCGGGGATAAACTCCCGGCGTCGTCCGCCCGGCCGGAACCGCCGGACGCAACGCCCGGAAACAATGCAAAGCTGCGATGGAATTCAACCTGTATACGCTTCCCAACGGCATCCGGTGCATTCACAAACGCGTGAAATCGGAGGTGGCGCACTGCGCCGTCACCGTCAATACCGGCAGCCGCGACGAGCTCCCGGGCGAGTTCGGCATGGCTCACCTGACCGAACACACCCTGTTCAAGGGAACGGCCAAACGGCGTGCCTACCACATCAACTGCCGGCTGGAGAATCTGGGCGGCGAACTCAATGCCTTCACCACCAAGGAGGATACCACCGTACACGCCACCACGCTCAGGGGCGACTGCAACAAGGCCGCCGAACTGATTGCCGACATCGTCTTCCGCTCCACGTTCCCCGCAGCGGAGGTGGAGAAGGAGAAGAAGGTGATTATCGACGAAATCAACTTCTTCAGGGACGCTCCGGCCGACATGATTTACGACCACTACGAGGACCTGCTCTTCGAGGGGTCGCAGCTGGGACACAACATCCTCGGAACCCGGTGCAGCGTCAATAAACTCCACAGCGAGCACATCCGCTCGTTCGTGACCAGAACATACAACACCGACCAGATGGTCTTCTCGCTCATCGGTAACATCTCCGAAAAGAGTTTCCGGGCCACGGCCGACCGCTATTTCGGCGACCTGCCCGCCAATCCCCGCCGCTTCGTCCGCTCGGCTCCCGAAGCCGTGGCTCCGTTCCTCAAGACCATCAACAAGCACAACCACCAGGCCCACTGCATCATCGGCAACCGCGCCTACGGAATCAACGACCGCCGGCGGCTGCCCCTGCTGCTGTTGGTGAACCTGCTCGGCGGCCCCTCGGCCAACTCGCTGCTCAATACGCTCGTAAGGGAGAAGAACGGCCTGTCGTACAACATCGAGGCGGGATACACCCCTTTCGGAGAGACGGGAACGGCGACCGTCTACTTCAGCACCGACCGCGACAAGACCGACCTGTGCCTGGAACTGGTGACCCGCTGCCTGACCCAGCTCAAAACCCGCCTGCTCACCCCCCGGCGCCTGTCGATGGCCAAGAAACAGTTCATGGGACAGCTGGCCATCTCCTCGGAGAGCAACGAGGGATACATGCTCGGAGCAGCCAAGAGCTATCTGGTCTACGACGAAGTGGACAGCATGGAGAGCGTCTACAAAAAGGTGAGCGAAATCTCGGCCCAGAGCATACTGGAGGCCGCGAACGAAATTTTTACCGATACATCGACCCTCATTTACAGATGACGATGGAAGCACTCGAACGATACATAAACGACCACACCACCCCCGAAGCGCCCCTGCTGACCGAACTCGACCGCCGCACGAACATGTCCGTGGTGCAGCCGCGCATGCTGTCGGGACACGTGCAGGGGAAACTGCTGGAGATGCTGGTGCGGATGATGCGCCCGCAGCGGATTCTGGAAATCGGCACCTTCACCGGCTATTCGGCCCTGTGCATGGCCGCCGGCATGGAGGGCGGGGAGCTGCACACCATCGAGGTGGACGACGAACTGGAGGATATCGCCCGCTCGTTCTTCGAACGGAGCCCGCAGGGCCGGCTCATCCGGCACCACATCGGGTCGGCGCTCGATGTCGCCCCCTCGCTCGGCGGGGTGTTCGACCTGGTGTTCATCGACGGCGACAAGCGCGAGTATCCCGACTACTACGCCATGCTGATGGGCGACCGCGGCAACGCACCGCTGGTAAGGAGCGGCAGCGTGATGCTGGCCGACAACATCCTCTGGTACGGCAAGGTGGTGCAGCCCGTGGCGCACAACGACCGCCACACGCAGGCCATACTGGAGTTCAACCGCATGGTGAGCGAAGACCCGCGGGTGGAAAACGTCATCGTGCCCATACGCGACGGAATCAACATGATAAGGGTCAAATGACCCGACCCGGAATACAAACCTTCTAATAATCCTAAACTACAATGAACGGCAAACTGAAAAAAACGGCGACCTGTCTGCTCTGGACAGCCGTCGCATGCGCCGCAATGGCTCCGCAGACGGGGTACGCGCAGAAGAGAGTGGGGGGCGACCTCATCATCGACGCCTCGGATTTTCTGGACGAGATTCCCCGGCTGCACCTGGTGCAGGATGCGGCTTCGCTGAAAACCGACTGGCTCTACAACAACTTCGCAATCAAGTTCCGCACCCACGCCAGCTTCACCGTCTCCAACTACATGAAGACGCTCACCATGCCCGAAGACGGGCCCTACTATCTCTATGTGAGGGCCGTGGGCGGCGAGAGCGGCAACTTCCGCATCCGCATCGACGACGCCTACGTCGAGGGAGCCTTCGGCGACAAGCCGGGCGTGGCCGAGATGAAGAACGCCGGCCGGTTCGATTTCCGCAAGGGCCAGGACGTACACCTGATGGTGACCCGCATCACCGGCACGCCGGCACTCGATGTCATCGTCTTCTCCAAGAACCCCGCCCTCACCGAGGCCGACCTGATGGACAAGCAGCTGCCCGACGACGTGGTGCTGCTCAAGGAGTACGATATTCCCGCATCGGGATGCGTCAAGTTCGGCGACCTGACCGGAGACGGCAAGACCGACTTCGTGGTGATGACCCCCGGCTACTCGTCCTATGCCTACGACAATGCGGGCAAGAAGCTCTGGCACTGGGAGGCTCCCGAGGAGCGCACCAAACTCAGGGC
This sequence comes from Rikenellaceae bacterium, assembly GCA_017935625.1. Taxonomy (GTDB): domain Bacteria; phylum Bacteroidota; class Bacteroidia; order Bacteroidales; family Rikenellaceae; genus RGIG9113. Next base: position 84,358 of record JAGBHC010000005.1, on the reverse strand, counting down.
CGAATTCGAAGCGCCGGGCGCCGTGTGGGACTTCGACCGCGACGGCCGGGCCGAACTGGTGCAGTGGCGCGAATTCGACGGCAAGGAGTGGCTCGTGATAGCCGACGGCCGAACCGGCCGAATCAAGGCCAAGACCCCGTGGCCCACCAAAGAGCATCCGCACGTGTACAATAACTTCCGCATCGCGATAGCCAACTTCAACGGGAAGTATCCCGATGTCGTGGTCGTCTACTCCGATTGCGGAGGCGAAGCGACCATAGCCGCCTACGACAAAAAACTCAACCGGCTGTGGGCCCATGTGGAACACACCAAGAAAGACCACCTGGGACACTATGTCTATCCCCACGACTTCGACGGCGACGGCATCGACGAGGTGCTCGGCGGCTGGGTGCTGCTCGACAGCAAGGGACACGAGATATGGAACAGACTCCCCGACATATACGACAACCACGACCATGTGGACAGCTACAAATTCGCCGATATGGACGGCGACGGCCGCGAGGAGATTGTCGTGGCGGCCTGCGACCTCGGCTCGCAGGTGCGCGAGGCCATGACCGGCAAACTGCTGTGGGTGTCCCCCAGCGAGCACAACCAGCAGATACAGGTGGGACGCTTCCTCGACGGATACGACCTGCCGCAGGTGGCCGCCGGAGCCCGCATCTACAAGGACCGCAAGGTGGACCCCTACCTTTCGGGGCAGGTCTACTGGTTCGACCACAAAGGCGAACTCATCTCGAAATGGCCCGCCAACGGACTCAACGGCAACCCCGACTTTTCGGTGGGCGACTGGTTCGGCAACGGAACGCAGACCCTCTTCTGGTATAAGTTCCTCATGCAGCGCGACGGCCGCGGCAAACTCTACTTCACCGGCAACGTCTACCACTGCTTCGACTTCGAGCGCAACGGCGCTGCACAGGTCATCACCCTCGACCGCGGCAAACTGCGCGTGTGGGGATACAAGCACGTGGTTGCCAAGACGCCGAACGACGACCCCGACTTCGTGCGCCAGACCATGACCAACCACACGCACTATTAGCGGAAAGGAACCGGAGAGGAATCGACCGGCGGGAGGCCCTCTTTCGAACGGGCCTCCCGGAATGCGGTCCGGCTTTCGCACCGCCAAAGCACGCAGCGGACGACACCCGCTCCGCAGAGGCCGGCCGGAAAAATCCCCCCTCGCGGTTCGCATACGGACATCGAAAGAAAAGCCGGAGAAGACTCCGGCTTTTCTTGTCCCGACAATAGAGAAAAAACCGAAGCGTATGATGAATAGAATATGGACGTACATTCCGCCTGGGACAACAAAGGGGTCGATAGGCAATGACGTGCGGATAGACTACCAGGCCGTGATTATGGCCGGCGTACGTATCGGCGACGGAGCAATCGTCGGAGTGGTGGGAGTGGCCGGCGGACAGGATACGGGAACGGCTGCCCCGTCTGATGAACGGGGAGCGGGAGAGATTGTAGCGCGACCCGACAAGAGAAGAGAGAAAAAAATATCCCGGAACCGATGATGCGGTTCCGGGATATCCGTTAATACGGACAGCTCCTAAATCAGGTTCATGTCCTTTTTCAGGGCCTCAATCTTGGCGTCGAGCTGGGCATTCACCTCCTCGAAGCGCTCCACGCAGCACAGGGGGGCGCATACGCCGAAATAGAACTTGATTTTGGGCTCGGTGCCCGACGGGCGAACCGACACCTTCGTGCCGTCCTCGGTGAAGAACTGAAGCACGTTGCTCTTGTCCTGAGCGATGAGGGTCTTGACTCCGGTCTTGGTGTCGGTGGTCTCCAGCGTGAGGAAGTCGTTTATCTTCACCACCGGCGAACCCAGAATGGCCTTCGGAGGATTGGCCCGGTAGTCCACCATCATCTTCTGAATCTCCTCGGCGCCCTCTTTGCCCTTGCGGACCACCGATACGAGTCCCTCCTTATAGAAACCGTACTTCACGTAGAGCTGCTTGAGCCAGCCGTAGAGGGTGAGCCCCATGGTGTCCTTGGCCCAGGCTGCGGCCTCGGCCGCCAGCGAGCAGGCGCTCACCGCATCCTTGTCGCGCACGAAATCGCCGGCCAGGAAACCGAAACTCTCCTCGCCGCCGCCGATGTAGCGGGTCTTGCCCTCGTTCTCGCGGATAATCTTGGCGATGTACTTGAAACCGGTCAGACAGTCGTAACACTTCACTCCGAACGCATCGGCCACGGCACGGAACATCTCCGAAGTGACGATGGTCTTGATGACGAACTGCTTGCCGTCGAGCTTGCCCAACTGGGACCAGCGGGTGAGCATGTAGCTGCCGATGAGCACCAGCGTCTGGTTGCCGTTCAGCAATACGTATTCGCCCTCCTCGGTGCGCAGCGCCACGCCGATGCGGTCGGCGTCGGGGTCGGTGGCGATAATCAGTTCGGCACCCTCGCGGGCCGCCAGGTCGATGGCCATCTTCATGGTGGTGCGCTCCTCGGGGTTGGGAGACTCCACGGTGGGGAAGTCGCCGCTCACCACGCTCTGCTCGGGCACGGAAATCACATTAGTGAAGCCGTAGCGGCGGAGCGACTCGGGCACCAGACGCACACCCGTGCCGTGTACCGGCGTGTAGACAATCTTCATGTCGTGGAACTTCTTCACCGATTCGGGCGAGAGCGAAAGCCCCTTCACCCGGTTCAGGTAGATGTCGTCGAACGCCTCTCCGAGAATTTCGATGTTCTCCTTATTCTTGCCGCAGAGAATCTGGTCCACCGAGGTAATCTTGCCCACCTCCTCGATGATGTTCTTGTCGTGGGGAGGGGTCACCTGCGCGCCGTCGTTCCAATAGGCCTTGTAGCCGTTGTACTCCTTGGGGTTGTGGGAAGCGGTCACCACCACGCCGCTGTGGCACTTCAGCTCGCGGATGGCGAAGCTGAGCTCCGGGGTGGGGCGCAAATCGTCGAACAGATAGACCTTGAAGCCGTTCGAAGCGAAAATGTCGGCCACGTGCTCGGCGAACAGACGGCTGTTGTTGCGGCAGTCGTGACCGATGGCCACCTTTATCGTCTCGCCGGCGAAACACTTCTTCAGGTAGTTGGCCAGCCCCTGGGTGGCCATGCCCACCGTGTAGATATTCATGCGGTTGGTGCCCACGCCCATGATGCCGCGCAGACCGCCCGTGCCGAACTCCAAATCCTTGTAAAAGCTCTCGGTGAGCTCCTTGGGGTCGTGCTCCATCAGGTACTTCACCTGCTGCTTGGTCGCTTCGTCGTAGCTGCCCTCCAGCCATCGGCGGGCCTTCTCGTTTACCAGTTGTTGCAAATCCGTATTCATAAGTCAGTATAAATTGTATTTATAGTTTATAGGCTTCTTTTCAGAAAAAAATCCTAAACAAAGATAAGCAATTTTTCTTAAATCTCTATATCAAGGCATTAAAATATCGTTGTCCGAAAAGGGATATTTCTTCATAAAAATTAAAACAGAAAACGCAATAGAGTTTCGATTTTTTTTTAATAAATTTATGTACACTTTTGTGAAGCGGAAACAAGATAAGGACCGCGTCCCGAACCTCCGTACCGCACTCAGTAACAATCCTCTGAACCCTGTAACAATGGTAGTAGATACTCAAACATATAGCGATATATGGCAGAACTGCCTGTCCCTTATCAAAGAGCGGACCAGCACGGATGAATTCACGAAATGGTTCAAGCCCATCGTTCCGCTCGACTTCGACGGGACCACCCTGCGGCTCAGGGTTCCCAACATGAGTTACGTCTACCATATCGAGAAGAACTACATCCCCTCGCTCAAGCCAATAATCCACCAGATGTTCGGCACCAAGACCCAGCTGCGCTACACCGTGCCTTCGGAGCAGAGCGCCGCTCAGGCTGCCGCTCTCGCTGCGCAGGATACCGCAAAGATAAAGAAATTCATCACCCAGACCAATACCGCCAACATCCCCGACCCCTATGCCATTCCGGGACTCAAGCGGGTGCAAATCGACCCGCAGCTCAATCCCGGCTACACGTTCGGCAACTTCATCGTGGGCGAGTGCAACAAACTGGCCCGCAGCGTGGGCATGCAGGTGGCCATCGAGCCGGGAACCAACCCCTACAACCCGCTCTACATCTACGGCCGTTCGGGACTGGGCAAAACCCACATCGTGCAGGCCATAGGACATGCGACCAAGGAGCGCCGCCCCGAGCTGCAGGTGCTCTATGTCCCCATGAACCGATTCCAGGCGCAGTATACGACCGCCGTGCGCAACGGCGAGGTGAACGACTTCATCAGCTTCTACCAGATGATAGACGTGCTGATTATCGACGACATCCAGGAACTTTCGGGCAAGGAGAAGACCCAGAACGCCTTCTTCAACATATTCAACCACCTCCAGCTCGCCGGCAAACAGCTCATATTCACCTCGGACAAGACCCCGGTGGAGCTCAAGGACATCGAACAGCGGCTCATCACCCGCTTCAAGTGGGGCATGACCGTGGAGCTCGAACAACCCGACTACGAGACCAAAATCAAGATTATACGCAGTAAAATCGCCAAGCTCAACATTCAGATTCCGGAAGACGTCGTGGGCTTTCTGGCCGAACACATCAACGCCAACGTGCGCGAAATCGAAGGCGCCCTCTCGGCGCTGGCCGCGAACGCCTCGTTCCTGAACAAGAAAATCACCACCTCGCTGGCCAAGGACATACTCAAGATGTACGTGCAGGTCTGCCAGAAGGAAATCACCATCGAACACATCGTGAAGACCGTGTGCGAGCACCTGAATCTGGACATCGAGAAGTTCAACTCGCCCAAGCGCACGCGCGAAATCGCACAGGCGCGCCAGATTGCCATGTACCTGAGCAAGCAGCACACCAAATCGCCCCTCACCGCCATCGGCGCCGCCATCGGAGGCAAGAACCACGCGACGGTGCTCCACGCCTGCAAGGCGATTACCAACCTGATGGAGACCGACAAGGTGTTCCGCCGCACCCTGGAGGAGATAGAGCGGAAGGTGACCGCAAAATAGACTCCGGACGCGGACCCAATCCGCCCCGGCACCGCCAGCGACTCCGCGCCCCGAAAAGGCGCGGAGTTTCGTTTCCGGACGGCAGGGGAGGAGTTTGGAGAAAATTATGGGCGAATGCGTATTTTTACAAAGGTTTTTACTATCTTTACGCTTAGATTTCAATAATGCGGATATTTTTATGAACAACTTGAAAGAAGGCGACCTCGCCCCCGACTTCACGGCCGGCACTCAGGACGGCACTCCGTTCACACTGAGTTCGTTGCGCGGTAAAAAAGTGATACTCTACTTCTATCCGAAGGACAATACGCCCGGCTGCACGCTCGAAGCCCGGAGCCTGCGGGACGGGAAAAGCGAACTGGCGGCCATGGGATTCGAAATCGTGGGAGTAAGTCCCGACAGCGAAAAGTCGCACCGGAATTTCTGCACCAAACACGCCCTGAACTTCACGCTCGTGGCCGACACCGACAAGCACGTGGCCGAAGCCTACGGCGTGTGGGCCGAGAAGAAGATGTGCGGACGCACCTACATGGGCATCGTGCGCACCACCTTCATCATCGACGCCGAAGGTAAAATCGAAAAGATATTCCGCAAGGTGGACACCAAGGACCACTGGCACCAAATCGCGAACGCATACCAACAGACTAAATAAAAACAGAACAGCAATGGCAGAAAAAGTACCGGTAAATCAGGACAAACTCAAGGTCCTCAGTGCCGTAATGGACAAAATAGAGAAGGATTTCGGCAAAGGCTCGATTATGAAGATGAGCAGCCAGAACGTGGAGAACGTGGCTGTCATCCCCTCGGGCTCCATCACCCTCGACAATGCGCTCGGCGTGGGCGGCTATCCCAAGGGCCGCGTCGTGGAGATTTTCGGCCCGGAATCTTCGGGTAAGACGACGCTGGCCATCCATGCCATCGCCGAGGCGCAAAAGGCGGGCGGCATCGCCGCTTTCATCGACGCGGAGCACGCATTCGACAGCTTCTATGCCCAGAATCTGGGCGTGGACGTGGACAACCTGCTCATCTCGCAGCCCGACAACGGCGAACAGGCCCTCGAAATCGCCGACAGCCTCATCCGTTCGAGCGCCATCGACATCATCGTCATCGACTCGGTGGCCGCACTTACGCCCAAGGCCGAAATCGAAGGCGAAATGGGCGACAGCAAGATGGGCCTTCAGGCTCGCCTCATGTCGCAGGCGCTGCGCAAACTGACCGCCAGCATCTCCAAGACCAAGACCGTGTGCATCTTCATCAACCAGCTGCGCGACAAAATCGGCATCGTGTACGGCAATCCCGAAACGACCACCGGCGGCAACGCCCTGAAGTTCTACGCCAGCATCCGCATCGACATCCGCAAGGCATCGGTCATCAAGGACGGCGACGAACAACTCGGCGCCCGCGCCAAAGTCAAGGTGGTGAAAAACAAGGTGGCGCCTCCCTTCCGCAAAGCCGAGTTCGATATCATGTACGGAGAGGGCATCTCCAAGCTGGGCGAAATTCTCGACCTGGGCGTAGACTTCGGCATCATCAAGAAATCGGGCTCGTGGTTCTCCTACGGAGAGCAGAAGCTGGGTCAGGGCCGCGACGCCGTGAAGGAGGTGCTGCGCAGCAACGAAGAGCTCCAGAACGAAATCGAAACCAAGGTGCGCGAAGCGATAGTCGCCGCCAAGACCAAATAACGCCGCGGACGAAACGAAAAGCGTCGCCACCGGTCTGCGCGAGGCAGACCGGAGCGGGCGGCGGACGGAACGTGAAACAAAAAGAGAGAGACTGTGGGAAACGTGGGATATACTGCCGAAGATGAAATTCTAATCGCCGAACGGTTCGACGACCTGATGGAGAGCTGCGTCAAGATATGCAAGCGCGACGGAGACAGCGACTTCATCAGACGTGCGTTCACCCTGGCGAAAGAGGCCCACAAAGGCGTCAGACGCCGCTCGGGAGAGCCGTACATCATCCACCCGATTGCGGTGGCCAAAATCGTGGTGAACGAAGTGGGACTCGGCGTCAAGTCGGTGGTGGCGGCCCTGCTGCACGACGTGGTGGAGGATACCGACTACACGGTGGAGGACATCAGCAACATGTTCGGAGAGAAAATCGCCGTCATGGTGGACGGCCTGACCAAAATGGCGGGCGTCTTCAACACCAACACCTCCGAACAGGCCGAATACTTCAAAAAGGTGCTGCTGACCCTCTCGGACGACGTGCGGGTGATACTCATCAAAATCGCCGACCGGCTGCACAACATGCGCACGCTGGGCTCCATGCCGCTCAACAAACAGATTAAGATAACCAGCGAAACCATCTATCTGTTCGCACCTTTGGCCTACCGGCTGGGACTCTACACCATCAAGACCGAACTGGAGGACCTGAGCCTCAAATACCGTTTCCCCGACACCTACCGCCAAATCGAGGAGAAACTCCGCGCCACGGAGGCCGGACGCGCCCGGTTCATCGAAACCTTCAATGCCCCGATTATCGAAAAACTGCGCGAAAGCGGCATCGACTTCGAAATTTCGGGACGCATCAAGAGCATCTATTCCATCTGGTCGAAGATGCAGCGCAAACAGATTCCCTTCGAGGAGGTCTACGACCTGTTCGCCATACGCATCGTATTCAAGCCCTCGAACACCAACATCGTACCCGAAAAGTCGCAATGCTGGAACATCTATTCGCTCATCACCGACATCTACAAACCCAAGCCCGACCGGCTCAGGGACTGGATTACCATCCCCAAGACCAACGGCTACGAAGCGCTCCATGCCACGGTCATGGGACCCGACGGCATTTGGGTGGAGGTGCAGATTCGCACCGAGCGGATGGAGGAGATTGCCGAAAGGGGATTCGCCGCGCACTGGAAGTACAAGCACGCCACGGTGCCCGGCGACGAGGACGAATTCGACAAGTGGCTCAAGAAGATACGCGAGGCCCTGAACAGCCCGACCGAAAATGCGGTGGACTTTCTCGACAACTTCAAGATGTCGCTCTACACCACCGAAATCGTGGTGTTCACTCCGCAGGGCGAAACCCGGACGCTGCCGCAGGACGCCACGGCGCTGGACTTCGCCTACGACATCCACACCAAAGTGGGACACAAGGCCATCGGAGCCAAGATAAACCATAAGATAGAGTCCATCTTCACGCCCCTCATGAGCGGCGACCAGATTGAGATTCTCACCTCCGAAAACGCGCATCCGCAGCCCGAATGGCTGGAACACGTGAAGACCACCAAAGCCCGGCAGTGCATCAAAAACTACCTGAACAAGGACACGCAGAGCAACATCGAGCGGGGACAGGAAATCTTCGACAAGAGCATGCACGAACTCGGCATCATGCCCACCGGCCGCATCTTCAAGAAAGTGTTGCCCCATTACCATTGCAAAAACAAGGACGAATTTTACAGCAAGGTGGGAACCGGCATCATCGAACTGGGCGACATAAATAAAGTACTGCGTGAGAATCTGCCGACCAAAACGTTCAAGATATGGGGTTTGCGCCTTACCAATCCGTTCAAGTTGTTCGGCGGGGAAGGGAAGAGCGGCAAGGAGAGCCCCCAGACCGGCAACGAAACGGAGATAGAGACCGGCGTGACAGGCGAGAACGAACCCAAGTTCGTCATCGCGGACTGCTGCAAGCCGATTCCGGGAGACAGCGTCGTCGGATTCAAGGATACGGAAAACAACCGCATCGTCGTCCACAAGGCGTCGTGCGACGAATTGAACCGGCTGGCTTCGCAGTTCGGCAAGAACATCACCGAAGTGCAGTGGTCAAGCCAAAAAGAGGTGTGGTATCTGTCGGAAATCGAACTCCGCGGCATCGACCGCAAGGGCATTCTGCTCGACATGGCGCAGGTGATTACCGGACAGATGGAGGTGAATATCCGGGAGATACACATCCAGAGCCACGACGGCATTTTCGAAGGTACGGTCAAACTCTACATACGGAACGCCGACGACCTCACCCTTCTGATGAAGCACGTCAGCGAAGTGAAAGGAATAGAAAAGGTAACCCGCATAACTCAATAGCTATGGACAGTTTATCCGATGTATTGGTGCCGTTGATTATCATCGCCTCGGTCATCGTGCAAATTGCGAACAAGCGGCAGAAGCACTCCCGCAAAAGGGAAGCGGCACACGAAGAACCGGCTCCCGCCGCCTCCGAATGGACGGAGGTGTTCTCCGAAGTGTTCGACGTGCCCGTCCCCTCCCGCCCCCCCGTGCTCCGCGAGCCGGAAGGAGAGGCGGAGGCTTTCCGTCCCGAAAAGCCGGCGGACGAATCCTACCGCCCGCTTCGCAAGAGTGCGCCCCGACAGGCCGGAACAGCGGACAAAACGCAGCGGAAACGAATGCAGCAGCCCCTCGAAACAGATGCTCCGCAAGAGGAGCAGGGGAACGCCCTCCAGGATTTCGACATCCGCAAAGCGGTGCTCTACGCCGAAATACTCAATCCGAAATACAAAGAATTCTAAACCGTAACCTGACTATGGCTTCGATATTTACTCGCATCGTAAACGGAGAAATCCCCTGCTACAAGGTAGCCGAGGACGACAACTACTTCGCTTTTCTGGATATCAATCCCATCGTGACGGGGCATACGCTCGTCATTCCCAAGAAAGAGGTGGATTATATCTTCGACCTCGACGACTCCACGCTCGCCGGCATGATGACATTCGCCAAAAAAGTGGCTGCCTCGCTCAAGAAGAATATCGATTGCAAGCGGGTGGCTGTCGTCGTACTCGGAATGGAGATACCTCACGCCCATATCCATCTGCTGCCCATCAACAGCGAGAGCGACGTGGATTTCCACAAGCAGAAACTCGACCTCTCGGACGAGGAATTCAAGACGATACTCGACAAAATCCGCCTTTGAGCAGTAAAAATGTAGCAAATATTAAAAATAATACAATTTTTGCTGGCTATTTGGTCCGATTTTATTATTTTTGCGGTCGGTTTATTGTGAAAACAATATCCCTCCGCCAGAGGCCGCCGCATTTGCGACGGCCTTTTTTGTTTTCCCCGTCCGGCCGTTTCCGATGCGCTACACTGCGAAGCATAAAAGATGCTGCCTTCCGCACAAGGTCCACCGTATCTGCGACGGCCTTTTTTGTTTTCTCTGTTCGGCCGTTTCCGATGCACTGCACTGCGAAGCATAAAAGATGCTGCCGCCCGAACAAGGCCCACCGCATCTGTGACGGCCTTTTTTGTTTTCCCCGTCCGGCCCGTTTCCGATGCGCTGCACCGCGGAGCACAAAAAGATGCTGCCATCCCGCACAGACCGCATCGGCCGAAAGGAATCTTCCAACGTACTCCGCACCGTCGTGCCGCACATCCTCATAAAGGGAAACCCAGCGAAAATCGCCGTCGATTACAACCGCATAGCACCCGTCCTCGCTATGATTTCATCACCATTTTATGGAGCCATAGCATCGCCCTCATTATGACTTCATTCTCCCTTTTATGGGGTATAGGCATTACACTCGTTGTGACTCTCCATCCAGGCATAGCACTCCCCCGCCGTGACTTCATCCTCCCTTTCATGGAGCACAGCATCATCCTCATTATGACTTCATTCTCCCTTTTATGGGGTATAGGCATTACACTCGTTGTGACTCTCCATCCGGGCATAACACCGCCCCCGCCGTAACTCCATCCCTTTTCATAAGGCCGATGCGGCAGCGTGCGAACGGTGGATGCCGTAAAACTCCTCTGCCGGATTTCCGCTTCTTCACGGAGCGGACTACATGACGGTGTGGAGTGCGATTGGGGGGATTTCCCCTGCCGCTTTTCCACGCCCGGTTTCGTAGGTCGAGCGATGCGAAAGCGCGCGGATTAGCCGCTGGCGGACGATTCCTCCGTTTCGATTTTCATGCTTTCTGCCGGGCAGTGTAACACCATGCTGCGGATTCGTGCAGGCTCGGGATTCTTTCGGTTTAGTTCTCAAGGCCCTTTCTTTGCGGAATATAATTATGTCTGTTGCCATCATCTCCCGTACTTAAAGAAAAGAATTAGGCGGCAGAACCGAGAGGAATCGTCCGCCAGCGGTCAAACTGAAAAAAGGGGGAGCACTTCAGAGCCGGGCTGCCGCGAGATTTCCGGTACGGAAAAGTTCGGCAAACACGACATTCCGGGAGAAGGAACGGAGCCTTCCTCCCGGCCGATAACGAAAAAATCCCCGCCGGCGAAACGAGTCGCAGCGGGGAAGAAGAAAGAGGAGGAGAGGCTACTCCAGCAGCCTGACCTCGAATATTTTGGGCACCGGGCCGGATTGCGCCTCGAACCGGACATGCAAGATTTCATCCCCGCGCACGGATTCGGGCAGCGGATATTCCACCGTGTAGAAGCGTTCGTCGAGGTTCATCCCCACACGCGGGCGGGTACACTCCGCTCCGTTCACGGAGAGAAGATATTCGCCGTTCGACCCGGCTCCGTGGTAGGTCACGGCCAGGACGGCCGCCCTCCGGCCCCGAGGCTTCATCTCGTATGCGAACCAACCCTCCGCCTCCCTGTAACGACGATTCTCGTAGACTCCGATTCGGGAACGCTCGGAGCGGACGAAGTGGTCGGATTCGGGCTGCTGCTCACCGGCATAGACCGTATCGACGGTCCGGCGGTCGAGCAGCTGACGCCTGTCGTCGGCCGCAGCCAGGGATACGACGGAGTCGGCTTCGCTGACCGAAGCGACCCGACGGAAATAAATCGCATAGCGGGCATCGTGCAACTTGTAGAACGGAACCAGCCGCAGCGAGGCGTATCGCCGCGGATAAAGCACCCGTTCCGCCCCGAAAGTCAGGGGTGCCTCCTCGACCGCTTCGATTCCGGCCACAATCTCCTCCCGGCTGCCTACCCACATCGGCATCGTCTCGACAGGGTAACGCTCGCCGGTGGCCACATGCCCGCCCCGGCTGTCGTCGGCCAGCAGTCCCGGCATATCCTCGCGGCCCACGGCCGCAGCCAGCACCACCGGACCGTACAGCGCCGCATAATAGGGTTCGCCGTCAGGCAACTGCTCCAGCCGGACCGACATCGGCAGCCGTAGTTCGACCCGGTCGCCGTCTCTCCACTTGCGGTCGATGGAGAGATAACCCGCAGTCGCACTTCCCGGCTTTTCGACCGGCCGGCCGTTCACCGTAACGGTCGGTTCGCCGGCCAGCCACTCCGGCCGCCGGAACGAAAGCGTGAATCGGGTAGGGCGGTCGGCCTCCACGTGCAGCACGACCCGGTCGCTCTCCGGAAAGGCCGTCTGCATCCCGACCCGCACCCCCGCCTCGTCCCACTCCAGACGCGACGAGACGAAGAGATTGACCAGCAGCTCCTCCGCTCCCCGATGCGCATAGACGAACTCTCCGTACTTGGCCTGGCTCTCGAGCCCCGACCCCACACAACACCAGAATCCCTCGTGGGGCTGCGAATAGACCCGATAGTGCCCCGGACGCATGGGCGTGAAGTAGACGAATCCGCCGTGTTCGGGGTGCTGGGTCGAGAGGATGTGGTTGTAGAGCGCCCGCTCCATGTAGTCGAGATACTTCGTGTCGCCGCTCTGCAGATAGAGCATCCGGCTCAGGCGTATCATGTTGTAGGTATTGCAGGTCTCGGGCCCCTGAATTTCGGAAATCATGGCCGAAAAATCGTCCGCAGGATGAAAATGTTCGCGCACGCTGTTCCCGCCGACGACCACCGTGCGGCGGCCGACCACATTGTCCCAAAAATAGACCGCTGCGCGGCTCCACCGCTCGTCGCCGGTCAATTCGGCGACACGCTGGAATCCGATTACCTTGGGTATCTGCGTATTGGCGTGCATGCCCGTGAGTATGTCCCGCCCCGCGGCCATCGCATCGAGCAGGCTCCGGTGCGAAAACCGACGAGCCAGTTCCGCAAAACGCTCCTCGCCCGTAATCTGCGCCAGGTCGGCGAACACCTCGTTCAGACCGCCGTGTTCGCTGCGCAGCATCTGCTGCATCTGCTCTTCGCTCAAGGCGCCGAACGTCTCCCAGGCCCAGTAGCCGTAACGCACCAGCATGGTGCGGGCCGTCGTGTCGCCCGCAATGAGCCAGGCATCGCGCAGTCCGGCCAGAATCTTATGGATGTTGTAGAGCGGTACCCAGCGGCCGTTCAGCGCAAAAGGCTCCGCCTCTATCTTCCCGGCACGAATCTCCTCCCACAGCTTCACGCCCTGCGGCACGCCGCCGATGTAGCCCGTCCCCAACGCCTGCTGACAGCGGGCCAGTTCGGAGAGGAAGTAGCCGAGCCGCCGGCCGACCTCGGCGTCGGGCTGCGACGCGTACAGCATCGAGAGCGCCGACAGATAATGCCCGCCGATGTGTCCGTCGAGCCCCGTATTCTCCCAGTTCGGATAGCTCGCGGCCTTCGGCTCGAGTCCCGCCTCCCGCAGATAGGGAGCCAGCAGCCGGTCGGGGTCCATGGCCAGCAGATAGCTGCGGTCGCGTTGCCGGGCCTCGAAAAACGGTCCCGAAACGAGCCGCACGCTGCGAAGCGGGAAACTCTCTATCCGCCGGGCACAGAGCGAGAAGGGGAAAAGAGAACTCAGAAAGAGAAAAAACAAAAATCGTTTCATGCCTATCACGTATGAATTATCAAAAAAAGACGGCCGCTCCGAAAAGAGGCCGTCCCATGACTCACTCCGGCGAAAACCGCCGTCCCCAATAGGAATCGCTCGGCGATTCCGGGCTGTCTTCACCCCGACGACAGGATTCACACACCGCTCGCCGTCAGGAGGAAAGAGGGGATTACTTCTTGTCGCCCTTGACGATATTCTCACGCATGGTGGTGTCGGCCTGGATGTTCTGCAACTTATAGTAGTCCATCACCCCCAGGTTTCCGCTGCGGAACGCATCGGCAATGGCGCGGGGAATCTCCGCCTCGGCCAGAATCACCTTCGCACGGGCATCCTGCGCCTTGGCCTTGTTCTCCTGTTCGAGCGCCACGGCCATGGCCCGCCGCTCCTCGGCCTTCGCCTGCGCGATATTCTTGTCGGCGTTGGCCTGGTCCATCTGCAGCTCGGCACCGATGTTCTTGCCCACGTCGATATCGGCGATGTCAATCGACAGAATCTCGAAAGCCGTACCCGCATCGAGTCCCTTCTCGAGCACCACGCGCGAGATGGAGTCGGGGTTCTCCAGCACGATTTTATGCGTTTCGGCCGAACCAATCGACGACACGATGCCCTCGCCGACACGGGCCAGCACGGTCTCTTCGCCGGCACCGCCCACCAACTGCTTGATGTTGGCACGCACGGTCACACGCGCCTTGGCGATGAGCTGGATGCCGTCTTTGGCCACCGCTGCCACGGGAGGAGTGTTGATGACCTTGGGATTCACCGACATCTGCACCGCCTCGAACACGTCGCGGCCCGCGAGGTCGATGGCCGTGGCCATCTTGAAGTCGAGCATGATGCTGGCTTTCTGGGCCGACACTAGCGCGTGAACCACGTTGGTCACATTGCCACCGGCCAGATAGTGGGCTTCCAGTTCGTTGGGGTTGAGCGTAAGACCCGCCTTGGTACCCTCAATCATCGACGACACGATGGTTGCGGGCGGCACCTTGCGCCAGCGCATCAGAATCAACTGCAACAGGCTGATTCGCACGTTCGACACCAATGCCGAAAACCACAGGCCCACCGGCACGAAATAAAAGAGTATCCACAGCACTACGATGGATACAAAGGCTATCAAAGCCACTAACGCCATTCCTTCCATTGTCTATCTCTATTTTTTATTTGGTTTCACGATAAGGCTGAAATTCTCGAATCCGGTGACCGTCACGTCGGTCTTCGGGTCGATGTAGCTGTCGATGGACTTGGCCTCGTAGCTCTGTCCGTCGATGACCACCTTGCCCATGGGGGCCAGACGGGTGAGAGTCACTCCGCAGTCGCCGACCTTGACCAGACGGCTCACATCGGGCTGGGAGACACCGTCTATCTCCTGCTTGAGGGAGAAACGCTGCCAGGTCTTGGTTTTGAGCGAAACGGCCAACGCAATGAGCGCCAGCACCGACACGGCCACGACGGTCGCGATGCCCGCCGCCGTACCGTATCGGTCGAAAGCCAGCCATACGGCTCCGCCGCACGAGAGAAACGCACCGACACCCGCCACCGTAATGCCCGGCAGCAACACCACTTCGGTCACCAGCAAAAACAGACCGACCACTATGAGCAGGAGAATTAACCACATCATGATAATGCACAATTGAGTTTTACTTGTGTAAAGATACCTCTTTTCGTCCGGAAAACCAAAAAACCGAACCACAAAAAAGCCCCTACGACCGTTTTTATCCGGCCACAGAACCCGACGCACGCATCAGCGCCGGTCGAGCACCCGGCTCCGCCCGTTGTGCCACATCACCAGCTGCGGGTCGTAGCCCATGGTCACGAGCCGCTCGACCGCGGACTTGGCCGTCTGCAGCTCCTCGATGGTTCCCGCATAATAGAAGTGGGTTCCGTCGGAATCGACCCGGTGATAGAGGGGATAGATATCTTTGAAAAGCGACGGTTTCTGCTCCCCGGCAAAGGTGCCGAGAACCAGCGTGTATACGGTTCCCCGCGAGAACTCCGGCCAGTCGGGAATCGGCCGGCGGCGCGTGTACTTCACCGGCGAAGAGAACAGAATCCCCTCGTAACGGATGAAGCTCTTTTCACGGATGTCGATTATCGAGGTGTTGTAATCGGTGTCGTCGATGCGCATGTAGACCCCCGCCAGCGAATCGACCGTGGTGACGTAGCCCAGACTCTCGGCCAGCAGCCGCTCGTTGTAGAGCAAGGTCTGCTTCTGTCCCGCATAGGCGCTGACAATCTCCGAGGCATAGTAACCGGGAACCGGCACCTCGGGCACCACCACCGGACGCAGACGCCGCGAGGTGTCGCACCCCGTAATCGTATCGAAGAGTTTGTCGTATATCATCATCTTCGTCAGGACCAGACTCTTCCACTTGCCGTAAATCGAGTCGGCCAGCTCCACGTTCCGAACGCTG
Source organism: Rikenellaceae bacterium (assembly GCA_017935625.1). Taxonomy (GTDB): domain Bacteria; phylum Bacteroidota; class Bacteroidia; order Bacteroidales; family Rikenellaceae; genus RGIG9113. Next base: position 68,391 of record JAGBHC010000005.1, on the reverse strand, counting down.
AGCGCCAGCAGCGAAGCGTACATGGAGTCGGCCGCCGGCCGGTCCGTCTCGCTCAGATAGCTCCTCACACCCCGGTCGATGCTGCGGTAGTTGGAGAGGAACTCGCTCAGATGGCCGTCCACCTCGCTCTCCCGGCGCTGCGCCTCGACCAGCGTCGTGTAGTCGGCAGGGGAGAGGTGACGCGCGAAATAGGAGTTGTAAATCAGATTGGGCACATCCTTCAGATTCGCCAGAATCACCGACAGCTGCTGCCGGTCCCAGGCCACGGAGTTCAGGTTGGTCGCCACCCACTCCAGTTCGATGTTGTTAATCTGTCCGCCGATGATGCCGGCACGATTGCGCACGTCGAACAATTCGGCTTCCGTATCGAGCAATTTGAGTCCCAACCGGTTCCGCTGGTCGGGGCGAAGCGCTATGCTGTCCCGCAGCATCATTTCGACGCGACCGAGCGAATCGGCCCGCAGCCGCAAAACCTCCTGACGTCGAATCAGGGAGTCGTACTCCCCGCTGTGCAGCGCAAGGGTCTGCTCGAGCGTCTGGGCTCCGGCAGGTGAAACCGCCGAGAACAGCGGAAGAACGCAAACCCACCGGAATAGAGCCTTGACTATGGGACAGATAATACGCATCATCTCCACCATTTGATTAGGAACAGCTGCAGCAGTCCGAAAATTTCGAGACGTCCCAGCAACATGAATACCGGGGAAGTTATCTTCACGGCCAACGGCATGGTGCCGAAGTTGTCCAGCGACCCGATTTCACCGAAACCGGGACCCACGCACCCTATCGAAGTGGCGGCCGCCGAAAAGCCCGTCACCAAATCGAGTCCGCACATCGTATTGATTATCAAGGCCACGAACAACAGCGACAGATAGGCCACGATGAACAGCATCACGAACTCGATGCTGCCCTGGTCCTGGGCGATATTGTCCATCTTGATTCGAATCACCGCATTGGGGTGTTGCTGCCGGCGCAGACGCGCCACGAATACTTTGAAACTGAGAAGAATACGGTCGCACTTCACACCGCCGCTGGTAGAACCCGCACATCCGCACTGCACCATGAAGAAGAGCAGAATCGCCACCGAAAACGGAGTCCACAGATTGGTGTCGGCCGTGGCGAAACCGGTGGTCGAAGCGATGGAAAGCACCTGGAACAGCGAGGTCCTCAGGGCCTGGCCCACCGACTGGTACATGCCGGCCGACAGATTGCTCAGCGCAATGGCCACCGCGCCGACCAGCAGAGAGACCGTGTAATAACGCACCACCTCGCTGCGGAACAGGTTGTTCGACTTGCCGACAATCGTGGCGTAAATCAACCCGAGGTGAATGCTGGCCATGAACATGAAGAATCCGATTATCAGCTCAATCCATCCGCTGTCGAAATAGGCCACACTCATATTCTTGGTGCTGAAACCGCCGGTCGCGATGGTCGAGAACGAGTGGGTGATGGCATCGAACCAGGTCATGCCGGCAATCTTCAGCAGGAAAGTCTCCGCCACATTCATACCTATGTATACGAACAGCAGTATCCGCACTATCTTCTGGGTCTGGTAGCGATAGTTGTCTTTCGCCAGCGAAGAGAGCTCCACGTTGGTAAGCAGCATCTTCGTCTTGCCCAGCGAGGGCATGATGACCAGCGCGAACATCACGACGCCCACACCGCCCAGCAGGTGGGTGGAGGCCCGCCAGAAAAGCAGTCCGCGGGGAAGCGACTCCACGTCACTGAGAATCGTGGCACCGGTGGTGGTGAATCCCGAAACGCTCTCGAACCAGGCGTTCGCCACATCGAACTCGCCGCCCCACATCATGTAGGGGAACATACCCACGACACAGGCCATGAGCCACGACCCGACCACAATCATATACCCCTCCTTGTTGCTGATTTGCACGCTCTTCTCCACGAATATCAGCGGGAAGGCTCCGAGTGCGGCGGTGAGCAGTCCGGAGAGCAGCAGGGGATAGAAAGCCGAATCGACCCGGCTCAGCAGCGACACGAACGCAGAGACGAACATACACACCGCATTGAGCAGTGTGACGACTCCCACGTATCGCAAAATAACATTGAATCTCATCGTCCGTTCCGCTTTCTATTCACTCCTTTTCCCTTTGAGCAGGACCAGGATTTTATCGATGTTTTCCTTCAGCACCCGTATCTCGTCATGCAACTCGGTATCGACCTTGAAGGGAAGCCGCGAGGCGATGTATCCATTCAGCCCCTGGTTGATTTTCAGTGTGGGTGAAATATAGTAATGGTCTATCATATAGAAAAATACCATCACAATCAATACGACCACGAACAAGGAAATGAGACTCGGTGTTATGGCCCTGTAAGCCGAATCCTCCAGCCGGGAGGCACGCATCACCAGCGAATTCTGGGACGAGGCCATATACTCCTTGACCGATGTGGTGAGTTCGCGATAGGCATTTTCGTAAATGTCGGAGAACCATTGCGGAGTGGCCTTGAGACGCCCCTTGCCGTAGAAATAGTCGTCGGTCAGCCGGTAATAGGTCTCCCGCGCGGAGTAAACCGCGTCGAGCTCGGTCAGGTCACGAACCGTAACCGTGGCCTCGGACAACGCCTTGTCGAAACGCCGGCGGCCGTCCAGATAGAGCGAATCGACCGACCCGCGCCCCGAAGCCACCATGCCAAGCAACGCCGTATTCTGGTCCTGCAGCGCATTGAGCATCTGCACGGAAAGTGTCATATTCCGGGTGCTGGCATCCAACACGTTCTGCGTATTGCGGCTCAGGCGGCTCAATTCGAACAGCGAGACCAGGCCGGCGAACACCAGCAGGAACTCCAGCGTCAGAAAGCCCGTCGTTATCTTTTTACGTATTCCCATCGCATGCAAATCTTAATCGACCTACAAAGATACGAATAAGCGAGTGCAAAAGCAAACTTGTTTGCATTTTGCCGAGCGAGAGTATCTAAGGCGAAGCCAAAGAGGACGAATAAGCGAGGGCTAAAACAATCTCGTTCGCATTTTGCCGGGCGGGAGTATCTATGGAGTATCCAAGGCGAAGCCCGAGACACGCAGACCGACGGGAACACGAATGCCCGGAAAAACAAAAGAAGACACGGAAGAGTGGGGCGATTGGCTGCGGAGCGGACCCAGGCTTACAGCACGGTAGCCGAAACGTCGCAATGTTCGTCCACTTCATTCAATTCGACGGTCGAGATGACATTGACTTTCGTCCTGTCGTACTTTGCTTTGACCTTGATGTAGTTGCCCGTAAATCCGAACATCATGCCCCCCTTCACGCTGCTCTCGAACAACAGTTCGGCCCGGGTGCCGAGATGGCGTTCGCAGAACGAACGGTGGAGCCGGCGGCACAGCTCGCCCAGTTCCGCGGCACGTGCGGCCGCCACCTGCGCCGGAACCTTGTCCGGAAAATCGACCGCCGGAGTGCCCGGACGTTCCGAAAAGGGAAAAACGTGGAGGTAGGCCGGAGCCAGCTCCTCGAGGAACGAACGGGTCCGCCCGAAATCCTCGTCCGTTTCGCCGGGAAAACCGACGATGACATCTATGCCGATAAAGGCATCGGGCATCCATTCGCGCACCTTTTCGATGCGGGCCGCGAACATGGCGGTCGTATAGCGGCGGCGCATCCGCTTCAGCACGGGGTCCGAACCGCTCTGTATCGGAATGTGGAAGTGGGGCTGGAACTTGGACGACTTCGCGCAGAACTCGATGATTTCGTCCGTCAGCAGATTGGGTTCGATGGAGGAGATGCGGTAGCGTTCGATGCCCTCCACCCGGTCGAGCGCCCGCAGCAGGTCGATGAAGCGTTCGCCCGTGGTACGGCCGAAGTCGCCCGTATTGACCCCCGTAATCACTATCTCCTTCTGTCCTGCGGCCGCTATCTCGCGGGCTTCGTCCACCAACACGGCTATCGGGGCGTTGCGGCTACTTCCGCGAGCGTAGTGAATCGTGCAATAGGCACATTTATAGTCGCATCCGTCCTGCACCTTAAGAAAAGCGCGAGTTCTGTCGCCACTCGAAAACGAAGCGAAAAAACGGGTCAGCTCCTCGGTTTCGCAGCTGTATACGAGTGCCTGCGGCACCTTGCCGGACAATGCCGACACCCGGTTGAACAAATCGCCCTTGTCGTTATTGCCCAGCACGAGGTCCACCCCCTCGATGGCGGCAATCTCGTCGGGCCGCAGCTGTGCGTAGCAGCCCGTGACGGCAATCAGCGCCCGGGGATTGAGACGATGCAGACGACGTATCAGATTGCGGCACTTCTTGTCGGCGTGTTCCGTCACCGAACAGCTGTTGATGACGCAGATGTCGGCCGGGGCACCCGAAGCCACACGGCAGAAACCGCCGGCCTCGAATTCGCGGGCGAGAGCCGAGGTCTCGGAGAAATTGAGCTTACACCCCAACGTATGGAAACTTACACGACGCATTGGACCACTATTCATTTGTTTTTCGACTAAAGTGCGCCAAAGATATAAATTTTGGCACAGAACAGGAAATCTTGCCATAAAAAGCGTAAATTTGCACCCTATTTACGCCAAAACGAAATGATGGATTTCATTACCGACATACTCCAATACCGGTTTCTGACCAACGCACTGATTGCATGCGTATTATCGGGAATCACCTGCGGCATCGTCGGAACCTACGTCGTTTGCCGGCGTCTGGTGTTCCTGAGCGGCGGCATCACCCATTCGTCGTTCGGCGGCATCGGAATCGCCTACTACCTGGGGCTCAATCCGACCCTGGGCGCCCTGGTTTTCGCCGTACTCTCGGCCCTGGGCATCGAGTGGGCGAGCGGACGCGGAAAGATGCGGGAAGACTCGGCCATCGGCATCGTCTGGTCCGTGGGAATGGCCCTGGGCATCATCTTCATCTACATGACTCCCGGATACGCTCCCAACCTGATGAGCTTCCTGTTCGGAAACATACTGACCGTCACCGATTCCGACATACGCTGGCTGGCCGTGCTCACCCTGGTCGTGGTGTCGCTCTTCGCACTCGCCGCCCGCCGCATCATGTACGTGGCCTTCGACCGCGGCTTCGCCCGCAGCCAGGGCATTCCGACCGAGGCCCTCTCCTACGGAATGGCCGTGCTGACCGCCGTCACCATCGTGCTGTCGATACGCATCGTGGGCATCGTCATGCTCATCTCGCTGCTCACCATGCCCGCCGTCATCGTCAATACGCGCTGCAAACGATTCGCCGCCATCATGCGCTGGTCGGCTCTCACCGCCGTGTGCGGAAACATCATCGGTCTGGCACTCAGCTACCGTATGAACATTCCGGCCGGAGCGGCCACAATATTTGTCCTCACCATAACGCTTATTATCGTAAAAATAGTAACTTTGCGTAGCATTTCGAACAAGCGCCGCCGATGAAGACCATACACAAGTTCATACTCAAGTCCTATCTGGGCCCCATGGTACTGACATTCTTTATTGTAATGTTCGTCCTGATGATGAACGTGTTGTGGCGATATATCGACGAACTGGTGGGCAAGGGGCTCGGGCTCACCGTCATCCTCGAACTCATGTTCTACGCTTCGGCCAACATGATTTCGCTCGGCCTGCCGCTCTCCACGCTCTTCGCCGCCATCATGACCATGGGAAACATGGGCGAGAACTACGAGCTGCTCGCCATGAAATCCTCCGGCATGTCGCTGCCGCGCATCCTGCAGCCGATGCTCGTCGTGGTGTTCTTCATCTCGGTGGGCAGCTTCTTCGTGGCCAACAACTTCGTACCCTATTCGTTCAAGAAGTCCCAGGCCCTGCTCTACGACATCCGCCACCAGAAACAGACCATCGAGTTCCAGGACGGCATGTTCTTCGACGGAGTGGACGACATGGTCATCCGCATAGACCACCAGGACCCCCAGACCGGCCTGCTCACCGGCGTGCTGATTTACGACACGAGCGACGGCAGCGGTAACATGACCACCACCATGGCCGAGTCGGGCTACATCCGACTCTCGGACGACCGCAAGTTCCTGCTGGTGAAGCTCTTCAACGGCGAAATGTACGAAGAGACGCGCAACACCAACTGGTATGCCAAAAGCGAACTGCGGCACCACATCTTCAGCGAGGAAAATCTGACCATCCCCATGTCGGGCTTCGATTTCGAGCGCACCGACAGCGACCTGTTCAACAACAGCCAGACCAAGAACGTCGTGCAGCTCGACCGCGGCATCGACTCGCTGTCCATAGCCGCCAGCGAACGCTCCGTCAAGTCCTACGAGCCGCTGCTCACCTCGCACATATTCAGCGAGGACCACTCGCTGATAATCGACTCCCTGCGCAAGGAGTATCCGCGCACGGCCGTTTCGCTGCTCGATTCGATAGAGAGCCTCGACGTCTACGGCCGCCGCAACATCCTGGCCACCGCATCGAGCCTGGCGAAGAACTCGCGGAGCATGGTCTCCTTCGACGAAACCGCCGCCAAGGAGGCGCTCAACCAGCTCTACCGATACAAGAACGAATGGCACCGCAAGATGGCCCTGCCGTTCTCCATCATCATCTTCTTCCTCATCGGAGCCCCGCTCGGCGCCATCATCCGCAAGGGCGGACTCGGCATGCCGATTATCATCTCGGTATCGTTCTTCGTCATATACTATATCATAAGTATCTCCGGCGAAAAGATGGCACTGGAGGGTACCATCGGTTCGTTCTTCGGCATGTGGATATCGGCGTTCATCCTCACCCCGATTGCCATATTCCTCACCATCAAGGCCACCAACGACTCCAACCTCTTCGACGTGGACTGGTACAAGACTCGATACAAAAAGGTGAAGGCATTTTTCACCCGACCGGCGAATCATAAGAAACAAAAAATAGAACGACATGGAAAAACAGCAAACGAGACTGAATAGCGTAGAGGAGGTCATCGAAGATTTCCGCCAGGGCAAAGTGGTTATCGTGGTCGATGACGAAAACCGCGAAAACGAGGGCGACTTCATCGTCGCCGCCGAAAAAATTACGCCCGAGATAGTCAATTTCATGTTGCATCACGGACGCGGCGTACTCTGCGCCCCCCTGACCGAACAACGGTGCAAGGAGCTCGAACTGAATATGATGGCCGAAGACAACACCTCGCTGCTCGGCACCCCGTTCACCATCGCGGTGGACCTGCTGGGCGACGGATGCACCACGGGCGTCTCGGCTCTCGACCGCACGAAGACCATCCGCGCGCTGGTGAACCCCGCCACCAAGCCGGCCGACCTGGGCCGCCCCGGACACATATTTCCCCTCAGAGCCCGCGACAAAGGGGTGCTGCGCCGTCCGGGACACACCGAGGCGACCATCGACCTGGCCCGCATGGCCGGACTCAAACCCGGCGGAGCCCTCATCGAAATCATGAACGAGGACGGAACTATGGCCCGCATGCCGCAACTGATGGAGATTGCCGCCAAATTCGGACTCAAAATCGTCTCCATCGCCGATATCATCGCCTACCGGCTGCGCAACGAATCGCTGGTGGAGCGGGGCGAAACCGTCGATTTCCCCACCAAATGGGGCGATTTCAAACTGACGGCCTTCCGCCAGAAAAGCAACGGTCTGGAGCACATGGTGCTCACCAAAGGCGAGTGGACGCCCGGCGAAGCGGTTCTGGTGCGCGTGCATTCGTCCTGTGCGACGGGCGACATATTCGGCTCGTACAGATGCGATTGCGGCGACCAACTCCACGAAGCGATGAGCATGGTCGAAAAAGAGGGCAAGGGAGCCATCGTCTATCTGAGCCAGGAGGGCCGCGGCATCGGACTCTTCAACAAGGTGAGGGCCTACAAACTTCAGGACGAGGGTTACGACACCGTGGACGCCAACCTCAAACTCGGATTCGGAGTAGACGAACGCGACTACGGCGTGGGGGCCAGCATCCTGCGCGAAATCGGCATCACGAAGATGCGCCTGATGACCAACAACCCGCTCAAGCGAGTGGGGCTGGAGGGATACGGGCTCTCCATCGAGGAGAACGTCCCCATTGTGATACAGCCCAACCGCTACAACCAGAAATACCTCGAAACCAAGGAGCTGCGCACCGGACACACGCTCGGACTGTGCAAGAAATGCCGGGGATAGAATTTTAACGCCGACCCGTCGGCCCATCTCGCCACGATTATGAAAAGCAAGGGAAAGGAACTGAGAATCGTATTTATGGGAACCCCCGAATTCGCGGTGACCTCGCTGCGCAGGCTCGTCGAAGAGGGCTACCGCATCGTGGGGGTGGTGACCACGCCCGACAAACCGGCGGGACGCGGCCAGAAACTCCACGAGAGCGATGTCAAACGCTATGCGGTGCAGGCGGGGCTGCCCGTGCTGCAGCCCGTCAAGCTCAAGGACCCGGAGTTCGTCGAAGCCTTCCGGGCCCTCAAGGCCGACCTGGCCATCGTCATCGCATTCCGCATGCTGCCGGAAGTAATCTGGTCGATGCCGCGCCTGGGAACATTCAACCTCCACGCCTCGCTGCTGCCCCAGTACCGGGGAGCCGCCCCCATCAACTGGGCTCTCATCAACGGAGAGAGACAGAGCGGGGTGACCACCTTCCTGCTCAACAGCGAAATCGACAAGGGAAATATCATCGGTCAGATAGCTACGGACATCGCTCCCGACGAAAATGTCGGACAGCTCTACGACCGCCTGATGCACATCGGCAGCGGACTGGTCTGCGAGACGGTCGAAAAGCTGGCCGAGGGCAGGGTAGAGCCGGTGATTCAGAGTCACATACCCGACCACGAACTCAAACCCGCCCCCAAGATTTTCAAGGAGGACTGCCGCATCGACTGGCATGCCGAGGGCAAACGCATCGTCGATTTCGTGCGGGGGCTTTCGCCCTATCCGGCAGCCTGGAGTTCGCTGCGCGACGACCGGGGAGCGGAAATCAACACCCTGAAGATTTTCAAGACCTCGTTCGTCCAGGCCCCCCGACCGGCACCCGCCGGAAGTATCCAGACCGACGGCAAAAGTTACGTGAAGGTAGCCTGCAAGGACGGATGGATATTTATAGACGAGCTTCAAATGGCCGGCAAGAAACGCATGCCGGTCAAAGAGTTGCTGCTCGGATTGAAAACCTTGGGCGACCACACGCTCGCATAAAGACCCACAACCAACCTACAACCTGACGAATCATGAAAATTCTCACCGGCAAAAACATCAAGGCGGCCGACCTCTACACCATCGAACACGAACCCGTCAGCTCGCTCGAACTGATGGAACGCGCTTCGGAGGTCATCGCCCAATGGATATGCAACCACATCGAACGGGAACACCCGCTGCTCTTCTTCATCGGCAAAGGGAACAACGGCGGCGACGGTCTGGCCGTCGCCCGCATGCTCTGCAACGTGGGGTACGGCTGCTCGGTCTACTGCGCCTATCCCGAAGAGGCCCTGAGCGAAGAGTGCCGTATCGAGCTGGAGCGTCTGCCGGAGAATATCCACCGGTTCGCTCCGGGAGAGGAGTTCGGAGTGGACGACCAGACGGTGCTCGTCGATGCGCTGCTCGGCACGGGAGTCGGCGGAGAGATTAAGGAACCGCTCCGGTCCCTCATCGAAGCCATCAACCGGCTGCCCAACAAGGTGCTCTCCATCGACCTGCCTTCGGGTATGAAAACCGAATTCGGAAACGCCGGACAGACCATCGTGCAGGCCGATGCAACGCTCACGCTCGAATTTCCGAAACTGGCGATGCTTCTGCCCGAAGCCGGAGAATATTGCGGAGAGATAGAGATTCTCCCCATCGAGCTTTCACCTGAATTCCTGGATGAGGCAGAAAGCGGATATCACTACATAACAGAGGATTTCATTCAGTCGATTCTGGAGCCGAGAGCCAAATTCGCCCACAAGGGAACCTACGGGCAAGCCCTGCTGGTATGCGGCTCGAGGCAGATGATGGGAGCCGCCATTCTGTCGGTCGGTGCAGCCCTCAGAAGCGGCTGCGGACTGGTCACGGCCCACATCCCCGAATCGGAACGCACCGCCATGCAGGTCAGCTGCCCCTCCGCCATCGTCAGCCTCGATGCCGCCGGGTACTTCTCGGCGATGCCTTCCGACCCGAAAACTTACGACGCCATCGGCATCGGATGCGGCACGGGGCAGCGCAAGGAGACGGCCGAAGCGTTCTGCGAGCTGTTGTATCAGCAGATTCCGATGGTCATAGATGCCGATGCGCTGAACATACTGGCCACCCACAAGAAAATGCTGCGCCACATTCCGGCGGGCTCGATACTGACTCCCCATCCGGGCGAACTGCGCAGACTGGTGGGCGAATGGCACGACGAACAGCACAAAATCGAACTCGTAAAAGAGCTGGCCGCCCAGACCCGCGCCGTGGTAGTGGTCAAGGGAGCCCACACGATGGTCGTGTTGCCCGACGGATGCTGCTTCTTCAATTCGACGGGATGTAGCGGCATGGCCAAGGGCGGCAGCGGCGACGTACTCACCGGATACCTGACCGGACTGATTGCCAGAGGTTACGCAGCTCCGCAGGCAGCCCTGCTCGGAGTCTACATCCACGGACTGGCCGGAGAGAAAGCCGCGGAATATTACGGGGAGGAGGGCATGAACAGCAGCGACCTGGTCGATTTCCTGGCCGAAAGCCAAAACCAGCTCGGATAGACAAATGCCCGAGGTCGTTTCTACATCTGTCTCGAACGAATCGCCTTGCGACCGTGCACCGGCCTGCGGCCGACGGCACTTTCGTTTTTCATCGAATATTCGTATATTTGTCTCGAACGAATCGCTCTGCGACCGTGCACCGGCCTGCGGCCGACGACACTTTCGTTTTTCATCGAATATTAGTATATTTGCACAAATTATAAAAACTGAATTACTATGGCAAGTTTAAGATTAATCAAGAAGGATATCGACTACCTCGTAGGCGAAGTGGTTTCGGATTGCTATCTTTCCATCTATTTCCACCCCGAAAAGCGGGAGGAAATCGTAGCCGTCATGCAGAAAGCCGTAGCCCTGCGCAACGACCTCTTCGAAAAGGTGAACAACCCGGCAGAAAAGCACAACAAGAGCCTGGTGAAGAAGCACTTCGCATTTATCCGTCAGGAAATGTTCACTCAGGTGGACGCCATGTTCGAAACCCTGAGCGCACTGAACAAATAGGGTAGTGCTCATCCTCTCGAAACAAAAAGCGGGATTCCCTTTACGGGAACTCCGCTTTTTTGTTCATCCTTCTTAAATAGCACGCTGTCAGAAAGCACGGAGCGCCCCGAATGCAGGCTCCGGCCCGCGATTCCGCCTTACGGAGAAAACGGAACGAGGCAAAAGACGCAGACTTCTTCTCCCGGAAACGGCGCAGCCGCCGGGAAAGAGCCTATTTTTCAGCGGAAGTCCGTTTCGAGCTCTCCTCCGAGCAGGAACAGCAGCGACAGGAGCAGTCTCCGTCGTGAAAGCCGAGCACCGTATGCGGCACCGGACCGTGGCTGACAATCTGAATGGGACAGTCATAATTCAACAACTGCTCGGCCGTAATCAGATTCGAATCGTGGCGATGCACATGCCGATTGACGCACACGATGCTCTTGACCTCGCTGGTCACCGTTCCGATGTCGTGAGAGACGATTATCACCGCCATCCGTTCGTTCAACTCGCGAAGCGTCCGATACAGCTCTTTTTCGAATTGATTGTCCACGAAATTGGTCGGCTCGTCGAGAATCAACAGCTTAGGTTCGGATATCACGGCCCGGCATAGCAGCGCCCGCTGCATCTGGCCGCCGGAAACTTCGCCGATAGGGCGGTCCGCCAAGTGGGCGATGCCCATCCGAGCCATCAGCTCTTCGGCCTTGGCCCAGTCGCATTTGCGGTATCGGGCCCGCATCAACCCCTTGCGCCGCTGCAATCCCGACACGACCACCTCCCGCACCGATATCGGAAACGAGCGGTCGAATTCGTTGAGCTGCGGCAAATAGCCGATACCCAGTCCCTCTTCTGACGACAGGACAGGCGCATAGACAATCTCGCCGCTGTAAGGCAACGTACCGATAATCGCCTTTATCAATGTGGTTTTGCCCCCGCCGTTAGGACCGATGATGCCGACGAAGTCATCGTCATAAATATCGAGATTGACCCCTTCCAGCGCCACCGTATTTTCATAGCTCACCGACAGATTGCGGAGAGACACGATTGCATTTGCCATATCCTATCGTGTTATCAAATCGGTTATACTCAATATATTATCGACCACATTTTCTGCCAGGGGGTCTATTTCCACCGCTTCCGCACCGCAATCCGCCGCCACCGTCTCCACCGAAGCCGCAGGGAACTGGCTCTGGAAGAACACCGTCCCGATGCCCATCATTTTGCCCGTATCTATTACGGCCCGCAGATGCTCGGCCGACGGCTCCTTGCCATCCTGCTCGATAGCCAGCTGATGCAATCCGTAATCCCGCGCATAGTAGGTCAGTACAGGGTGATACGTAATTAAATATTTACCTTCGGTAATACGTGCGGAAACTTGTCTATCAACCGAATCGAGAACCGACACAAGTTCTGTGAAATTCTCGCGGTAGCGGGTGGAATCGGGATAACGCGCTTCGATTGCCCGCCAGGCATTGGCCGCCATCACCTTCAGGTTGCGAACCGACAGCCATATATGGGGGTCCGCCCCGTGCACGTGCGAATGGTGCGTGTCATGAACATGTCCGCATGCACCTTCCGCCAGCTCGATTCCCTGACTCAGATTCACCACGCCCCCCTCGGCTCTGCCGCCGATTCTCTCGGTCATCGTCTTTTCGAAATCTATCAAACCGGTGGAGAACAACAGTTCAGCCCGCTCGCACTCCACCATCTGAAGTGGGGTAGGCTCATAGGTTTCGGGGCCGGCTCCGGGAGGGACCAGCACGTTCACCTTCATATCTCCGCCGGTAATCGTCTCCACGATGTACTTGACTGGCAATATCGTAGCTACGAATTCAGGCTTCGCATTCCGCTCCGAAACACAGCCCCACACACCCGACAATAAAACCGCTGTCGCTAATACTATTTTTCGCATGTCCTTCTCTTAATTTCAACGACAAAGATAGCCAATATTCGACGAAAACGAAAACACCGCCAGCCCGAGCCGGAAAGGCGGTCGCAATCAAAATACGTTCAAGACAAAAAGCGGGACGTTCGCTGAAAAACACGAACGAAGTCAGCCGAAAGTCGTCGGCGTGCGGCCGCCATTTCCGAATTCCTGCATGACAAACAGTCGATTCGAATCGCGTGTGTTCTGGGGTATCTATTCCCTTAGGTGTAACTTATCACTATATTGCTAATTTTCAACAAATCAACAGCCGGTAATTAAGAAATGATATAAACCGGCTACGTCCGTAACGGCCGTTCCCAAACCCTCACACTCGAATCGAGAGGTGCGCGATACCTTGGGCTTATAATATCGAATCGAAAGGGAATAAACGGTTCTGTGCCGGTTTAAAGCAGATATAGCATATTATCAATCAATTATACAGCATATAGAATCAAACGAGACAATCCGGGATGGCCGAATAGTTGTGTAAAAAATTAAGAGAGAAACAATGAACAAGCTAAAAAAGACGAAAAAGAAGACAACATATCCGAAATGGTCGGCATTCGAATCTGCCGCCGCATCCTTTGCTTTCAGAACAGAAATCCACCTTTTTTATATAAGGTATGGAATTTCAGCCGACAGATGTGACAGGATGGTGGGTATGAGCCAATGCTTAAATTCCTGTGGCAAAACGATATCCGGTGGACGCATAATAGAGATACGGAAAATCCACCGATACATAATTTAACATAATATAAATATTATTTCATTAATGTAACATTCTCTAAAACTGCTGCAACACCGTCTGCGGCCGGTCCGATTACACGTTCGCACCCATGATGGAAAATAATTCGGCGCAATTCCAGCTTCCCAACTCGCGCTCGACTCTGACAGCATTGGCATCGCACGCGTGCTTCAAGGATTTTTTGTGCGCAATCGAGCAGCTGTGGAGCTCTGCGGCACGTTGCAAATCTCTCTCTGCTTTTCTCCAGGCGCATAGAAAAGTTACGACAGTAGCTGCAGGTCGTAATCTTTTCTAAACGTTCCAGAACTCCAGTATTCCGAATACATATATATAATATGAACTCACGAACGGTTCAAAAAAGTGCCGACCACGAACATCGAATCTATTTCGAGCGAAACCACCTCGTTGTTGCAAACTCTTATCTTATCGCCCCGCACCGACCGACTGACTTGTTCGCAGAAACGGCGGCTGAGTCTCGAATGAATGTTCGCCTCATGACAAAGGATAAAAGGAAAGCGGCAAACCTATTTTCTTCCGACATCAACTAAATCATGGAACAGGCGCAACCGATTTATGGAAGGCTTTTTCGGGGCCCCAACGCAAGCGCTAAAAATCGGCTTTGAAATATCCGACGTCGAGATAACAGAGACGGACAGCAGCACCTGACATTTCGGTCGAAACCGAAGACTCCAGCGGATAATTTTTCGAATCGCTGTGTAGCGAATTCCAGCCACCCCCAGATAAGACAAAGCAGAGCCCCAAAATCGACGGTATGTTTACTCTCTGCACTGCCACCGTCTCGAGATTCATCCGCAGCATTCGCATTCGCCCTCTGCTCCGAATCAACGCTGCCGGTACGCCGTAAATGTCCCGTCTTCATAGAGCACGATAACCTGCGAAACATCGACCCCCGGTTTTCGTCCCGCAGCGTCGGATGCCGGAGGAGGTACAACGAACGCAGAGGAGGGAGCCATCGAAGCCCCTTCGCATTCCGGATTTCCCGACGGCTCGCCGACAGACTCGTCGCTCCGTCCGGAATCCGCTGTTCCGCTATACTCCGAATTCCCGCCGCTGTCCAAACCATTTGCCAACGAAACCGAAGATACGTTTTTCCCTGCATCCGTCCGCCGATACATACTTCCGATACCCAACAACAGCCAGTCGGAATTCAGCTTCGGAAAGCGAGACAATATTTTTGTCAGGAAATCATAACCGGGTTTATTGCGACCCGACAAAATATGAGATACATTCGACGGTTGTATGTCCAGCATATCAGCTAAACGACTGGCCGACAGCCCCTCTGCCTGCATAAACTTTTGTAATCTATTCTTCATACACTTTTGTAACAACCGTTAGAACTTTACAAAAATAGACATTTTAATTTTGTAAAACAATAGCCGTACCCCAAAAATAGAGCCGAACCGATATTCTCTCCCCGGCAATAATATTCCAAGTCTAAAGCTCACTGAATAAACAAAACAAACACTTTAACAATAAACATAATAACAATTGATAATCATATATTTACATATATAAAACACTTGCAAATACATCTATCTGAAAGCTCCGCAGTCAATAAGCCGACAAACGGTTAAAAATAGATTTACATAAACAAAATAAACTATTGATTTTTATATATTTACGCATAAAAATACAATCATTAAATTTACATTTCAACCTCCCGAATTCGGGCTTACATATGCTATAAGAATAATTTATGGTAAATACATGAAATTAGCTTCTTCTCCCCTGTATTATTTTACATTTGTAAAAACAACTACCCTACTCTTCTGACTTATCCCCCAACCTCCAACAAGTATTAAAACAATGGCTTCCTCTTCAATCACGAAGAAGTTCCGGGCAAAATTTCAAGCCGGGACCGGAATAATTGCAGCCCCGAGAACACTTAAAGTTTTACTTTAGTTTAGCCACATGCCGGCCGAATAATGCGCTGTCATTTTTCCCGGGCCCGGCTGGCACAGCAGGCCGCTCGACTATTCACTACTCTCCTTCGACAAGTAGAGATGGTAGATGGCCGCCGTCCGGACACGAGCATCGGAGGCTCCGCATACACGAAGCTCCGTTCCGCACCGCAAACGCAAATCGGAAAAACAATACACATGAAATCACCTTCGCCACTCTTGCAGCGAGGCTGCAACAGAATGGCGACAACACCAACACGACAGCACCACAGCGTACAACGAAAAGCCCCCCGCACAAGGACACGGAGAATAAAACAGTGCACGCAAACGGGAACAGAACCACAGTCCCCAAACCGCCGAAAAAGGAATCCGCAGAATCAATCGGGCCGGGACAACGTATCAGTGCATGACAACGCAGAAACCGGAGTCACTTCCAATACTCACCCGGGAACTAACAAAAAAAAAGAAAAACAAAAACAACTGCGAATCTCGGCTATCCAGCAACGTCGCTTTCGAAAGGCTGAAGCGAATCGGAAGGTTCCACCGAGTACTCGGAAAGCGACAAGCCCCCGCACCCCGACCGGGAACTTTTCCGGAATATGCGAGTCGAGCCTCCCCGAGCAAAAACATCCGCAACCGGACAATGAATCGAAAAACTTCGCTGCCTCGCGTCCCGAAATTGAATCCCGAGTGATTGTACTGGATGGATATCGAAAGCATGTACCGGCAGGATGCAGGGATGAACATGTTTTCGATTTCGCTGGCGACTATCGGACAGGACGGCAAAATCCGCTGCTGCCTCGCGTTCCGAAACTGAATTTCGATTGGTTGTGCTGGATATCGAAAGCAGTATCGGCGGGATGCCGGAAGAACATGTTTTCGGTTTCGTTGGCAACTATCGGACAAGAAACAAAAAAAGGCGGCAGAATCATCTGCCGCCTGACTCAACGGGTCGCCGTCAAATTTCGCTGAGGATTATTCTCGCCGATATCCTTTTCACAAAAGTCTGAAGCCGATGTCTCACGGTTGCCGATACCTTAGCACCTTTTGCAATGTGAAACCGAAACCGAGGACCACGCCTCGCGGCGAGAAGAACCGACTCGCGAACCCTATTCGGCGCTACCCTCGCCCTCTTCCGCACCCTGTGTCGGAAGCTGAATCGGATTCGCCAATGTATTGCCTCCGTCCAGACTCTTTTCGATAGCCTGCTCCAACTCGCTCTTGCTCGACATGACGCTCTCCTTAGGCATGGACATCGTAGCCACCAGACTGAGAACGACGATTGCAACGGCAAGTCCCCAGGTGGTTTTCTCCAAAAAGTCGGAAGTCTGACGTACACCCATCACCTGATTGGATGCTCCGAAGTTGGCTGCCATACCGCTCTTGGGATTCTGCGCCAATACAGCCAGAATCATGAAAACACTGGCAATCAGAATTAATACAATGCAAAAAATATACATCTTCAAAAAATTATTAATTGTTTATACTATTCAATTCACGGTCTATCTCCGATATAATTTCGGCAAAATAAACACTTTTTTTCGGATTTATCAAACTTAATCTCACATATAGCTCCCTGGCCTGCTCCAAAAGCCCCTGCTGCCGATAGATTTCAGCCAAATCTTCGCTCACGAACTCAGCGTCTTCCGCCGCTGCGGACGCATCCGCCCCCTCCTCCAGCAGACTCTTGTCGAAGACTTCGTCATCGCGGGGAACCACTTTGTAGTCGCCCGCATTCAGGAACGAATCGATGAGCTCGGCCGTAGACCTGCGCACCAGCTCTTCCGCCGAAATCTCTTTCAGCGAAGAACTTCCGACTCCGTAACCCGCAACCGGCAGCAGCAGATAGGCATCGACCGCTCCCGACGCATAACGGGCCGTCGCGAACCACTCGTACTTCTCGAGTGCCGCCTGCATATCGACTTCGCTCATTCTCTTTTCGTCCCGCTGCTCCATACTACCAGTTCGCTACCGCCTCATTGAATATGTCCTCGACCAACATGGCCACAATCTCCTCTATCAAACCGGTCTCCACCTCCTGCAACAACATGGAGGCATCGTACTCGGCAAACTGAGAAAAAGTCTTGTTGTAATTCCACTCCGGCTCGATGGCATTGGTAAAACGCACCTTGACCGTGATGGTCAGCTTGTTCCGCTGCGCGACCTCCTGCGCGGAGATGGAGGCCGGAGTCGATGTGTAGTTGGTTATCTCGCCCTCGAAAGCCAAATCGCCGTTCTCGTTCACCAGCTCCAGCCGGGTCTGCCGCTGGAACTTGTCCTGCAGCGCTTCGGTGAGCGTCGTGCTCAACATGGGGGCCACCATCGGCGCATTGTTCGGGAAATAGGCGATGCTCACGGTCTTCGCTCCCGGGGGAATCGAGGCTCCCGACAGGGAAATCTTAACCGAACAAGCCGAGAAGACACTCGTCGAAACCATCAGAATCGCCACGGCCCATATCTTAAGTTTAGCTTTCATTATCCGTCAAAATTCATTTATACCCAACTCCTTGATTTTTCGGTACAGCGTCCGCTCGGAGATGAACAGCTCCTTGGCCGCCTCCTTGCGTCTGCCGTTATAACGCTGCAATGCCTTCACAATTGCGTCGCGCTGCACCTGCTCCTTGGTCAGCTCCTGACGAGGAGTCTCATCGGCCACGACCTCCGTCACGGTATCGGCATACTGCGGCTCGACCGCATTTTCCGCTTTCC
This sequence comes from Rikenellaceae bacterium, assembly GCA_017935625.1. Lineage (GTDB taxonomy): Bacteria > Bacteroidota > Bacteroidia > Bacteroidales > Rikenellaceae > RGIG9113. Next base: position 50,028 of record JAGBHC010000005.1, on the reverse strand, counting down.
GGCTCACCGGATAGCTGCTTCCCGGCAACAACCCGATAACCGGTTCCGCCGGCTGCTCCACCGTGGGTGCGGCCGAGTAGCCCGAAGCGCCGCTCCGCTGTCCGGACATCACCTCCGACATCATCCGCTTCAGCTCATTGATGTCGTGCCGCATGTCGAACAACACCTTATATAATAGCTCGCGTTCGTCGCCGACCGCCTTCGTGTCGCCGCCGAACAAGGCCGGAGCCCCGACATGAATCACGGGCAAGTATTTGGCCACTATCTCCGCCGTCACGTTCCGCGACTCCTCTATGGCCGAAATCTGTTCGGCCACATTCTTGAGCTGGCGGATGTTTCCGGGCCAGTAATAGTTCTCCAGCACATGGCGGGCCTGGTCGTCCAGCACAATCGCCGGCATGCGGTACTGCACCGCCACGTCGGTAGCGAACTTACGGAACAACAGATAGATATCCTCTTTTCTGTTACGCAGAGGGGGCACTTGAATGGGCACCGTCGCCAACCGATAGAAGAGGTCTTCCCGAAAGCGTCCGGAAGAGATGGCCTGCTGCAAATCGACATTCGTCGCCGCGACCACGCGGACATTGGTTTTCTGAATCTTCGATGAACCCACCCGGATGAATTCGCCCGACTGCAACACGCGCAGCAAGCGGACCTGCGTCGATAGGGGCAGCTCTGCGACCTCGTCCAGAAAAATAGTGCCGCCGTCGGCCTCCTCGAAATAGCCTTTGCGGGAATCGGTAGCCCCCGTGAAAGCCCCCTTCTCGTGACCGAACAACTCCGAATCAATCGTTCCTTCGGGAATGGCTCCGCAGTTCACCGCGATGTATCTGCCGTGCTTGCGCGAACTGTAACTGTGTATAATCTGGGGGAAGAACTCCTTGCCCACTCCGCTCTCGCCGGTAACCAGCACCGACAGGTCGGTGGAAGCCACCCGGAGAGCAATCTCCAGTGCGCGCACCATCGCCTCGCTGTTACCGATTATTCCGAACCGCTGTTTTACAGAAACGACATCCATACCTATCATTCCTCCGTAAAAAACTACTCCGCCGTCTGCTGCATTTCGGTCTCCACCGGCTGCTCTTCACCGAGCACGAATTCGGGCCCCGGGTCGCTCATTACGCCATAGACCATCGCGGCAATGGCTACCAGAGCCGCCAACACGGCGACAATCATCACCTTGTCCACCTTGCGTCCGGGCCGTGAACGACCGACGGTCTTTACCCCGTCGCCGGCATATTTCAGTCCCTTGACCTCGCTTCTGCCGTCCGACGACTTCGCGGCCGACTGACTGTTCTGCGAGTCGATTATCGCATCCAGCGTTCCCCGCCCCTCATGCTTCGAAACCGGCACATCGGTACCTGCCGCAACCGGCGCCTGCCCTCCGACCTCCGACCGGGGAGCCTCGCTCCGGGGCCGGACGACTCTCTCCGCAGCCTTTTCCGCTGCCGACGGAGTCACGGCCGGAGCCTGGGCCTGCGCTGCGCCCGACTTCGTCCCGGAGAGACTCTCCTGCGGAACTGCCGGACGGGGCGTCGGCCGAGCGACCGCAGGCTCTTTCACCGCGGACGTTTCCCGGACCGGCTGCGGAGCGGCCACTTCCGGCTTCGCAGGACGCACCGCGGAGGGCGCGGGAGCTGCATAGGTCTTGTAATCGAGCGCATAGAAACCGTCGCCGTTCACGCACAGGGTCCCCACCCCGGGAATCACGAATCCGCCGCTCTTCTCGACAGCCGCCTTTACCGAAACGACATAGCGGTCAATCGCATCGAGGGCTTCGTTCATCCCCGCAGACATCCTGGCAGCGACCAGGCCGGCCAGCACGCCGTCGTCCTTCTTCAGGAACTCCATGAACACGACAATGCCTTCGCCCTCTTTCTTGACGAAGGCTCCGAACGAGGGTATCACCAACCGTTTGTGGTCGGTCAGATATTCTTTGATTATGGTATTTATCATTCTCTTTCCTTGCTTACGCATCGCGTTAATACGCCTCAAAATTACTCATTTTTGCGGAAAATCCCATAAATCGCGCATTTTAATGGGGCAAAATATTGATTGTTAAAAAAATATTCACCAGCTTTGCATCCTCATTCGAACCCAAAAGTAATCGAGCTACATTGGCATAATTTTGTCAATGTAACCGAGCCGGATTTTAAAACAGAGATTGACCGAAATGAAGAACAAGTACATCGACCTCATCGAACAGACATTCGAATTTCCGCAGGATGAGTTCACCGTCACCGACAACGAACTCAATTTTCATGACGTACCGCTGATGGATGTAATCAAGCAATACGGCACTCCGCTCAAGATTACATACCTTCCCAAGATATCGTCGCAAATCAACCGGGCCAAACGAATGTTCAACGTGGCGATGGCCAAAGTCGATTACAAAGGCAACTACAACTACTGCTACTGCACCAAGAGCTCGCACTTCTCGTTCGTGCTGGAGGAGGCGCTCAAGAACGACATCCATCTGGAGACTTCGTCGGCATACGACATCCACATCATCAACACACTCTACGAGGAGGGCATCATCGACAAGGACATATTCATCATCTGCAACGGCTTCAAACGTCCTCAGTACGTAGAGAACATAGCCCATCTGATAAACAGCGGGTTCGAAAACACCATCCCCGTCATCGACAACAAGGAGGAGATAGACCTCTTCGAGGGAGTACTGGAAAGGAAGTGCAAAATCGGCATCCGCATCGCCAGCGAGGAGGAACCGAAATTCGACTTCTACACCTCACGGCTGGGCATTCGCTACAACGACATCGTCGATTTCTACAAGGAGAAAATCAAGAACAACAAGCGCTATCAGCTCAAGATGCTGCACTTTTTCATCAACACCGGCATCAAGGACACCGCCTACTACTGGAACGAGCTCAACAAGTGCATCAACATCTACTGCGAACTGAAACGGATATGCCCCGAGCTCGACTCGCTGAACATCGGCGGAGGATTCCCGATTAAAAACTCGCTCGCCTTCGATTACGACTACGAGTACATGACCGAAGAGATAGTCGCCCAGATAAAGCACCTGTGCAATCAGGCCGACATCGAGGAACCCAACATATTCACCGAGTTCGGCTCGTTCACCGTGGGCGAAAGCGGCGCTTCGCTCTACTCGATAGTCAATCAGAAGCAACAGAACGACCGCGAGTGGTGGTATATGATAGACAGTTCGTTCATCACCACCCTGCCCGACACCTGGGGTATCAACCAACGCTACATCATGCTGGCCATCAACAACTGGGACAAAGAGTACCAGCGCGTCTTCCTCGGCGGCCTGACCTGCGACAGCGAAGACTACTACAACGGCGAGACCCACACCAACGCCATCTTCCTGCCCAAACTCATCCCCGGAGAGACGCAATACATCGGTTTCTTCCACACGGGAGCCTACCAAGAGTCGATAGGCGGATTCGGCGGCATACAGCACTGCCTGATTCCCGCTCCGAAACACATCATCATCGACCGCGAAAAGGGTGACAACGAATACTATACCCGTCTTTTCGCCAAGGAGCAGAGCTACCGTTCGATGATGCGAATTCTCGGTTATTAGACCTCGCCTTTTCTGTCGCGGCTCACCCGGGCGGACTCATTTTCAGTGCGGCGGCACGGAACGAGCCGACGACAGGGAGGGACTTCCGGGGAGGAACTGACGACAAGCCGAGACCGGACCAGCGAACGGAACGCCCCGGAGCGACGACACCCCTGAAGAGAGAGTTGAAGCGAATCCCCGGGACAGAACTCAAGACGGAGAGAGGAGACGCACCGATAAGTCGAAAAAAGCGGACTGAAACCGGGTCGGGAAAGACGAAAAGCAAACGGGGATTCCTTTCGAGGAACCCCCGTTTTTCTTGGCATAGAGGCCGAGTCAGCCTCCCACGCGGACACTACCGGTTACGCGACTTGATGATAATGACTCCGTTGGCGCCGCGGGAACCGTAAATGGAACCGTCCTTGAGCACCTCGATGGAACCGACGTCATTGATGGAGATGCCCGAGATGTCCGATATCTCCATGCCGTCGAGCAGGAACAGCGGTTTGTTGCTGTAATTGATGGAACGCTGTCCGCGGATGGTGATGCCTGAGCCGTCGTCCCGACCGCTGCTCGATATCTGAACACCCGGAACGAAACGCTCCAGCGCCTCGGCAATGGAACGAATCCCCATCTGACGAAGCGTCTCGCCCGAAATGGACGAACCGGGCGTAAGTCTCATATTCGCCTGAATGTGTTCGTAACCGATATCGACCAACTTCTGGCTTTCGAGCGCCTCGATGATTCCATCCATCACCACCACCTGAAGACTCAGCTTGCCATCGACCGGAATATCGTAGTCGAAGTGGCTGTTCTTGGCGGTGAGGTGCACCGTATCGTCGGGTGCGACATTCAGGAACGCGAAATAACCCTGTTTGTCGGTTCGTGTATATTGTTCCCCCTTCAGCAGAGAGACCTTGACATTCCGGATGCCTTTTCCTTCATAGTCCACCACCCGGCCGTTGAACGGCACTTCAACTTCCTGGGCCATGGCCGCCCCGCACCAGAGCAGTGCGGCTGCGAAAAGCGATAGATGTTTCATTATAGTGTGCGATTAAATGGTTTCAATCTCCGATAGCCAACGTACCGTCTACAAAAATAACAATAATATCTCAAAAATCAATACTTTCGTTAATTTTAGTTCGCACGTGTTCCACGCCCCACTCTCGAACGCTCTCCCCGACCCTTTCTCCGGTCCTCCCCGCATCCCCTCGAAACGTCCGGCCCGCATCCCCTCGAAACGCCCGGCCTGCATCCCCGACGCACAAAGAAGACAAAATTTCTCCGATGCCTCCGACGAAGAGAACAGATTTTCCACGGCACACTTCAAGCAACCGAGAGAACGAATTCCCGCACCATCCTCCCTGCGACAATTGAAATCAGTTTTCCACGATGCACCAACGACAGAAGAAAATGAACAGAGTAAGTCGGGCAAGGCGGATATATTTTATATCATAAAACACACAATATGAAATCATTTCACACTACACCTAAAGCAATAGCGGAAGATGGAGATTTCCAACACGCTTCAAACAACTGTGAAGCCAAGCTCCTCAGACCCGTCGCATCCCAAGCCACGGAGGGAGTCTATTCGAGGCAGTGGACAGCGACCTACTCCCGTATCGAAACAAGTGTGCCGGACAAAGCGAGCGGAAACGGCAGACTGAGCGAGTCGGACAAGGCAACACTGATATATTACACATCATAAAGCACAAATAATAACAGCATTTCGCGCTACATCTAAAGCAATTGATAAAGATAAAATTTCCAATACGCTTCAAGCACAGAACAGCATTTTCGCCCCTCACCTCTGCGCGACAACGGAAATAGGACACACTTCTGATAGTAGAGAAACGAACCTTCCCCGACACCTCCCACAACTACGAAATCCCCGACACACCTGCAACTGAGGAGACGAATCCTCCTCTCCCAACAACCGGAGACACACTTCCCAAATAGCAGAGTAACAAACGAATTTTCCCGCTACTTCCCAAGCAGCGACGAAATCCCCGACACCCTTTGCAATTGAGGAGACCAATCCTCCTCTCCCCGGCGACAAAGGAAATATACGCTCCAGGAGCGCAACAGAAAGGCCTCTTCCTCGAAGCAACGGGGAAAACGCCGTCCGTACCTGAAGTAACGATTGAAATAAAACAAGAAAGCCCCGCAAATGCAGGGCTTTACTTTCACAGACAACCGTCGGATTAGGAACCGAAGTTATCGTAGAGAATATTCTCAGGCGGTACGCCAAGGCTGTCGAGCATCTTGACTACCGACGAAATCATCATGGGAGGTCCGCACATGAGGTAGAGACAACCCTCGGGCTCCTCGTGATTCTTCAGATAGTTCTCCAACAACACGTTGTGCACGAATCCGACTTTGTAGGGCACCCCGGCCGCATCGGCCTCGGGGTCCTGACGGTCGAGTGCAAGATGGAAGTTGAAGTTGGGGAAATCTTTCTCAATCTCGTGGAACTCTTTCAGATAGGGAGCCTCCTTGAGCGCACGGGCACCGTACCAGAACGAGACGGGACGCTTGGTCTTTTCGGTCTTGAACAGGTGCATGATGTGGCTGCGCATGGGCGCCATACCGGCACCGCCGCCGATGAAGATGAGCTCCTGGTCGTCCGGCAGATTGTCGGGCAGGAAGAACTCTCCGTAAGGACCGGAGATGGTCACCTTGTCGCCCGGCTTGCGGGAGAAGATATACGAGGAGCAGATACCCGGATTGACCGGCATGAAAGCTCCCGTAGCCCGGTCGAAGGGCGGAGTCGCGATACGGATATTCAGCATGATGATATTGCCCTCGGCCGGGTGATTGGCCATCGAATAGGCGCGGAAGGTGGGTTCAGGATTCTTGGTCACCAGGTCCCACATCTTCATTCTGTCCCAGTCGGCGCGGAACTGCTCGTCCACATCCATGTCCGAGAACTTAATCTCGTCGTACTTGGGAATATCTATCTGAATGTAACCGCCGCTGCGGAAATTGAGGGTTTCGCCCTCGGGCAGTTTCACCACGAACTCCTTGAGGAAGGTGGAGATATTGCGGTTGGAAACCACGGTGCACTCCCACTTCTTGACACCCAGCACCGATTCGGGAATCTTGATTTTCAGGTTCTCCTTCACCTTGACCTGGCAGCCCAGACGCCAGTGGTCCTTCTGCTGCTTGCGGGTAAAGAAGTTCACTTCGGTGGGCAGAATGTCGCCGCCGCCCTCGAGTACCTGGCAACGGCACATGCCGCAGCTGCCGCCTCCGCCGCAAGCCGACGGAAGGAAGATTCCGTTGTTGGCGAGCGTGGCCAGCAGCGAACTGCCCGACTCGGTGGAGATGACCTTGTCCCCGCCGTTGATATCAATCTGAACTTCTCCGGAAGAAGTCAGCTTCGCCTTCGCATAGAGAAGCAACGCCACCAGCACGAGCGTCACGACCAGAAAGGCTACAATTGCAACTATTATTGACAATCCCATTGTTCACTCAATTTTAAATTATAACTGTATTCCGAGAAATGTCATGAACGCGATGCCCATCAATCCGGTGAGGATGAAGGTGATGCCAACGCCCTTGAGCGGAGCGGGGACATTCGAATAGGTGATTTTCTCCCGGACGGCCGCCATCATCACGATAGCCAGCCACCAGCCGATACCCGAACCCAGGCCGAATGCGGTGGCCTCGCCCAGATTCGCATAACCGCGCTCCTGCATGAACAGCGAACCGCCCATGATGGCACAGTTCACGGCAATCAGCGGCAGGAAGATGCCGAGCTGGTTGTAGAGCGTCGGGGAGAACTTCTCCACCGCCATCTCCACCAGCTGGGTGAACGATGCGATAACGGCAATGAAGACGATGAAGCTGAGGAACTGAAGATTCACATCCGCGAATCGGTCTCCCAGCCAGCTCAGCGCTCCGGGTTTGAGCACGTATTCGTTCAGCAACCAGTTCAGGGGCACGGTGGCCACCATCACGAAGGTTACCGCCAGACCCAGACCCATGGCGGTCTTGACGCTCTTGCTTACGGCGATATAGGAACACATACCGAAGAAGAACGCGAATACCATGTTGTCGATGAATATCGACTTGATAAATATATTAACGATATTTTCCATACTCTAATTCCTCCTCTATTTCTCTATAAGGTCCTTGTTTCTGCTTCTGTGAATCCAGATGATGATACCCACGATGACAAGCGCCATGGGGGGCAGCAGCATCAGACCGTTGTTGGAGTAGAATCCGCCGTTCTGGATATACCAGCTTTCGGGAATGATTCGGTAGCCCCACAACGTACCGGCACCGAGCAGCTCGCGGAAGAAGGCGATGATGATGAGAATCATGCCGTAGCCGATGCCGTTACCGATGCCGTCGAGGAATGCGGGCCAGGGTTTGTTGCCCAGCGCGAACGCTTCCACACGTCCCATAATGATACAGTTGGTGATGATAAGGCCCACATAGACCGAAAGCTGCTTGCTGACGTCGTAGACGTATGCCTTGAGCACCTGGTCCACGAGAATAACCAAAGAGGCAATCACCACGAGCTGCACGATGATACGTATACGCGAAGGGATTCCCTTGCGGAGCAGCGACATGATGAGGTTGGAGAACGCCGTCACCGTGGTAACCGACAACGCCATCACGAAGGCCGGTTTGAGACCCGCGGTCACCGCCAATGCGGAACAGATACCCAGTACCTGCACGATTACCGGGTTGTTGTGGCTCAACGGCCCGGTCAGACATTTCAAATTCTTAGCCGAAAACAGAGGCTCCTTTTCCGTATTACTCATTGCTTTCCTCATTTAATTCTTGGTTATTTTCAACAGACGGCAACTGAGCGGCGAACTGTTTTTCGATGTAGGGGACATAGCTGCCGAGGCAGTCGCGCAGCATGGCCTGCACGCCGCGGCTGGTGATGGTACCGCCCGACACCGCATCCACGGCATAGTCGTTGCCGGCACTCGCTCCCGCGCCCTTGAGCACGGCAACGGAGACGAACTGCCCGTTATCGAAAATACGTTTGTCCTCGAACTGAGAACGGAACTTGGCGCTGGTAATCTCCGCGCCCAGACCCGGAGTCTCGCCCTTGTGGTCGAACACCACGCCTTTCACCTTTTCCCATCTGCCGTCCAGCGCCACGTAGCCCCAGATGTCGCCCCACAGGCCCTTGCCTATCACGGGAACGATATTGCGGCCGTCCTTGCTGACGAACACCGGGAAAGCCTTCTCGCGGAAAGCCCGCAGGTCTTTGAGCCCGTCGAGCACCTCGTCCGCCGATATCGACTCCACCACGTCGCCCCGGGCATCGACCGCATAGGCGGTGATGTTTTCGGCATACTGGGCATCGACATTCTCGGCCGTAGACTCGATTCCAATCGAGGCCAGGATAGCCATCTTCTTCTCGTTCATCGTATTGGCCTCCTGCTTGGGCTGCAGCGACAGCGCTGCGAAAGCCAGCACGGCAGCCACGATGACCACCATTATCACCGAATAGGTTATAATATAAGTATTGCTGTTCTTGTCGAAGCCGCTCTTCTTTTCGGAGCGAACCTCATTCTCTAATTGTTTCTTACCCATAACCTCACCTTATTTAGATTTAGCCACGACGACACGCTTGTTGCGGCGACGGATGTTGGCCGCCACCACATAGTGGTCTACCAGCGGTGCGAGCGCATTCATGAACAGAATCGCGAGCATCATGCCTTCGGGATAACCGGGATTGACCACGCGAATCAGCACAGCAATCATACCAATCAGAAGACCCACGACGACCTTGCCCGTGTTGGTCTGAGCCGAGGTGACGGGGTCGGTGGCCATGAAGACCGCACCGAACGCGAAGCCGCCCAGCAACAGATGATAGTAGGCCGGCATGTCGAGATAGGCATTGCCGCCGACCAGGTTGAAAATGCCGCCCATGAGCAGACCGCCGGCGAATACGCTGAACATGGTTCTCCAGCTGGCCACACCGGTGAAGAGCAAAATGACGGCTCCTATCAGGATGGCGACTACGGAAGTCTCGCCGATGCTGCCGGGGATGGTACCCAGGAACCAGTCCATGGGGGCCGACGATACGGCCGCCTTTATCGAAGCGGCGTTGTTCCAGACGATATCCGCGGAGGAGGTCACCGCCTCGCCGAGGCTGGTGAGGGGCGTAGCGCCCGAAAATCCGTCGATGACCCCTTCGCCCTTGCCCAGGCCGGCCGTCCAGACGGTTTCGCCGGAGATGCAGGGGGTGTAGGAGAAGAAGATGAAGGCACGGGCCAGCAGGGCGGGATTGAAGATGTTCATACCCGTTCCGCCCAGCACCTCCTTGCCGATGATTACCGCGAAGGCGGTTGCCAGAGCGACCATCCACAGAGGAATATCCACGGGCATCACCAGCGGAATCAGCATACCCGTAACCAGGAAGCCCTCGTTCACTTCGTGACCGCGCAGCTGCGCGGCGGCGAACTCGATGCCCAGACCCACCACGTAGGATACCACCACGATGGGCAGCACCCGCAGGAATCCGAACCAGAAGCACTGCATCACGCCGGCAGCCTCGCCCAGCGAGCGGAAGTGCTGCAAACCGACGTTATACATGCCGAACAACAGTGCGGGCAGCAGAGCCAGCACCACGACAATCATCACACGCTTAATATCGTTACAGTCTCTGACATGAGCTCCCTTCCGGGTCACCGTATCGGGAACGAAAAGGAAAGTCTCGAACGCATCGAATGTAGAATGAAGCGCATGGAGCTTACCGCCCTCCTCGAAGGCAGGCTTTATCTTGTCTACATATTTTCTTAATGCTTTCATCTTAGTTGAGCTCTTTTATCATAAGGTTGATACCATTGCGCACAATCTCCTGGATATCGGTCTTCGAGGGGTCCACGAACTCGCACAGGGCCAGGTCCTCTTCGATGACCTCGTAGATTCCCAGATTCTCCATCTTGTCGATGTCGCCGGCCAGAATGGCCTTGAGCAGATACATGGGATAGATATCCATGGGCACGTACTTCTCGAAGAGTCCCGTCACGATGAAAGCACGCTTTCCGCCGTTGAGATTGGTATCGAGATTGTAGGCCTTTTTGGGGCAGAGCCACGAGAAGTAGCTGTGCGAAACCGAAAACTTGTTGAAACGGGGCATCGCCCAGCCCAGGAACTCGAACTTGTCGCCCTCGGGAATCACCGTCACCTGATTGGTGTAGTAACCCAGATAGCCGTCGGCAGCGGTCTTGGTTCCGGTCAGCACGTTGCCGTTGATGATGCGCACGTCGCCCTCGGCCTTGCAGAACGTCCCGACGGGAGCGCCCGCAACCACGCGATAGTAGCAGGGGTTCTTCACTTCGGAGCCGCACACGGCAATCACGCGGGTCATGTCCACCTTGCCGGTGTTGAACAGCCGGCCGATGATGGCCACGTCCGCCACGTTCACCGTCCAGACCACTTCGCCCTTGTTCACCGGGTCGATGTGGTGAATCTGGACGCCCACGTTGCCCGCGGGGTGAGGACCCTGGAAACGGTGTACCTCCACACCGGTCAGTTTGTCGAGCACGCCGCTGCGGCCGGCCTCCAGCGAGAGGTGCACCTTGCCCGAGGTGAGTTTGCCCAGCACCTCCACACCTTTCTGAAGGTCGCTCTGGCGGTCGGCCAGCGCGAAGTTCATGTCGGGAGCCAGAGGCGCCGAATCGAAGCCCGAAATAAAGATGGCCTTGGGGGTATCGGCCGCCGAAGCGATGATGCCGTAGGGACGCTGGATAATCATGGGCCAAAGACCCGCTGCCAGCAGCACCGAGGTAACCTCCTGTTTCGTGGCCCGGGCCACGGCCGGAACGTCAAACTCCTCGTAGCTCTGCTCGGAATCGGGCTCCACGACGATGTTCAGCAACTTGCGCTTTTCGCCGCGATTGATTGCCGAGACCTTGCCGCTGACGGGAGAAGTAAAGATAACCTCCGCATGGTTCTTGTCAAAGAACAAGGGAGAGCCTGCCTTGACAACATCGCCGACTTTGACCAGCAGCTTGGGGACCACGCCGCCGAAGTCGAGCGGAGAGACGGCATAGGAACCTGCCGCAGCTGCCTGCGCAATCTTCTCCTCCGCCTTTCCGACCAGATTGATGTCGAGACCTCTCTTCAATTTAATGATTTTCGACATTGGATTAAGTTAATTAGTATTGAATATTATTAAAATTTTTTATAAACATTTTTCGACGCCACAAATTTACATTTATTTTTTTGGAACATAAAGCCCTGCGTCCCTTTTTTTCATGCGGCGGAAAATTTTTACCCATTTGCTCCGGACGAACCGCAGAACGGCTGCACCGGCGGCGCAGCCGACCACGTCTCCGTTTTTCAGCGAGCAGTTACATTTGTCTCAAACGAATCGCAAAGCGACCGCACACCGGCCGGTGGCCGACTGCGCTTTCGTTTTTCACCGAATATGTCTATATTTGTCAATTGATAAGAAACGCTTACTGTAAAAATGAACAGTAAACTCGTAAACATTCACACACATACGATGCACGGAGGAGCTCTCTGCCTGGTTTCCCACGCGCTGGGCATCGGACACGAACGACCGCCCTACCCCCATTCCGAAGGCATCCATCCCTGGAGCGTGGAGCGCATCGCCGACCCGCAGGCCCTAATCGAAGAGATGCGGCACGCACCCGGAGTGCTCGCCGTGGGCGAAATCGGACTCGACCGCATGGCCCGCGCCGACGCGGAACTTCAGAAACGCCTGTTCGCAGCGCAACTGGATGCGGCCGAAGAGCTGGCCCTTCCGGTCATTCTCCACTGTGTGAAGGCTTTCGAGGAGACCATGGCCGAACTGGCACGCCGCTCCCTGCCGGCCGTGGTGTTCCACGGCTTCATCGGCAGCGTCCGGCAGGCGGAGCTGGCCGCGGAACGGGGCTACTGCCTCTCCTTCGGCCCCCGCAGCCTGCGCTCGCCGCGCACGGTCGAGGCCCTGCGCAACCTGCCCTCCGAGCGGATATTCACCGAAACCGACGACAACGACGACACCATCGAAGCGATGTATGCCCGAGTCGCCGCGGTGCGCGGCACGGAACCGGAGGCTCTGGCAATCGACATGTATCGGAATTTCAAGCGTATATTCCCCGCGACGGACGATACGCAGCTAACCGCAAACGACCCGGAACGAAGACTATGACCACACCCGAATGGCTCTCCCGCACGCAGCTGCTGCTGGGAGACGAAAAGCTCGAAACGATACGGCACGCCCATGTGCTGGTGGTGGGACTGGGCGGCGTGGGAGCCTACGCAGCCGAAATGATATGCCGCAGCGGCGTGGGCCGGATGACCATCGCGGACGCCGACTGCGTGGCCGAAAGCAACCTGAACCGGCAGCTGGTGGCCCTCCGCTCGACCGTCGGGCAGAGCAAGGCCCGGGTGCTGGCCGCCCGCCTCAGAGACATCAATCCGCAAATCGAACTCACGGTCCTCGAACGCTACATCCGGGACGAGGCCACCGACCAGCTGCTCGACTCGGCCCGTTTCGACTATGCGGTGGATGCCATCGACACGCTTTCACCCAAAGTCAATCTCATCAAGGGATGCCTCGACCGGGGCATTCCGGTGGTGAGCAGCATGGGCGCCGGAGCCAAGACCGACCCCACGCTCATGGAGATACGCGACATCGCCCGGACGCACCACTGCCCGCTCGCCCACATGCTGCGCAAAAGGCTCCACAAGCTGGGGATTCGCAGCGGTTTCCAGGCCGTCTTCTCGCCCGAGCCCATCCGCGAAGGGGCCATGATACTCTGCGAGGAGACCAACAAGAAATCGAACGTCGGCACCATCTCCTACCTGCCCGCCGTATTCGGCTGCGGCTGTGCGTCGGTGGTGATAAGAGGGTTGCTCAAGGAGCTGTAACCGCCCCGGGCGACCGCTCCGCAAAAAGACGGACCCCGTCTCTGCGCATCGCGGGCAGAGACGGGGCCCGTTGTTCGGAGGGCCGCCTGTTCAGGCTATTTCTGCCGGAAATAAATCTGCACGGGAACCCCGCTGAAATCCCACCGCTCGCGAATCTTGTTCTCGATGAAGCGGCGGTAGGGCTCCTTGATGTACTGGGGCAGATTGACGAAGAACGCGAAGGCGGGCGTCGGACTCGGCAGCTGCATGGCATACTTGATGCGGATGTATTTTCCCTTGTTCGACGGCGGAGGCGTCTGCTCGATGATGGGCAGCATATAGTCGTTGAACTCCGAAGTGGGAATCCGGCGCCGGCGCGAGTGATAGACCCGCACGGCCTGCTGCAACACATCGAAGATGCGCTGCTTGTTGAGCACCGAAGTGAAGACGACCGGAATGTCGTTGAAGGGCGACAGCTTCTGGGAGAGGAACTCGCGCCACTCCTTCATGGTGTTGTTCTCCTTCTCCACCAGGTCCCACTTGTTCACCACAATCACGCACCCCTTGCGGTTGCGCACCGCCAGGTTGAATATGTTCATGTCCTGCGACTCGATGCCCTGCGAGGCGTCGAGCATCAGGATGCAGACGTCGGAATTCTCGATGGCCCGGATGGAACGCATCACCGAATAGAACTCGAGGTCTTCGGTCACCTTGCCCTTCTTGCGCATGCCGGCCGTATCGACCAGATAGAAATCCATGCCGAACTTGTTGTAGCGCGTGTGCACGGAGTCGCGCGTGGTGCCGGCCACCGGGGTGACGATGTTGCGCTCCTCGCCCAGCAGCGCATTGGTCAGAGACGACTTGCCCACGTTGGGACGGCCGACCACCGTAATGCGGGGCAGCTCCTCTTCCTGCTCTGCGGGTCTCTCCTCCCGGGGCAGCGCCTCGAGAATGGCGTCCATCAGTTCGCCCGTGCCGCTGCCGCTCATCGAGCTGATGGTGATGGGCTCTCCCAGTCCGAACGAATAGAACTCGTGGGAACCGTATATCTGGTCGTAATTATCGACCTTATTGACCACCAGAAGCACCTTCTTGGAGGTGCGCCGCAGGATGTCGGCCATCATCATGTCCAGGTCGGTGATGCCGGTGCCCACCTCCACCAGAAACAGAATGACATCGGCCTCGTCGATGGCCAGCATCACCTGTTTGCGTATTTCGTCTTCGAACACGTCGTCGTCATTGACCGTATATCCTCCGGTGTCTATCACCGAAAACTCGCGGCCGTTCCAGTCCGACTTTCCGTAATGGCGGTCGCGGGTCGTTCCTGCCGTGGAATCGACAATGGCCTGCCTCATTCCCACCATGCGGTTGAACAAGGTGCTCTTGCCGACATTAGGACGGCCTACAATGGCTACCAAACTCATAATCCAATCTTTAAAATTAGCGCTGCAAAGATAGCTCAATTTTTTGAAACAGCGGGCCGGCACGACGGTTTTGCACGCTTTTTATCGGATTTCGCCCCGACCCGGACACGCCGTTGCGGCCCGACGCCCAATCGCTTTGCGGCCGAACCGCCCCCGGGGTTTCGTTTTTCACCGAATATTCCGTATATTTGACAAGACCAAACAGAAAAACGACATGACCGCACCCCAAATCAAAACATCGTCCCTCGCAGCCGTGCTCTACGCCTTTCTGATAGTGGGCTTCAGCGACATGGTCGGATTCGGGACTTCGTACATCCAGCGCGACTTCGGCATCGGCGACACCCTGAGCAGCCTGCTTCCGATGATGGTGTTCGCGTGGTTTCTCGTGCTTTCGATACCCATCGCCATGCTCATGAACCGCATCGGCCGCAAAGCCGTGGTGCAGGCGGGCAACCTGGTCACGGTGGCGGGTCTTCTCATCCCGCTGCTCAGGTACGACCTGGGAGGATGTCTGGCCGGATTCGCCCTCATAGGCATCGGCAACACGGCGCTCCAGGTGTCGCTCAACCCGCTGGTAACCACGCTCGTTCCCGCCTCCCGGGCCACCAGCTCGCTCACCGCCGGACAGCTCATGCGCAACATCGCCTCGGTCTGCTCGCCCTTCGTCGCAGCCTTCTTCGCCGCGAAAACCGGACACTGGGAGTACATGTTCCCCGCCTATGCCGGTCTGACGGTGTTGTCGCTCGTCTGGCTGCAACGGTCGGTGCCCTCCGACCGCAGCGGCGGAGCGCCGGCTCCGGGACTCCGGCGGACGATGTCCGTACTCGCAGACCGCACCGTGCTGCTCAGCTTCGGGGGCATCTTCTGTTTCATCGGCTGCGATGTCTGCATCAACACGCTCATCCCCAAACTGCTCATCGAACGGTGCGCCGAGAGCGTGGAGAGCGCCGGACTGGGGTCGTCGGTCTATTTCGTCGCCCGCATCGCCGGAGCGCTCATCGGCATCCCCGTACTCGCCCGGCTGTCGGACGTCAAATACATGAGAGGCAACATCCTGCTCACGCTCTGCGCCGCGGCGCTGCTGCTGCCGGCCGCCTCCCACGCCGCGATAATGACCCTGGCCGCCCTGCTCGGCTTCTCGCTCTCGTGCACCTTCTCCACCGTCTATGCCGTGGCCATGCGGCACCTGCCCGAGCGCAGCAACGAGATTTCGGGCGTGATGATTATGGCCATCTGCGGCGGAGCCGTCCTGCCCCTGCTCATGAACGGCCTCACGGAGGCCGTGAAGAGTTCCGCCGGAGGAGTCGTCGCGGTGCTGCTCTGCGTATGTTACCTCCTATATTACGCATTCCGCATAAATATTCATGAAAAATAAGAACTTTTTACCTATTTTTGCATTCGATAGATTCGGACATAAAACAATCGCAACGATGAAAAAAACGATTCTTCTGATATTGATGGCCGCCGCGGCCATCACCGGCGCTGAGGCCAAGAGCCCCATACGCTTCGGTGTCAAAGGCGGCGTCACCGCACAGGCGACCAACCTCTCCTCCAAGATGAAAGACTGGACCGTGTCGTCCGACATCGGATTCCACCTCGGCCTCCAGAGCCGGGTGCACCTGGGAGTGGTGACCATCCAGCCGGAGCTCATCTATTCGCGCACCAACTACACGCTGCTGGAGAAAAACAGCCGCCTATCGACCAAAGCGCGCATCAACTCCTGGGACGTGCCGGTGCTGGTGTCGGGCAAGCTGTTCAACCTGATAAGGGTGGCCGCGGGCCCCGTCTTCAACCTCTCCGACGACGCCTCCTCGAGCCGCAACACCCAGGTGGTCCCCACCCGTCCCGCCGTCACCTACATGGCCGGCATCGGCATCGACCTGCGCAAGGTGACGCTCGACGTCCGCTACCACGGCCAGTTCTCGAAAAGCACCCAGCAGGTGATTCTCGACCTGGTGAACAGCTCCAGTCCCTCGTATCCGGTGAAGGCGGGATTCAACAGCTGGCAGTTCAGTGTCGGTTATCTCTTCTAAAAACAGGGAGTTCGCTATGGCCGAAAAGAAAATCGCAGTCGAAGGAATCGACCCCCGGGAGCTCTACGGAACGGCGAACGTCCATCTGGAGACCATCCGGGGACTGTTCCCGAAACTGAAAATCGTCGCACGCGGTTCGACAATCACACTCCTCGGCGACGATGCCGAAATCGAACGTTTCGAACGCCAGTTCAACGGACTGATATGCTATTGCGACAAATACGGACACCTCTCCAAGGAGGTCGTCGAACAGTGCTTCAGCCGCGGATTCGACGCCTCGTCCGATTCGCCGCAGCCCTCCGAAAGCGACGTGATACTCTACGGCAACAACGGCACCGTAATCAGGGCCCGCACCGACCACCAGCGCAGCCTGGTCTCGTCCTATGCCGAGAACGACCTGATATTCGCCGTGGGACCGGCCGGGTCGGGCAAGACCTACACCGCCATAGCCCTGGCCGTCAAAGCGCTGAAAGAGAAAGAGGTCAAGCGCATCATCCTCACCCGTCCGGCCGTGGAGGCCGGCGAAAAGCTGGGATTCCTGCCCGGCGACATGAAGGAAAAGCTCGACCCCTATCTCCAGCCGCTGTACGATGCGCTCAACGACATGATTCCGGCGGCCAAGCTGAGCAAATACCTCGACGAGGGAACCGTGCAGATAGCCCCGCTGGCCTACATGCGCGGCCGGACGCTCGACCATGCGTTCGTCATTCTGGACGAGGCGCAGAACACCACCCTGCCCCAAATCAAGATGTTCCTGACCCGCATGGGGCGCAATGCCAAATTCATCGTCACGGGCGACGTCACCCAAATCGACCTGCCCAAGCCCTCGGATTCGGGCCTGATGAAGGCCGTCACGCTGCTCTCCGAAGTGGAGGGCATCGGAATCGTGCGGTTCGACAGCCGCGACATCATCCGCCACAAACTCGTGAAACACATCGTCAAAGCGTTCGAAAAGAACAGCGACCGAAACGAAAAGACAGAACAAATATAACAAACGTGAATTACGCTATGACAGCAATCGTAAAAACCCAATTCCGTTTCGACGGACAAAGAAACCTCTACGTAGGCAAAGTACGCGACGTATACGACATCGACGACAAATTCCTGGTGATGGTCGTCACCGACCGCATCTCGGCCTTCGACGTGGTCCTTCCCAAGGGAATCCCCTACAAGGGACAGGTGCTCAACCAAATCGCATCGAAATTCCTCGATGCCACCACCGACATCTGCCCCAACTGGAAAATCGCCTCGCCCGACCCGATGGTCACCGTAGGATACAAGTGCGAGACCTTCCCCGTGGAGATGATTGTCCGCGGCTATCTCACAGGCAGTTCCTGGAGAGACTACAAGGCCGGAGCACGCGAAATCTGCGGCATCAAACTGCCCGACGGCATGCGTGAACACCAGAAGTTCGAAACCCCCATCGTCACCCCCACCACCAAAGCCGAAATCGGCATGCACGACCAGAACATCAGCAAGGAGGAGATTATCGCCCGGGGACTCGTCTCGAAAGAGGACTACGAACAGCTGGAGAGATACGCGCTGGCACTCTTCCGGCGCGGAACCGAAATGGCGGCCGAACGCGGACTGATTCTCGTCGATACCAAATACGAATTCGGCAAACGCGACGGCGAAATCACCCTCATCGACGAAATCCACACCCCCGACTCCTCGCGCTACTTCTACGCCGACACCTATCAGGAGCGCTTCGACAAGGGCGAACAGCAGCGGCAGCTCTCCAAGGAGTTCGTCCGCGAATGGCTGATGGCCAACGACTTCCAGGGCCGGAAAGAGGATGTCATGCCCGAAATGACCGACCCCATCGTGGAAAGCATCAGCGACCGGTACATCGAACTCTACGAAAACATCACCGGCGAGAAATTCCACAAGGGCGACAACACCGACCGTCTGGGCGACATGGAAGCCAACATCCGCAACATGCTCGCACGCATCCGGTAAGCAACGCCGCACATCGAAAGAAGAACTTTAAAACGTCTTGATTATGGATAAGAATATCACCGGGTTGCAGCCCGCCGCAATATGGAAGCACTTTTCCGAAATATGTGCCATTCCGCACCCCTCGCACCACGAGGAGAAAATCCGTCAATATGTAGTGGACTTCGCACGCGCCCAGGGGCTCGAAGTGCACGTGGACGAGGCCGACAACGTACTGGTCCGCAAACCGGCTACGCCGGGCATGGAGGGGCGCAAGGGCATCGTCTTGCAGGCCCATCTGGATATGGTGCCCCAGAAAAACGGCGACAAGACCTTCGATTTCGAGAAAGACCCCGTCGAGGCCTACGTGGACGGCGAGTGGGTCACGGCCAACGGGACCACGCTGGGTGCCGACAACGGCATCGGCGCTGCCTCGATTCTGGCGGTGCTCGAGTCCCGGGAGTTGGAACACGGACCGCTGGAGGCTCTGTTCACCGCCACCGAGGAGACCGGCATGGACGGGGCTTTCGGGCTCAAGGCAGGCGTGCTGCAAGGTGAGATTCTGCTCAACATGGACTCCGAAACCGAAGGCGAACTCTACGTGGGCTGCGCCGGCGGCACCGACGCCAACATCGTCTTCCCCTACCGCCAGCAGCCGGTAGCCAAACGCGGAAACATGGCTCTCAAACTGGAGGTCAAGGGATTGAAAGGCGGACACTCCGGCATCGAAATCATCCTTCAGCGTGCGAACGCCAACAAACTGATGTTCCGGCTGCTGAGTCTGCTCGAGGCCAAATTCGGCGCAGCGCTCGCCAGCGTGGACGGCGGCGGTTTGCGCAACGCGATTCCCCGCGAAGCGCAGGCCGTGGTGGTGATACCGGCCGACAAAGCGGCCCGGGTGCGCAAGGCGGTCGCCGACTACCAGGCGACGGTAACGGCCGAATTCAAGGGCATCGAGGAGAGCATCTCCGTCACTGCCGCCGAAACCGAAATGCCTGCCAAAACGATGGCCCCCGAATACCAGGGCAGACTGACCCGCGCCATCAACGGCTGCCCCAACGGCGTATTCACCATGAGCCAATCGATGGAGGGCCTGGTGCAGACCTCCAACAACCTGGCCCGCGTGGTGAGCGACGGACGCAAGGTGAAGATTCAATGCCTGATGCGCAGTTCGGTGCGCAGCGAAAAAGAGTATATGGGAGTGATGATTCGCAGCGTGTTCGAACTGGCCGGAGCCAAAGTGGAGCTGACCGGCAGCTACGACGGCTGGAATCCCGACATGGACTCGCCCATCCTCAAGGCCATGACCGAAAGCTACGAGAGCCTCTACGGCCGGCGGCCGGCCGTCATGGCCATACACGCCGGTCTGGAGTGCGGCATCATCGGCGGCAAATATCCCGGTCTGGACATGATATCGTTCGGCCCGACCATCTGCTACCCCCACTCGCCCGACGAAAAGGTGAACATCGCATCGGTGGCCAAGTTCTGGGACTTCCTCTGCCACACGCTCAAAAACGCCCCCAAACGATAGCGCCGCCATGGAGGAGAAGCAATCCGGGCCGACAGAGAGCGTAAAATGGTTCGTCATCGTCAATCCCGTTGCCGGAAGCGGCAAGGGATTGGCCGACTGGCCGTTGATAAGCAAACTGCTCAGAGACCACCGCATTCTGACCGAAACCGTTTTCACCGAGTACAAATACCACGCTACGGAGCTCACCGTAGAGGCGGTGAACAACGGCTTCCGCCACATCATCGTGGTCGGCGGCGACGGCACCATCCACGAGGTGGTGAACGGTCTGTTCATACAGAAGGCGACACCGACGCAGGAGGTGCTCATGGCGGTAATCGCCGTGGGAACCGGCAACGACTGGATAAGGATGTTCGGCATTCCGCGCAAATATTCCGAAGCCATCAAGGCCATCGTGGCCGGTCACTCATTCCTGCAGGACGTGGGAACCATCTCCTACTACAAGGCCAGCTACCGGCAAAGCCGATACATGGCCAACGTGGCGGGCGTGGGATTCGACGCATTCGTAAACCGCAAATACAACCACCTCAAGGAGGAGGGCAAACGCGGCAAATGGCTCTACATCTGGAGTACGTTCAAGGCGGTGCTCAAATACCGTTCGACGGGCGTGAAGATATGGGTGGACAACGAGCTTGTAATCAACGACCTGGTGTACAGTGCGACCGTCGGCATCGGCAAATACAACGGCGGCGGCATGATACAGACGCCCGATGCCGTGGCCGACGACGGTCTGTTCGACCTGACGACCATCCGCCGCATCAGCCGTCTGGGAGTCATCCGGCGCTTCAACAGCCTCTACAACGGGAAAATCTACAAAATCAACCGGGTGTCGCTGAACCGCGGACGCAAAATCCGAATCGAGTCCTCCCCGGAAATCGCACTCGAAGTGGACGGCGAGGCACTGGGCTACTCCCCGTTCGAATTCGAGGTCATCGACCAGGCGGTGCGGGTCATCGTCGCCGAACGTTTCCTGGAAAGCACCCGGCAACTCGCCTCCGCACAAGGAAAGTAACCCCCGGACCGGCTCCCGAAAACGGAAGCCGCCCGAAAACGAAAAGAGGGCTGTCACGACACATTCGGACAGCCCTCTTTCATTATCTTGTCTCTTCCATGTTCTTCGCACCCACCCCGGGTCCCGTTATTTTCCAAGTCCGCAGCCGCCATGCCGAACGATGCGCTCCCGGTCTTGCGTGCGTGCGAGGTCTTCACCCGCACATCCGCTTTTGCACGCCCCAGTCTTCCTATTTCCCGAGCGGACGGAGTCAATCCGGCTTCCTCCTCTTCGAAAACCTCGGCCCGACAAACAAACTCGCAACCCTACAATGACCGGATATAGTCCAGCACCTCTTCCGGAAGCTGGTCGTTGCGGTCCTGCCACGAACCGCTGCGCACCAGTTCCTCCCGATGACGGTCGATGCGTTCGGTAATCGAGAAGCGCGGTTTGTCCATCGTCTCGTACTCCCGACGGCGCGAAGGCCGTATCTGCCGGTCGAAAATCTCCTCCACCGTCGGACGGCGGTCGCCCTCCCATCTGAACCCTTCGAGGAACTGAGGCTGGGATTCGGGAATCTTATCCATCGGGTACATCGCGAAATTGTGCTTGCCGAAATAGGCAATCTGCCGCACCTGATTATCGACGATTCGGAAAGTGATGTTGGCGCACTCCGAAACCGTGAAACCGCTCAAGCCCCGCTTCCCCTTCTCCTGGTGGTAGTAGAGCGTACGGGCATTGGCATTCACGTCGGTGCGGTAAATTTTGTTGTCGCGGAAATAGGCGATTATCACCTTGCCCGCCACCTGATTGTAGTGGGTGCCGTCCACTTCGGAAACCATCATGGGAGTGCCCGTGAACTCGGCCCGCTCTATCTGGCGATTGACCGAGTAGATGTCCACCACCTGACTGGAAATCTGGTTGGCCCCGCTCCACAGCACCGGGTCGATATACATGTGGGCCGTCGAGTCGATAGTCATGGCCACAACGGAATCGCAAACGGCCTGATAGTCCCGGCCCGCGATTTTCACGTTGCGGTACGCCCGGACGATGCGTTCGGGCTTCGCCTCCGCGTCGGCCCTCTTCTCCGCCGCCGCAAGGGTAGCCCGCCCCGTCGAATCGACTGCGACAGGTCGCTGCGAGAGAATCGGCTGCAACACACCGGTCACCGAATCGGCGGCAGGAACGGCCGGCCGCTCCCAGGCGACCGCCACGGAGTCGGGAACCGACACCTTCAGTCCGCCGTCGGCAAGCGTCACCAGAGGAGTGTCGTCCGCCCGGTCCGCCGAAGCGGCAGGCTCCGCCACGACCTGGCTGCGTCCCTTTTTACGGCTTTTCCGGGCCTCTTTCTCTGCCCGTCTGCGCTTTTTGGCATCCGCATTCGACTGGGGTGCGACCGTCGCGGCCGGCTCTTCGCCGTCCGGACGCCGGGAGACGGACGCCGGGTCGTCCAACAGCACCTCCTCGTTATTTTCCGCGGATTTATCCTGCTCGGGCTGAACCAGATAAGCATCGAAGAACGACTTATCGACCGAGTGGATGGTAATGGTGTCGGAACGCATGTAAACGGTATCCTCGTTCTGGCGGTCGTAGCCGATGACCGACGGAAGCCGGGTCAGCAGGCCGTTTTCGAAATCGCCGCCCCAATATTGGCCGTAATCGCCGAACGCCTGGGACTCGTGCTCGTCGTCGTTTACCTGAATGTTGTTGCGCATCACGGCGATTCGCTCCCGGCTGCGATAGTCCAGCGTGTCGGACCACATCTCCTGCTTGTCGGTCAGGATATAGGCATCGGAGGTGAAATGGTAAACCGCCTCGGGCTTTTCGTAGATGCCCGACGTCGCGCTGAAAATCTCGCCTTTCCGGTTCCAGATATAGGTGTCGTCGAAGAATCGGGCCAGCTCCGTATCCATATTGTAGCAGACCGAGTCGGACTTCATGAGATACTCTTCGGTCTCTATCTCCACCTCGTCCACGCAGACCACCTCTTTCGTGTCGGCATAATAGTAACCGCGCTGCGACTCGAGCCGTTCGGTTCCGCGCAGCACGGTGGCTCCGCCGCCGAACTCGCCCGCATTGCGCTGCGTGTCGAACGCGAAACGGTAGGTGTACATCGTGATGTCGCCATCCACCACCTTGATTATCGGGGCGTAGATGCGTGCCGTATTTATCGCGCCGTTGTAGTCGGCCTTGTCGCCGTAGACATAGATGCTGTCCTTATTGACCACCACCCGATGGAAAAACTCGAAATAGTCGGGACTGTACCTGACCGCACTGTCGCACGTCAGCACCGCACCGTTGTGATGCAGCATCACATTGCCCACCAGACAGACCACCGACGAATCGAGTCCTATCTTGACCGGATAGACCACATCGGCCGTATAATCGACATCGGCCCGACGGCTCTGCTGCTGAGCCCGCGAAAAGACGGAGCAAAACAACAGCCCCATCGTCACTAACACTAAAAATCCCTTTTGCACTTCAGTAGCACGTTTCGTTCGAATGCGACAAGGCGAACCACTGCCGATTCGCCCCTTTGCAACAGTCTGTATGCGATGCCGTCGCAGCCGTTATTTCACCCAATTCTTATTCTCGAATTCCCCTTCGCGGAACTCCGGAGCGATGTAGACGTACATGGCTTCAATCTTCTTGTCCACCCATCGGTCGAACTCCTCTTTCTTCTTCTCTTCGAGCGCCATCTCCTCGAGCCGCAGATAGTCACTCTTCAAATCGGCCGGATGGGAGGGAATCACCTCCACCAGCTTGATTATCTTGCTGAGCACGTCGCCGTTGTAGTTCTGCGACTGGAAAGCGGAGGATATTTCGCCCACCTTCAGACGGCGCAGCGCCTCGTAGTCCTGCGGAATGGTAATCTCCTCGCGGAAGAACTTGGTCTTGGAATACTTCACGTCGTACATCTGCGACACCTCCATATACTCGTTGTTGGTGACGATACCCCCGTTGAGTTTGGAGAACGAGTCGTCGGAGTGGAGGAAAGCCGCCTTTTCGAAACTCAGCGAATCGGCCCGGATGAGCGAGGCGATGCTGTCGAGCGTGCGGTCGGTGGCATAGAGCTCGTCATCGGTGAAGGTCGGCTTGATGAGGATGTGACGGAAATGATAGAGTCCGTTGTCCTTGTCTATCAGCTGAATGATGTGGAATCCGTATTCGGTCTCCACCACCTCCGAAATCTGGCCCGGACGCAACTTCTCGAGCGCCTCGGCGAAGGGCGGCGTCCACATGTCCTTGCTCGAAGGGGGATACTCGCCGCCGTTGAAACGCGACCCCGGGTCGATGGAGTAGAGACTGGCCAGCGTCTCGAACTTGGTCCCCTTCAGGATGCGCGCACGCATGTCGAGCAGACGCTCGCGGGTACGCTGCTTGGCCTCGTTGGTCGATTCCGGCAGCTTGGTTATCTGGGCATAGACGTACTGGTCCGGGATAATGGGCAGATTCTTCTTGTCGAGCGTTCTGAAATAGCGGTCCACCTCGCCGGGGGTAATCGTTATCTTGTCCTGAATCTCGTACTGCATGCTCTGGGCATAGCCCATCTCCTCGTACTGCTTGCGGATATCCTCCTTTATCTCGAATATCGGTTTGTGCATCACGGCTTCCAGCCGCGTCATCGAACCGGCGCTCTCTATCATGTTGTTCATCATCGTCTCGGTCTGCTCGGTGATGGTCGCCGCATTGACCTCCACGGAGTCTATCAGGGCCTGATTGTAGAGCAGCTTGCGCAACAGCAAGGTCTCGAGCGCCTCGTTCATCGGGTCGCGGTCCGAGGTGTAGCCCTGCTCCCTGCGCTGCTGCACCAGCTGCTGACCGAGTTCGTAAATCTGGGAATAGAGAATCGGCGAGTTGCCTACCACAGCCACCACCTTGTCGGCCAGATACTCCTGGGCACCGGCTTCGAGGGCTGCGCAAGCGGCCCACCCCGCCGACACGAGACACAATATTTTTTTCAACATAACTCTTTACTAACTGTTTCTATACTTTAATCGATATTTACCGTTATCTTGTCCTTCACCAGGGCGACCCGGTAGAGGCTGTCCTCGTAAGCCCGCACGATTTCGGCCTTGCGCTGATTGAACAGCAGCCGGCGGATGCTCTCCCGCACCCGCGGAAGCGGAGCGGGGGTGCCGCGGCGCATGGTCTGGCCTATGACGAAGAAATAGTCGTTCTCGCGGTCCGACATCTCCTGCAACCCGCCCTCTGTCAGATAGGATTCGTAATTGGCATCGCGGCGGATGGGCAGGTGCGACAAAAATTCGTCATAATCGACCCACGTGGTGAACGAAGTCATCTCCAAATCGTTCTTGGTACACCAGTCCTCCAGGTCCTTCGCCTTCTCCGGGGAGGTCTGCTTCATCAGTTCGCGGAGCTTGCTCTTCTGCCGGTAGGACTTGGGCAGACGCACAATCTTGCCCTGCACGATATTGCGGTCGAGCCGGAAATCGTTCCTATGTTCGGCGTAGTAGCCCTCGATATCGGATTCGGTGAAGACGGTGTCGATGGCGGAATCCACGTAATACTGCTCCAGACGGCGTGTCAGCAGCGAGTTGCGGTATTCGCGGACCATCGCCTCGATATCCTGCTCGCTCTCTTCGAACAGACGCTCGGCCTCCTCCAGCTTGAGTTCCCGCTTCACCCATTTGTCCACATAGGATTCGAGCAGTTTCACGCTGTCGTCGGCCGACAGGCCCGGCGTGAATATGGATTCCACGTCCATCAGCAGCAGGGTGTGGCCGTTGGCCTTGGCCAGCACCGTATCGCCGGAGAAGATATGCGGCATTTCGCGACAACCCGCCAGGCTGGCCGCGAAAAGAACCGACAAACATATTTTGGCGTACTTCATCATATTTCCGAGTGCAAAGATAACTTTTTAACTCTTATAACGTACCGCCATAGCCGATTATTATTCCCGCCCGGCATTTTCCCCGGACGAATCCGCCTGCTGCGCGACTTTCAGCGAGCGGTTCATCATGACGGCCGACATCACGCACACCACCGCGCACAGGAGATACACCGCATAATAGAGCGTTCCTTTTCCCAGCAGGTCGGCCAGCGTCGCATCGGAACCCAAGCCGGTGGCGCTCAGCACGACAGCCGCGCAGTTGTTGATGGCATGCAGCAAGATAACGGGCACCAGCGAACCGGTGCGGAGGTAGACGTAGCCCAGCACGATGCCGGCGAAAAAGCCGGAAATCACCTGCTGGGGGATGATGTGCATCAGGCCGAAAGCGGCCGCCGAGAGCAGCACGCCCCGCACCGGACCGCTCTTGCGGCGCAGCGATTCGAGGAGCACCCCCCGGAAGAAGGTCTCCTCCAGCACCGGGGCCAGCAGCACGCCGGTGAAAATCCCCCACCCGCTCGTACTCACCGCGCTCTCAATCATCTCGATGTATTTGTCAGGGAACACCGACAGCAGCGGCTCGATGAGCAGCTCTATCGAAAAGAGCAGCACGACGCCCCACAGCAGAAGCGCGGGGTTGAACCGGCGCATCGAAAAGCGGAGCAGCGTGGCGTTATCCGTCTCGCCGCGCCGGCGGCGCAGACGCAGGGTCAGCACTATCAGCACCAGGAATTGCAGCAAATAGCTGAGTGCCATGGCCGCCCCGTTGTGCAGACTGGCGTAGACCTCCGAAGTGGCCTGGGCGAACGGGGCTCCCTTCATCATCAGAATCGCAGCATAGACGCCCCCGACCAGCACCGGAATCAGCAGACCGGCCAGCACGAAGATGCCGACCACAATCAATCCGTCCGTCACCGAGGGGAAACGCTCCCCGCGCGGCCTTTCGGGCTCGGCGCCGGGCGCCGGGCTTCCGCCGAGCAGGTGCGCATCCGGCTCTTTTTCCTGCAAACGCCCCTTCCTTTCCGACCCGGAGCCCTCCAGACTGCGAATCGGTTCGTCCTTTACAAATCCTTTGTCGTCAATCATGAATACATTCGATTATATCGTCCGGAAATTCGATTTCCGAAGTGCAAAAACCGCACCCCGCCTCTCAATATTCGCCATGCAACGTGGCCACCATCACGGCCTTTATCGTGTGCATGCGGTTTTCGGCCTGGTCGAACACCACGCTGGCGGCACTCTCGAACACCTCGTCGGTCACCTCCATCTCGCAGATGCCGAATTTGGCGAGAATCTCCCGCCCCACCTTCGTCTTTTCGTCGTGGAAAGCCGGCAGGCAGTGCAGGAACTTCGCTTCGGGGTTGCCCGTGGCGGCCATCACCGCCGCATTGACCTGATAGGGTTTGAGCAATGCGATGCGTTCGGCCCACACCTCGTCAGGCTCGCCCATCGACACCCACACGTCGGTATAGACGAAGTCGCACCCCCGGACTCCCTCCTCCACGCTCTCCGTCAGCGTAATGCGTGCACCGGTCTGCGCCGCGATTCGACGGCACTCGGCCACCAGTTCCGCGTCGGGGGCGCAGGCCGCGGGCGACACGGCCCGATAGTCCATGCCCAGCTTGGCCGCCGTGACCATCAGCGAATTGGCCACGTTGTTGTGCGCATCGCCCAGGAAACAGAAGCTCATCGCGGAAAACGGCTTGGCCGAATGTTCGCGCATGGTGAGCAGGTCGGCCAGCATCTGGGTCGGATGGAACTCGTCGGTCAGGCCGTTCCACACCGGCACCCCGGCATATTCGGCGAGCGTCTCCACGGTCCGCTGCGCATAGCCGCGGTACTCGATTCCGTCGTACATGCGTCCCAGCACCCGGGCCGTATCCGCCGCGCTCTCCTTTTTGCCCATCTGAGAGCCCGAAGGACCCAGATAGGTGACCCGTGCCCCCTGGTCGAAAGCCCCCACCTCGAACGAACACCGCGTGCGCGTGGAGTCCTTCTCGAACAGCAGTACGATATTCTTACCTATGAGCGTCTGTCGCTCCGTTCCGGCCTTCTTGTCCGCCTTGAGCCGCGAGGCCAGCTCCACCAATCCCAGAATCTCATCGGGAGTGAAATCGAGCAACTTCAAAAAACTTCTTCCTTTCAATTGAACCATAATCTGCGAATAGTTAAGATTTAATCATCCCCAAAGGTAGCTATTTTCTTTCAGAAAGCGGAAAAATACAAAGATTTTACCTACCTTTGTCTGATAAATAATTTTCTGACATGGGTAAAATAGTAGCGCTTGCAAACCAGAAAGGCGGTGTGGCCAAGACCACTACGGCGATAAATCTCGCCGCGAGCCTCTCCGTGCTCGGCAAAAAGGTCCTGCTCGTAGACGCCGACCCCCAGGCCAATGCCACCTCCGGCCTGAAGTTCGACATCAACCTGCCGAACCTCTACGATTGCATGACCGGCGACAAGCAGGCGAAGGAGGTCATCGTGCAGAGCCCCGAACTCAAAAAGCTGTGGGTGCTCCCTTCGAGCATCAACCTGGTGGGGGCCGACACCGAACTGGCCAATATCGAGAACGGACACTTCATCATAAAGGGCATACTCGACAGCGTGAAAGAGGATTACGACTACGTACTCATCGACTGTTCGCCCTCTCTGGGCTACACGACCGTCAATGCCCTGGTGGCGGCGGACAGCGTGCTCATCCCCGTGCAGCCGGAATATTTCGCACTCGAAGGCCTGAGCAAACTGCTCAACACCATCAAGCTGGTGAAAACCAAGCTCAACACCCGGCTCGAAATCGAAGGGTTCCTCATCACCCTCTACTCCAACAACCGCATGCACAACCAGGTGGTGGCCGAAGTGAAGGAATATTTCTCCGACCGCGTCTACGACACAATAATTCAGCGCAACATCCGTATTGTAGAGGCATCGAGCCACGGCAAACCCGTCATCCTCTACGACGCATCGGCTCCGGGCAGCAGCAAATACCTCGCACTGGCAAAGGAATTCATAAAAAGAAACAGATAAAGACACGGCTACTATGAAGAAAAACGTAATGGGACGCGGTCTGGGGGCCATCATCGGAGCGGAAGTCTCCGCCACCCCGTCGTACAGCACGATGCAGGAAATCGAAATCGGACGAATCATCCCCAACCCCAAGCAGCCGCGTACGCAGTTCGACCAGGAAGCCCTGGAGGAGCTGGCCGAATCAATCAAAACGCTCGGCGTCATCCAGCCCATCACGGTCAAAAAAGAGGAGAACAGCGACAACTACATCATCATCAGCGGCGAACGCCGCTGGCGCGCCTCCCGCATGGCAGGTCTCGAAACCGTGCCGGCCTATGTGCGCGAAGTCAGCGACCAGACCCTGCATGAAATGGCGCTGGTGGAGAACATCCAGCGGCAGGACCTCAATGCAATCGAAATCGCCCTGAGCCTCCAACGGCTCATCGACGAGTGCGGCCTGACGCAGGACGCCCTGTCGGACCGTGTAGGCAAGAAGCGCTCGACCGTAGCCAATTACATGCGTCTGCTTAAACTTCCGGTCGAAATACAGCTCGCGGTACGCGACGGTGTCATCTCCATGGGACACGCCAAAGCCATCGCCGGAGCCCCCGAAAAGGAACAGCTCTCCCTGCTGCGCAAATGCGTAAGGAAAGGACTCTCCGTGCGTCAGACCGAGGAGCTCGCCAAGAAGGCCGGCGAACCCCAGGCCCGCCGGACGGGCGGCGAAGAGGAGTATCCCGAAAGCTACTCCCGCCTGGTCGAGCAGCTCGAAAGGTTCTTCTCGCAGGATATCAGCATCAAAAAGGGCAAGAACGGCGGCGGAAAAATCATCATCGAATTCAACGGCGACGCCGACATCAACCGCTTCATCGACCGATTCGACCACGCAAGATAATATCACGCCCACCGAACATGACCCGCATCCGTCCACATATCCTCGGCACGCTGCTTCTGACTGCGGCTCTGCTTCTCCCCCTCGGCCTCCGGGCACAGGTGGGGCCCGGCAACCGCGGCCAGCGCATCACCATCAGTTCGGGCCGCATCGCCACGGTGGAGGACATCGCCAAGGCCGATTCGATACGCAGCGCCCGCATCAAGGACTCCATGACACGAGCCGTTGCCATCCGGCGGGACAGCCTGCTCGCCCACGGCGACACCCGGCAGGCCGACTCGCTGCTGACGGCTCTCGAAGAGTTCAACAGAGAGGACTCCGTGGCCGCCGCACTCCGGGCGCAAGCGGTGATGCAGGCCGACAGCGCCCCCGCCGAAGATGCCGATACGCTCTCCAGACGCCAGAGGCGCAGACTGGAGCACATGCTGCAGGATGCCGACACCACCTTCGTGCGGCACAGCCGCTTTTTCCGCGATTCGATGTCCATCTCCAAAGTGACGGCCATCTCCGCCGTGGTACCCGGATTCGCCCAGTTCTACAACGAACAGTACTGGAAGATTCCCGTGCTCTACACCACCGTCGGCACGACGCTCGCTCTGGGAATCAACCAGAGTCACAAATACTCCACCTACCGCAAGCAATACGACGCGCTGCTGGCCAAAGACCCCAACAACCGCACCGAGGAGCTCGACCGCATCCAGTCGCAGATGATAAAGCACAACACCGCCCGCCAGCTGCTGCTGGCAGGTGCCATCGCATCCTACATCTACTTCATCGGCGACGGCGCGGTGAACTACAAGTCCGACGTCTCGTCGGTCAAAAAAGCCACCACGCTCTCGATGATATGCCCCGGAGCCGGCCAGGTCTACAACAAAAGCTATTGGAAAGTACCTTTCGTGGTCGGCGGATTCGCGACCATGGCCTACATAATCGACTGGAACAACCGGGGCTACCAACGATTCAAGAAGGCCTACAACTACATCACCGACGGCGACGACAGCACGGTGGACGAATTCAACGGCCTGTACGACAACCGTCCCGACTTCATCAAGAACCTCCGCGACAACTACCGCCGCAACAGAGACCTGAGCATCATCATCACGGCCGGCTTCTATCTGCTGAACGTAATCGACGCCCACGTCGATGCCCATCTGAAGGACTTCGACGTCAGCGACGACCTCACCATGACGCTCGAACCCACGATAACCACATTCAGCACAGCCCAGACCCGAAGCACCAATTTGGTGGGAATGACCTTGAAATTTAATTTCTAAACTATAATGAAGCGCCTGATATATCTATCACTTACGACTCTTATATTACTCGCGACTTTACCTTCGGAAGCAGCCATTTTCAAAAAGAAGAAACGCAACCGCAAAGCAGCTGCCGAACAACTCGCCACCCCTGCCACGATTCGGGACACCGTCTACATCGAAGTGCCCGTCCCCGCGGCGAATGTCCCTGCGGAAACGGGACACTATCTGGGCGACGTCGCCACCTTCAAACCCGAGGCTTCTCCCTTTTTCCAGTCGGAAGACCAGACCCACGAAGAGTTCGACTCGCTGGTAAGACGCTGGCAGGAATACAATAACAGCGTTTCGTTCGAGCGATACTTCAAGGAGTTCATCGACATCGACTCCACGGCGACCACCGGCGGAACCACACCCGATTCGGTCTACGCCGCCCGTCTGCAGGCCATGCTCTCCCCCATACAGCTCCCCTACAACTCGATTATCAAGGAGCGCATCGACCGCTATGTCGCCTACAAAGACGGAGTCATAAGCCGCATCCTCGGATTGTCGCAGTATTACTTCCCCATCATCGAAGAGATTCTCTACCGCGAAGGGTTGCCGCTGGAGCTGAAAATGCTGCCGGTCATCGAATCGGCCCTTCAGCCCGCGGTGCGTTCGCGTGCCGGTGCCGTGGGACTCTGGCAGTTCATCTATCCGACAGCCAAGAACTACGGATTCGAAATCACCTCCTTCGTGGACCAGCGCTGCGACCCGGTGGTGTCCACCGTCATCGCCTGCCGGTATCTCAAAGACCTCTACCGCATTTACAAGGACTGGACTCTGGCTATCGCCGCCTACAACTGCGGCCCGGGCAACGTCAATAAGGCGATGCGGCGTGCCGGCGACAAAGCCCGCACCTACTGGGACATCTACCACTACCTGCCCACCGAAACCCGGGGCTACGTTCCGGCATTCATCGCCGCCACCTACGCCTACAATTACCACAAACAGCACGGCATCGAAATCACCGAACCGCCCATGCCGCTGGCTACCGACACGGTCTCCGTGACCCGCCTGACCCACCTGGGACAAGTGGCCGAAACGATAGGCGTCCCGATGGAGACGCTCCAGCTGCTCAATCCTCAATATACGAAGGACATAATCCCGGCTATCGACAAGAGTTACAGCCTGGTGCTTCCCCGTGCGGACATCGGGAAATACATCGAACTGAAAGAGGAAATCCACGCGAAGGACAGCATCTACCTGGGGCAATATCTCAATCCGGCCAACCTCTCCAAAACCAAACAGGCCGCCACCTCCGGTTACCGTATCCACAAAGTGCGGAGCGGAGAGACCCTGGGCGCCATCGCACGCAAATACGGAACCACGGTGAACAATATCATGAAGTGGAACAACCTCCGCAACGCCGACCGGCTGAGCATCGGCCAAAGACTCGAAATCAGAAACTAAGCTCCCGATGAATCGCACCGACACCATCGTAGCGCCGGCGACCGCCTCGGGCGGCGCCCTCGGCATCATCCGCATGAGCGGCCCCCAGGCCCTGGCGATAGGCGACAGACTGTTTCGCTCCGCAACCCGGAAAAAGCTCTCCGACGCAGCCGGCCACACCCTTCTTTACGGTGAAATCATCGACCCCGACACCGGGAGCGCCATCGATGACGTGTTGGTTTCGGTGTTTCGCGCATCGCATTCATACACAGGAGAAAACAGTATCGAGATATCCCATCACGGCTCCCGTTACATTCAGTCCGAAATCCTGCGGTCGGCCATTCGCTGCGGCGCCCGTTCGGCCGAAGCCGGAGAGTTCACCGTCCGGGCCTTTCTCGCCGGCAAACTCGACCTCTCCCAGGCCGAAGCCGTCGCCGACATGATAGCCTCCACCGACCGGGGAACCCATGCGCTGGCTCTGAACCAGATGCGGGGCGGCTACTCGCGCGAACTCGGGACACTGCGCGACGAACTGGTCACGCTCATGTCGCTGCTCGAACTCGAACTCGATTTCTCGGAAGAGGAGGTCGAATTCGCGGACCGCTCGCAGCTCCATCGCATCATGACCCAGACGAATGACAAGATTCTCGGTCTGATACGCTCTTTCTCCCTGGGCAACGCCATAAAAGAGGGGGTGAACGTAGCGATTGTCGGCAATCCCAACGCCGGCAAGTCTACCCTGCTCAACACCCTGCTCAACGAGGAACGCGCCATGGTGTCGGACATTGCGGGAACCACGCGCGACACCATCGAGGAGACACTGGTCATCGGCGGCATCCGGTTCCGGTTGTCGGACACCGCCGGAATCCGACGCAGCGACGACCGGCTCGAACGAATGGGCATCGAACGCACGTTCGCAGCCATCGGCCGGGCCCGCATCGTCATTCTGCTTATCGACGCCTCCTTGTTCGACCTGCAGCAGACCCTCGGCGCCATCGCCTCCCTCGACCTGCAACAGGAGCAGCGCCTCTGCCTGCTGCTAAACAAGATAGACAAACTTGCACCGGAGGCCATTTCCGCGATACGGCAGACGCTCGCATCGGCCACCTCCTGCGACCGCATCCTGGCCGTATCGGCCAAACACAATCGGAACATCGACCTCCTGACCGACTTCCTGCACGATTGCATCGACGCCGCCCCGGCATACAACGGAGAGACGGTCGTCTCCAACATCCGCCACTACGAAGCCCTGCAGAGGGCCCACGAAGCCCTGCGAAGAGCCCTGGATTCCCTGGCCTGCGGCACGACCGCCGACCTGCTGGCCGAAGACATCCGCGACGTACTCTACCACCTCGGCACCATCACCGGTGAAATCACCAACGACGAAATCCTCGGCCAAATCTTTTCGAAGTTCTGCATCGGAAAATGAGCCTCAAAAATCGACTTTTGCAGGCATTATTGGAAATTTGTTGCTATTCTGTTGCTAAAATTTCAGAATAAAGATTTATAAATTGATTATCAAATATTTACATACACAAATTAAGTTACTACATTGAAGAAGTAGGAGAAGAAACCTACCGTGCATATCTCAACATAGGAGAAACATTGTAAACTATCCCCCAACCCCGCATGCTCGACACCTCGCAGAATCTTATCGTTATCAACGGTTGCATCCGCACCCGGGAAATCGAGATTTGCCGGCAGGATACGACAGGGAAATATCGCATCGTATTTACCAACTCCCCGAAAGAATATCTCTATGGAGTGGACAAGATATTATGGTTGAAAAATCCGGAATCGCTCGACCCAGCGGTTTATCAGTTGGCCCACAACGGGCGTCGATTGACAAACATCGCGGCGATATTCAAGTTTCGCGACTATACACAAACTTACTGGCATATCCGGTTCGAGAACGGCACGGAGAAAAGCTACAAAGGCTCCGATTTGCAGGTTGCCAGCTCGTGTTTGGCCAATCCTGCGGCCAATAATATCTTCCAGTACCTGCAACAAGTCGCCGCAGCCAATGCCCTATCGGGCGATGACGGAACGGCACTGCTGGCCAAACAATACGACAAAGTACGGTTCGTGTCGGACGAAACAGCATTGGCAACTTATCTCAATCCCGGTCTCTTCAAACCTCAAACGTATGCGAAACGGAGATTGATATATCCATTCGGCAGCAACGCGAGCCAATTGAAAGCCGTGCAAAAGGCTTTCGAGCATTCGGTCAGCGTCATTCAAGGTCCTCCCGGAACCGGCAAAACACAAACCATACTGAACATCATCGCCAACATCCTCGTTGCCGGGAAAACGGTACTGGTCGTCTCGAACAACAACTCGGCGACCAATAACGTACTGGAAAAACTCATCAAATACGAGTTCGGATTTCTCGCTGCACCGCTCGGCAATTCGGACAACAAACAGCATTTTATCGAAAACCAAGAGAGCGAAAAACAATATCCGAAGACGCTTGCATCTTGGCGCGCTGCTGAGACAAACCGTCCCGAATTTCTCGAACGGATAGACCGGCAGATCGAATTACTGAACAGACTGTTCGCCAAGCAAGAACAACTTGCCATCGCCAAACAAGAGTTGCAGGCTTTGGAAACGGAGCAACGCCATTTCGAGCAGGAAATCGGAACCTCCGATTACAAAATCACCTTGCGGGAAACCGACAATATCCCCCGTCTGACCCGATTGTGGTTCGACCTGCAACAATTCGCCGAAGATACAGTTCTTCACTCCGACTTTTTCAGAAATATGTGGCAAAAACTCCGCTGGGTTGCTATTCGGGTTCGCAGCCGACAGATGCTCAAAGGGTTATCGCGTGGTTTCTTCCGGCGCGACTTATCTGCTATTGTATCGGACTTGCAAGCAGCTATTTACAATGCCCGTCTCAAAGTATTGCGCACCGAAATTGCGGAATTGGAAGCATATATTACATCGCAGAATGCAGAGGAACAGACGAAGCATCTTTCCGAATGGTCGATGCAGTATCTGAAAAATGCACTCTACCGCAAGTACGGAATTAACCATCCCAAGCCGATATTTTTATTCTCCGACCTCTATTTCAAGGCACAGGAGGTGCTGACCGAATATCCCGTCGTGTTGAGTACAACATTTTCTGCTCGCAGCAGTCTCTCGCCCGAAACGATTTACGATTACGTCATCATGGACGAAGCGTCGCAGGTGTCGGTCGAGACTGGTGCGCTGGCACTTTCATGTGCCCGAAACGCCGTTATCGTCGGCGACTCCATGCAGCTGCCGAATGTCGTAGCACCGGAAGCACGGCTCAAACTCGACGAAATAGCCGGACAATTTACCATCCCCCAATCCTGCGACTGCGCCCGAAACAGTTTTCTGGAATCCGTCTGCCACACGATTCCCGGCGTGCCGCAAACCCTGCTGAAAGAGCACTATCGCTGCCATCCGAAAATCATCGACTTTTGTAACAGGAAATTCTACGGCGGCAACCTCGTTATCATGACCCGCGACAACGGCGAACCCGATGTCGTTTGCGCCGTTAAAACGGTCGAGGGCAATCACGACCGCCACCATGTGAACCAACGCGAAATCGACGTCATCCGCAAGGAAGTGCTACCGACGCTTTCGTACGAAGCCGAACATATCGGCATCATAGCTCCTTACAACGCCCAGGTCAATGCGTTGCAGCAACAAATCGGAACACCTATCGACATCGCGACAGTACATAAATTCCAAGGCCGCGAAAAGGATGCAATCGTCATGAGCACCGTCGAAAATCAAATATCCGACTTCGTCGATGACCCCAATCTGTTGAACGTCGCCATGTCGCGAGCCAAACAGAAATTCTGCCTTGTCTTAACCGGCAACAAGCAGCAAAAGAGCGGCAACATCAGCGACCTGCTGGCCTACATCGAATATAATAACTTCACTGTTAGCGAAAGCAAAATCCATTCGATTTTCGACTACCTCTACAAGCAATATACCGAAGCCCGAATGGCTTATCTGGCCACACGCAAAAGGATTTCAGAATACGATTCCGAAAACCTGACCTATGCTTTGATTGAGGATATTTTTCACAATAACGCGACGATGCGGCATCTCGATGTCATATGCCATCTGCCTTTGCGGATGTTGATTCGCGACTTCTCGCTGCTCGACGAAAATGAACGCCGATATGCAGAAAACCACCTTACGCACCTCGATTTTCTGATTTACAACAAGGTCGGCAAGCAGCCCGTACTCGTCATCGAGACCGATGGGTACCAGCATCACAAGGAGGGTTCTTTACAAAAGAAACGCGACAAGATGAAAGACCGCATATTGGAACTCTACGGCATCCCCAGCGAGCGACTGAAGACTACCGAAAGCAACGAACAGGAACGAATAGAAACTAAATTGAAAGAAATTTTACATATCAATTAACACACTGTCGGGAAAATAATTCCATCCAGAAATCCATCGAAAAATCAATTGCCGCGTATTTACAACGAAGCCGGCCACTGACATGCAAAACATCACAGCAAGCAAATAATTAGCGTTTTACGCTTCATTTTCACATCGATATGTAGTGTTCTATCACATTCAAAGCCGCAAAGGCCCCAGGCCCTAAGATGGTCAAACTGGAAATGATTTTCCACAAAACCGGTTGCACCCGCATTCCACAGTTCATCAGCATCACCGGTGCTTACAGATGCTGTAACAACGAACCCCAGAGTTTTGATATCCGCCCCCAGCGAATACCTCAAGAAAAACCAGCTTCTACTTGAACTCAAAGAGAAACATGTCCGTCGCCGAACTGCGGAAAAAGAACAGGCGCAACTTCTCCGTACTGCAATGGGCAGGTTGCTTCAAACCCCAAGAAGAAATAGAATCGAAAGTGTACGACAGCCCAACACCCGGCTTATCTTTATCCGATTCAATATCGGGCATTTCAATTGAAATGACACATACGGACTTCCACTATAACATCTCAATCTGTTATTTAAAAAACAGGATTGGAGTGTTTTTTGTTATGGACTAAATCGGGAGACCCGATTTGCCGGCGGGCGTGATGACGGCTGTGAACATACGGAGAAGTGCAAGTGTTTTAATGATGTGTCGGCATATTGCCGGCATGCGACTGATAAATATTACAGATATGTTGAAAACCGAATACAAATTTGGCGAGGTTCACGACCTCGCCTCGCAACTTAAAGCCGAAGAAGACCGCATACAATTCAAAAACATCTTCACGAATGACAACGGAGGCGTTTCCCTGCTGGCGTTCAAGGCCGGCCAAAAACTCGATACCCATCTCGCGCCCGCCAAGGTGATGGTGTATGTAACCGAAGGCGAAATCGAGTTCACCATGCTCGATAAGCCGCACACCATCAAGACCGGATGCTTCCTACTCATGGGCGAAAGGGTGGCCCACAGTGTGGTCGCCAATACCGATGCGAAAGTAATGCTTGTAAAAATCAAAAGTTGAAACGGATATGGATGCCAATGAAAAAATGTTCTGTTACCAGTGTCAGGAAACGGCCAAAGGTACAGGCTGCACCCAGAGGGGCGTATGCGGAAAACTGCCCGAGACATCGGCCCGTATGGACCTGCTGCTCTATGCCACACGCGGAGTCGCCATCCTCAATGACGCCCTGCGTGGAACAGGAAAGCCGCAACGCGATGCCGACCACCTGATAATCAACGCTCTGTTTACAACAATCACCAATGCCAACTTCGACAATGAGATGCTCGACGGGTATATCTGCCGTGCATTTCAGGTAAAGCGGGAACTGAAAGCAAAGTGTACCGAATCAGGAGTCGGGATTCCCGATTTTCCGGAGGTCGCACTCGAAGCGGTTCCGGAAGACTACGAGCGGCTTGAACCCGTGACGAGTGTGCTTGCCGAACCGGACCCGGACAAACGCGGACTGAAACAGCTTGCAATCTATGGCGCAAAAGGTGCGTCGGCTTACGCCCGTCATGCCGCCAATCTCAATTATGAAGAGGATGATGTTTATGCCTGCATCGAACATACGCTCAAAGAGGCAAGTCGTGCGGACATAACCGTCGATGAACTCGTGAAGCTCGTCCTGTATATGGGCGGGGGAGGCGTAAAGGCGATGGCATTGCTCGACTCCGCCAATACCGGCACATACGGCAATCCGGAGATAACCAAGGTGGATATCGGTGTACGCAAGAATCCGGGCATACTCATTTCAGGGCATGACCTGCACGACCTCCATGAACTGCTCGAACAGACCGCGGGAACCGGTGTCGATGTCTACACCCACTCCGAAATGCTCCCCGGTCAATACTATCCGTTCTTCAAGAAGTATCCGCATTTTGCCGGAAACTACGGCAACGCATGGTGGAAACAGGTCGATGAGTTCGAGACATTCAACGGCTGCTTCGTGTTCACATCCAACTGTATCGTGCCGCCGCGTAAGAACTGCACGTATCTCGACCGTGTCTATACTCTCGGAGTTGTCGGTCTGCCCGGCACGCACCATATCGAGGCTGACGCCACAGGACATCATGACTTCTCCGAGGTAATCGAAAAGGCGAAGAGTTGTCCGCCGCCCACCGAAATCGAGCACGGTGAAATCACGGGGGGCTTCGCCCACCATCAGGTAATCGAACTCGCTCCGAAGATTATCGACCTTATCGACCGGGGCAAAATCCGCAAGTTCGTGGTCATGGCGGGCTGCGACGGACGCTTCCCGTCCCGAAGCTATTACACGGACTTCGCAAAGGCATTGCCCGAAGAGTGTGTGATACTTACCGCCGGCTGTGCGAAATACCGCTACAACAAGCTACCGTTAGGCGACATCGAGGGTGTCCCCCGCGTCTTGGACGCCGGACAGTGCAACGATTCGTACTCATTAGTGCGTATCGCCATGGCACTCAAAGAGGCTTTCAAGGTCGATAGCGTGAATGACCTGCCGATTGCGTACAATATCGCATGGTATGAACAGAAAGCCGTAATCGTGCTGCTTGCACTGCTTTATCTCGGCGTGCAGGACATACACACGGGACCGACACTACCGGCTTTCTTCACTCCCGATATTCTCAAAGTCCTTCAGGAGAAGTTCAACATCGGCACAATCTCGACGGTCGAGGACGACATCGCTGCTCTTATCGACAACAGATTACGTGGAGGAGAACGAAGCGGACAACCGCACGAAGAGTGTTTGAGTGTGTAATCTTTGATAATTCCGCAGTTATATCGACAGCATCCGCACCAGTTCCACGTAGTCGCGATTGATGCCTTTGTCGTGCTGAATGGCTTTCGAGAAAGGCACATAGACGATTTGGCTGTTTCTTACGCCAATCATCACGTTCCGCTGCCCCTCCATGAGCGCTCTGACGGCGGATTCGCCCAGACGCGAGGCGAGAATCCGGTCCAGCGAAGTCGGCGAGCCGCCCCGTTGGAGGTGTCCCAGAATCGTCACTCGGGCATCGTATTGCGGAAATTCCTTTTTGACACGTTCGGCCAACCCCAATGCTCCGCCCGTCTGCGGATTCTCCGCCACCAATACAATCGCCGAATTCTTGCTCTTGCGGAATCCGTTGCTGATGAGCTCGGCCAGCTGGTCCACTTCGGTCTCCATCTCGGGGATGATGGCCGCTTCGGCACCCGATGCGATGGCTCCGTTGAGTGCGAGATAACCCGCCGTATGCCCCATGACCTCCACGAAGAAGAGACGTTCGTGACTCGTCGCCGTATCGCGCAGCCGGTCGATGGCCTCCATAATCGTATTGAGGGCCGTATCGTAACCTATCGTGGCATCCGTGCCGCTACTCTTCATCTCCGGCGTGTCGTGGCCGTGGTCTTCCGTCCCCGCTTTCTGGAAAGGGGTCGCCTGCCTCTTCCCCTCCACCTTCGGCATGAACGGCTATGTCCGCATTCAGTCGATGGGCGCGACGCTCTCCGACATCGCCTTCGAGCTGCGCGGCCTCTGGATTCAGACCGGCGTCTACTTCACCGCCGCCTGCCTGATTTACCGGGAACAAATCCGGCGGATAGCCCGTCGGCCCCACAGCAGATAAGCGCGTTCGCGCACAGTGATTGCCGCGCTCCCTCCCAGCGCCCGACGGCGTCCGGTCACAACCTGACGCCGTGCTTCGCAATCCGCTCGGCCAGCATCTTTTTGGGAATGAACGCAGCCAATGCCCCGACCACGCTGTCGAGCATCCGCGCCCGGATGAAGTCCTCCCGGATGTAGATTGAAACCCGACGCTGGGAGAGGTAATCGCCCTCGATGCGGCGGACGTTCTGCCGCTGCTTCTCGGTGAGCATGGACAGGTGCATCTCGGGAATGATGGTGAAGCCTCCGTTCTCGTCCACGATGCGTATCAGCGTCTCGACACTCCCCGCCTCGTAGATGCGTTTGCCGACGCCGCGGGCCTTGCAGAAGCTGAAAGCGCTCTCCCGCAGGCATTGCGACTCCTTCATTATCCACATCTGCTCGTGTTCGAGATTCTCAGGCTTGAACACCGGCAGTTTGCGCCAGCAGCTCTCGGCGATATACACCCAGAAGGGCTCGGTATACAACGGTATCTCCAGAATCCCCTCGCGCACATGCCCGCCGATGCCGATTCCGGCGTCGAGCTGCCCCAGCCGCAAAGCGTCGAGCATCGCCTCGGCCTTCATCTCCGCGATGGAGAGCCCGACCTGCGGGAACATCTCCGTATATGTCCTGATGAACCGGGGGAGAAGGTAGGGAGCGATAGTCGGTCCGACCGACAGGTTGAGCGGGCCGGTCACCGACCCCTTCTCCTCGGCCACCAATTCGGTCATGCGCTCCGCTTCGTTCACGACCCGCCGGGCCTGGCGCAGGATTTTCTGCCCGACCGCCGTGGGAGCGACACTCTTGTTGGAGCGGTCGAATATGCACACGTCCAGCTCGCTCTCGAGTTTCTGGAGAAGCGAGCTCAGCGTGGGCTGGGTTATGCCGAGTTCGTCGGCGGCACGCACGAAGCTGCGATGCCTGTCGATGGCTATGATGTACTTGAGTTGCTGAAGTGTCATCGCGGATATTATAGATAAAATCAATGCAAAGATAGCGAAAAACGTTTGTCAATCGATTTTCGTGTCGGTACTTTTGCAGCAGAAAAAGACAGATACACATGGAAACGAAAAGATTTCACAGACACTTTCCCACCAAGGGTTACGCCCTCTACTGGATACTGCCGGCCTACCTCGTAATAGGATTCTTCTACCCCGTCATCGGACTGCTGGCGCTCATTTGCATGATAGCGCCGGTGGCTTTCGCCGTCAGACGCGGAAGGTGGTGGTGCGGGAACGCCTGCCCGCGCGGCAATTTCTACGACCGGGTGTTGGCCCGATACTCGCCCCACCGCCCGATTCCGAAATTCGTTCGCACATTCGGCTTCCGTCTGTTCATGGTGATGTTCATCTTCGCGATGTTCGGCGTGCAGATGTATTTCGCCTGGGGCGACTGGCACGCCATGGGACGGGTTTTCTGGACCATCATACTGGTCACCACCGTCATAGGCATCCTCCTCTCGTTCATCTACGCACCGCGGACCTGGTGCGCCTTCTGCCCCATGGGCACCCTCTCGTCCTG
The DNA here is from genome assembly GCA_017935625.1 of Rikenellaceae bacterium. Classification (GTDB taxonomy): domain Bacteria; phylum Bacteroidota; class Bacteroidia; order Bacteroidales; family Rikenellaceae; genus RGIG9113. The sequence continues at coordinate 7,748 of JAGBHC010000005.1, read as the reverse complement.
GGTTTCGCCCAGAAAGGCCCCGCTGCCCGGCGGTTTCACCAACATCCGCGTGGCCGCCACCTGCCAGATGAAGTGCAAGAGCTGCGCCCGGGTGTGCCCCATGCAGCTCACGCCCTACGACTGCCGCGGCAGCCGGACGGGCTATCTCCACACCGACTGCATCAAGTGCGGCAAATGCGTGGCAGCCTGCCCCATCCGCATCATGAAACTCGAACACAGTTCCTAACAGGAACAATTGGAAGTAGGTTCCATATCCGAGAAGAGAAGCTATCGGTAAGATATTATTATCTTGCCGATAGCTAACTTTTTATACTATTAAAAGACGGGAATTATAGTAAAAAACTATTTTCTTTAAAATAATCAATTATATCTTCATCAGAAGTTGCTTCATCTACAATTTTCAAGATTTTTGCAAAGTTCTCGAACTTATCAACGTCATAACCACTACAAGTTGTAAACTCTTTATCGCAAAAGAAAATCACTTCTCCTGGAATGGTCATTGAACCTGCACCATTAAGACTCCTAAATCTATGACTTACTATCCAACCAGTAAATACTCCTTTGTAATATTTATCAATATTTTCTTTTAGAGAAGCTATTTGCTCTGAAAGTTTCTTGATATATTTATCTAAATCAGATTGGGCTTCTTTTTTTTCTTTTTTTGCTCGTGCATACTCTCCACGAGAGTATCGAGAAAAATAACCACTAGAAGCCCAAATGTCCATAGAAGATTCAGCGAATTCAATTTTTCTTTCACAGCTGTTTATTTTGGACATCAAATCTTTTATTTTATCGCTGATTTCCATAATAGGCTCAATAGCAGATACATCAATGAACATGCTATCAACTCTTGTTGATAGCGGCTTATAAGAATCTGGATGATAGAGATAATCTTTAAGCGTCTCTTTAACCAATTTCTCAGCTTTTTCCTCGTTAGAGAGTGTACAAGAAGTCATAACCAATACAACTGCACAGAATAATAAAGCAACAACTTTCTTCATGATATTCGCTATTTTAATGATAACTACTGACACTTGTCAAAAATACGAAGCGTGGAGCTGCGATGCTACGTCTTAGTTCGGAGGGCCTGAAAAAAATTCTATACAGATGTAGTAATAGCAGCCTACACTATAAGCATGAGAACCACTATGCTATTTCCATATTTCCGTTCTACAGGATAAGCATACAGCTTCTTCTTTTTTCGTACATCTTGGAATAGATTACCCTTCAATTGCAAAAGTAGCTAAAATCCTTGATAAATCCCTTTCATTGAATGATTTTCTTTACTTTTGGGTAGTAAGTCCCAAGTCATTTCTCTACTCATGCGTTTTCTGCCAGAACCAGTGCACATGTGAATATCATTACGCTTGGAAATATCCAGTCCTGCTTTTACGAGAAAACCACGCCTTCGGCATGAAATTTACGATTAAACTCAGGTGAATAAAATCGCCCCTCAAATTCACTTTCTTCAACTCACATAGTTCTTGGATAATCCGTTAGGAGAAATGCAGCGTATTTCGGCAAAAGTCTATCAGAGGCAAAATTTCTCCACATCAGGGAAGTATCGTTTTATCTTATTCTCATATTTGCAGAACTTACTACACTTAACTTGGTGTTCCTGTTCCATTTGTTTGATATACTCCGCCAATCTTAGTGTTAAAAGTATATCCTATGTCGAGTAATGATTTGGAAGTGCATCTGTTTCTATATTCTTTTCCAACCAGTTTCCCGCATCTGTACTACTTTTCCAACACACACAAAACATACTCATTATAAATCAAGTACTCAATTCTACTCAACTTTTCATTTTATCTTATTCTTTTTCTTAAAAACAACCCGTCGGTCTTGTGACTCCACAAGACCGACGGGTCAAATCGCCTTTCCTTTCCGTCAATCGGCCTGCGTGATATCGGCCAGCTCGTCGGTGATTGCCTGCTGGCGGCGTTTGTTATAGGTGAGCGACAACTCCTCCAGCAACTCCTGGGCATTGTCCGTAGCCGTCTGCATGGCGACCATCCGTGCCGCATGTTCCGATGTCGAATGGTCGAGCAGAATCTCATAGAGCTTGGTCCGCAACTCATAGGGCAGCAACTCCTCCGACAAGCGTTCCGCCTCCGGTTCGCAGATATAGTCGTCGGCCGCCTGCTCCGAACGCTCCTCGGAGCGTCCGAAGCTCATCGGCAGATAGAGCTCCTGCCGCGGCGCCTGGTGCCCCATCGAGTGGAAATGGTTGTAGACCACGCACACCCGGTCGATATCCTCCTTCAGATAGGCAGCCATCAGTTCGTCGGCCAGCCGGGCGACCTGCGCGTAATCCGGCTTACCGGACAGGTCCCGGTAGGCGAGATTCGCTTCGTACCCGGCCTTGGTCACCGCCTGCACCATCTTCTCTCCCACCGGGTAGAGCGTAATGCGTGCGAACCCCTCCCGCCGCAGCTCCTCCACCGCAGCGGAGAGCGCACGGACGGCATTGTTGTTGAATCCGCCGCAAAGCGAACTGTCCGAAGCGAAAGCCACCACCGCGACCCGCTGCATCTTCCGGTGAGGCAGGGCGAGCGGCGAGACTCTTCTCTTCTCGTCCGACCCCGGCTCGCAAAGGGCCGAAGCGATGCCCGAGAGCCGCTTTTCATACTCGCTCAGGGCCTCGGCAGCCGCCTGTACGCGGTGGAGTTTGGCCGAGGCCACCATCTTCATGGCCGAAGTGATTTTGAGCGTATTGTTCACCGAAGCGATACGCGCCTTTATCTCTTTGAGTGCCGCCATAACCTATCTATGCTTTCAATGATGCGGCCACCCGGTCGGCCACCGCTTCGATTTGCCCGCTCACCTGCTCGTCCATCACGCCCTTGCGCAGGGAGGGATAGACATCCGTGGTTTCGAGTTCGCCGAGAAGACGCTTCTCGAACTCATGCACCCGCTCTATCGGCACATCCCGCATCAGGCCGTGCGTACCGCAATAGAGTATCGCAATCTGCTGCTCCACGGGCATCGGAGCATACTGGGGCTGTACCAGCAGGCGGGTGTTCTTACGTCCCCGGTCGAGCACCTGGGCCGTCACGGCGTCCATATCGCTGCTGAACTTGGAGAATGCCTCCAGCTCGCGATATTGCGCCTGGTCGATTTTCAACGTGCCGGCCACCTTCTTCATCGCCTTAATCTGCGCATTGCCGCCCACGCGCGACACCGAGATACCCACGTCCACCGCCGGGCGGTTACCCTGGTTGAAGAGGTTGGTGTCGAGGAATATCTGACCGTCGGTAATGGAAATCACGTTGGTCGGGATGTAGGCCGACACATCTCCCGCCTGGGTCTCGATGATGGGCAGTGCGGTCAGTGAGCCGCCGCCGCGCACCTTCTCTTTCAGCGAATCGGGCAGGTCGTTCATCTGACGCGCCACCTCGGGCTGGTCGATAATCTTGGCCGCACGCTCCAGCAGACGCGAATGCAGGTAGAAGATATCGCCCGGATAGGCTTCGCGGCCCGACGGACGGCGCAGCACGAGCGACACCTCGCGATAGGCCACGGCCTGTTTCGAGAGGTCGTCGTACACGACCAGCGCATGACGGCCCGTATCGCGGAAATATTCGCCGATGGCCGCACCCGCGAACGGAGCGAAATACTGCATGGCGGCCGGGTCGGCAGCCGTGGCCGCCACCACCACCGTGTAGTCCATGGCGCCGTGGGCGCGCAGCGTCTCCACGAGCGAAGCTACGGTCGAGGCCTTCTGTCCGATGGCCACGTAGATGCAGTAGACGGGGTCGCCGTCCTCGAAGTTGCGGCGCTGGTTCAGAATGGTGTCGATGGCGATGGCCGTCTTGCCCGTCTGCCGGTCGCCGATAATCAGCTCGCGCTGTCCGCGGCCGATGGGAATCATGGCATCCACCGCCTTGAGCCCCGTCTGCAGCGGCTGGTTCACCGGCTGACGGAAGATGACGCCGGGCGCCTTGCGCTCGAGGGGCATTTCGACCCGTTCGCCGGCAATCTCGCCCCGTCCGTCGAGCGCCTCGCCCAACGGATTGATTACGCGCCCCAGCATCTGTTCGCTGACCCGTATCGAAGCGGTGTGCCCCGTGCGGCGGACCGTATCGCCCTCCTCTATCCGGTCGGTGGGACCGAGCAGCACGGCACCCACGTTGTCCTCTTCGAGGTTCATCACCACGGCTTTCATGCCGTCGTCGAACTCCAGGAGTTCGTTCGCCTCGGCATTTCTCAGGCCGTAGATTCTCACCACGCCGTCGCTCACCTGCAACACCGTGCCCACCTCGGCATACTGCGCCCCGAGGTCCACGCCCTGCAGTTCCGAGAGCAGAATGTCCGAAACTTCGGCCGGTTTGATATTCTCTTTTTCCATCTCTTATACAATTCGATTTTGCGGTTTATTCAAAGCCTTTTTCAGGCGGGCAAGCTGCCCCGACAGACTGGCATCGACCAGCAGGTCGTCTATGCGGCAGACGAACCCGCCGATGAGGGAGGGGTCCACCTTTTCATGCACGACGCGCCGGCTTCCTTCCCGGCTGCAGGCTCCCACGACGGCCGAAATCCGCCCGGCCGTCCGTTCGTCCATCTCGGCGGCCGTGGTCACCGTGACGTCCACGATGCCGTGGCGCTGCTTGTAGAGCTCCACGTAGGAGTGCAGCATGAACCCCAGGAAACGTTCGCGATGATGGTCGATGACCAGCCGCACGAAACGGTCGAGCACAGGCTCCATCTCTTCGTCCAGCAGCGCATGCACCGCCTCGTTCTTGACTTCGGCTCCGAGCACGGGCGAGGAAAGCACCTCCCGCACCTGCGGATGCCCGTCGCAGGAGGCCGCCAGCCGCCGTACCTGTTCGTAGACGGCCTCTTCGCGGCCGCCGGCACCGGCGAATGCGGCGAGCGCCCGGGCATAACGTTTGGCTATCAATCCTGTGTACATGACTTACAACTCTTTTGCTGAGCGGCCATCTCGTCGAGCAGACGCTCGGCCAGAGCGGTCTGCGACGTGCGGTCGTCCAGCTGTCCGCGCAACAGTTTCTCCGCAATGGCCACGGAAAGCATGACCACCTGATTCTTCGCATCGTTCAGGATAGCCTCGCGTTCGGCCTCGGCCTCGTGCCGCGCCTCCGCCATCAGGCGTTTCTCCTCCTCTTCCGCCCGCTCGCGGGCAGCGGAGAGCAGCTGTTCGCGGGCGGCGGCAGCCGCATCGAGAATCTCGGTCCGGCGTGCCTCGGCTGCCGCTATTATCGCCTCGCCCTGTTCGTGCAGCGAAGCGAGTTTGCTCTCGGCTGCGCGGGCGGAGGCGAGCGACGAGTCGATGTACTCCTTCCGCTGCTCGATGGTACGCAGGATAGCCGGGAATCCGAATCTGGAGAGCAGGAAAAAGACCACCACAAAGGCAATCAGCATCCAGAACAACAGTCCCGATTCCGGTTGTAAAAGTCCCATGGTTCGACTCTTTTATCGGATTAGAGGGCCATGAAGCAGACCGCTACCGCAAACAGCGCCACACCCTCGATAAGGGCGGCGACGATAATCATGTTGGTACGAATCTTACCGGCAGCCTCGGGCTGACGGCCGATGGACTCCATTGCGGCCGAACCGATTTTACCGATACCGTAAGCTGCACCGATGACAGCCAGGGCCGCTCCCAGAGCAGCGCCGAAAATTCCTAATGTTTCCATAACTCGAAATTGTTTGATTATTTGATATTCATAAGTTTTTCATCGTGCTGTACGCCCGTTTCCCCGGGCTCCTCATGCTCCTCCTGGGCCAGTCCGATGAACACGGCCGAGAGCATCGTAAAGACGTATGCCTGCAGGAATGCCACCAGCAGCTCCAGACAGTTCATGAAGATACTCAGCAGCACCGACACCACCGTCATCGAACCGTTCACGGCCGCACCCAGCTTGGCCGTCACGAAGACGATGCAGGTGAGAATCAATATCACCGAGTGGCCGGCCATGATGTTGGCGAAGAGTCGAATCATCAGGGCGAACGGCTTGGTGAAGATGCCCACGAACTCGATGAGCGGCATGACGGGCAGCGCCTTGAGCCATATCGGCACGTCGGGCCAGAAGATATCCTTCCAGTAGGTCTTGGTTCCGAACAGATTGACCGTCACGAAAGTGGCCAGCGCCAGCACCAGCGCCACGGCGATGTTGCCCGTCACGTTGGCTCCGCCCGGGAAGAAGGGAATCAACCCCATCAGATTATTGACGAAGATGAAGAAGAAGGCCGTCAGCAGATAGGGCGCGAAGCGCATGTACTTCGGTCCCACGCAGGGCTTGATGATATCGTCCATGAGCGAGCTGATGAGCATCTCCATGAGCCCCACCGCTCCGCCGGGAGCATCGCTGCGGGCCGTGCGTCTGCGATACCAGCGGGCCGTGCAGAGGACCAGGGCCACCACCACGGCACTGTTGATGAAGAGTCCCGCCACGGTTTTGGTTATCGAAATGTCGAAGGGTCTGAGCAGGCTTCCGTCGGCCTGCCGCTCCACGATTTTCCCCTTGTAGGGCCCCTCGGCGGCGATGTGCAGCCCCTCCCACTCGGCCCCGTCGTGCAGGCGTGCCGAAGAGAAGCAATGCCAGCCGGTCGTGCGGCTGCGAACGATGACGGGCAGATGGATTGCGAGCTCCCTGCCGCCCGCCCGGGTGATGTGCCAGTCGTAGCTGTCGCCGATATGCTCCAGCACAATCTCCTTGACATCGACACGCTCCTCCTGCGGCTCGGCTCCGGCCCGCATCGGGACCAGTGCCAGCCAAAGCGCTAACACGATTGCTTGACCTCTGAGTATCAACATCACTTTTCTCATTGCTTTTCGTTCGGTATCTCCGCACAGACCTCTATCTCGTCCTTATACACCCTGACGAACCCGCCCGTCACGGCGAGCCGCTCTTCGGCCCCGTTCTCCGGAACATATACGATATCCCCGGCCGTCAGGTGCGCAATCAGCGGCGCATGCCCTTTCAACACGGTGAATGCCCCCATCTCTCCCGGAAGCGAGACCTGTCCGACCTGCGTACGGCGCAACACGCCGTCGGGTGCAACGATAACAAGACGCATGACGATATAAATTTAAAATCGGTTACTTTTCCTTGCCTGCCGACTGAAGCATCCGTTCGCCCTTGCTCACGGCCTCGTCGATGGTACCCACGTTGAGGAACGCCTGTTCGGGCAGGTGGTCCACCTCGCCGTCGAGAATCATCTTGAAGCCGCGGATGGTCTCCTCGATGGCAATCATCTGACCCGGCACGCCCGTGAACTGCTCGGCCACCGAGAAGGGCTGCGAGAGGAAACGCTGCACGCGGCGCGCCCGGTTCACCGTCAGACGGTCCTCGTCCGAAAGTTCGTCCATGCCCAGAATGGCGATGATGTCCTGCAGCTCCTTGTTGCGCTGCAGAATCTGTTTCACACGCTGGGCGGTCTGGTAGTGCTCCTCGCCCACGATGTTGGGGTCGAGAATCCGGGAGGTGGACTCCAGCGGGTCCACGGCCGGATAGATGCCCAGTTCGGCAATCTTACGGCTGAGCACCGTGGTGGCATCGAGGTGGGTGAAGGTGGTCGCGGGAGCGGGGTCGGTCAAGTCGTCGGCCGGCACGTAAACGGCCTGCACCGAGGTGATGGAGCCCCTTTTGGTCGAGGTAATGCGCTCCTGCATCTGTCCCATCTCCGTGGCCAGGGTGGGCTGATAGCCCACGGCCGAAGGCATGCGGCCCAGCAGCGCCGACACCTCGGAACCGGCCTGCGTGAAACGGAAGATGTTGTCG
>JAGBHC010000004.1 GCA_017935625.1 Rikenellaceae bacterium | reverse complement strand
CTGGGTGTACTGCGAGCCGAAGTCCAGAATAAGAATTTTCTGCATATATTTTCAGTTGGTCGGTTAATAATCCTCAATAAATCGTCGTCGGCCCGGCCGGCGAACGGTCGGGTGCCGCCGCTCCGGCTCCCGGTCAGCGCACCGTCGCCCCGGCCTGACGCTGGAACTGGTTGATGAAGTTGCCCATCACCTTGTCGATGACCTTGTCGGTGAGGGTCTGGTTCTTATCCTCCAGTATGAAACTCAGCGCATAGGACTTTTTCCCTTCGGGCAGTTTGTCGCCCTCGTAGACGTCGAACAGCGACACGCTCTTGAGCAGCTTGCGCTCCGTGGCGAAAGCGATGTCGCGCAGACGCGAGAAGGTCACCTCGCGGTCCACCAGCAGCGCCAGGTCGCGCCGCACCTCCGGGAAACGCGAAAGCTCCTCGACGGTAATCCTATGCTTTTTCGACGCCTTGACCAGCACGTCGAAATCGAGCTCCATGAAATAGACGTCGTTCTTCACGTCGAACATTCCCTTCACCTTGCCCGAAACGACGCCTATCTGTAGCAGCTCCCTGCCGCCCAGGCTCATCCGCAGCGCATCGCCGAAGAGGTCGCTCTCCAGCGATTCGCTCTTGAGCCCGTAGATATCGATTCCGAAACGTCCGAGCAGCTTCTCGGCCACCGCACGCAGCGTATAGAAACTCGACGCGGCCGGTTTGCTGTTCCAGCTCTGGAGGCTTTCGGCGCCCGTGACGGCCACGCTCAGCCGGTAGCTCTCGCCGTAGGGGGCCAGATGGTTCTGCGAGGCATCCGCCGAGGCGTCGTAGGAGTAACAGTTGCCGAATTCGTAGAGCTTCAGGTTGGGATTCTTGCGGTTGGCATTGAGCTGCACGGCCTCCATCATGTTGAACAGCAGGGTCTGCCTCATCACATTGAGGTCGGCGCTCAGGGGGTTGAGAATCCGCACACAGCGGGCGGCCGGATAGGACTCCAGCCCCTCGTAATAGGCCCCTTTGGTCAGCGAATTGCTCATGATTTCGGTAAAGCCGTTGGCCGACAGGTAGTCCGAAGCCAGATTCACCAGCTTCTGCTTGTCGGGCTTGGGGGCATAGGAGAGGGTCGAATGAACATGCTGCGGAATCTCCACGTTGTTGTAGCCGTAGATGCGCAGGATATCCTCCACCAGGTCGGCTTCCCGCTGTACATCCACCCGGTAGGGCGGCACGGCCACACGCAGCACGTCGCCCTCGCGGGACTCGACCCGCACGTCCAGCGCGGCGATGATATCCAGCACCGTCTGTTCGGGCAGCTGCTTGCCGATAAGTGCGTTCACCCGGGCCAGCGACACCTCGAAGCGGAACGGGGCCACCGGTTCGGGATAGAGGTCCACGATGGACGAGGAAATCTTGCCGCCCGCCAAATCGCGGTAGAGCAGCGCCGCACGCTTCAGGGCGTAGAGGGTCATATCGGGGTCGATGCCTCGCTCGAAGCGGAACGAAGCGTCGGTGTTGAGTCCGTGTCTCTTGGCCGTCTTGCGCACCCGCACGGGATTGAAATAGGCGCTCTCGATGAATACGTTGCGGGTCGTTTCGCTCACCCCGCTCTCCTCTCCGCCCAGCACGCCGGCGATACACATCGGCCGTTCGGCGTCGCATATCATGAGGTCTTCGGCCGAGAGTTTGCGCTCCACGCCGTCGAGCGTCACGAAGGGGGTGCCCTCCGGACAGGTTCGCACCACCACCCTGCCGCCGCCGATTTTGTCGGCGTCGAAGGCATGCAGCGGCTGTCCGAGCTCGAAAAGCACGAAATTGGAGATATCCACCAGGTTGTTCTTGGGATGGACGCCCACGGCCCGCAGGTAGTTCTGCATCCACTCGGGACTCGGCGCCAGCGTCACGCCGCTGACGGTGATGCCCGCGTAGCGCGGTGCGGCCTGGGCATCGGCCACCTCCACCGCAACCGGACGGTCGCAGTTATCGACCGCGAATCCCGACACGTCGGGGAGCGTCAGCTCCGCCTTCTCGCCGCGCGAGCGCAGATAGGCGGCCAGGTCGCGCGCCACGCCCCAATGGCTGGCCGCATCGACCCGGTTGGGCGTGAGCCCTATTTCGATAAGATAGTCGTCGGAGATATCGAGCAGCTCCCGCGCCGGAGTGCCCGGCACGGCCGACGGGTCGAGCTCCATGATGCCGGCATGGTCGTTGCCGATACCCAGCTCGTCCTCGGCGCAGAGCATGCCGAAGCTCTCCACCCCGCGAATCTTGCTCTTCTTGATTTTGAACTCCTCGTCGCCGCCGTCGGGATAGAGCACCGTGCCGAGGGTCGCCACCATCACTTTCAGCCCCTGACGGCAGTTGGGCGCGCCGCAGACGATTTGCAGCGGAGCCTCGCCGCCCACATCGACCGCGGTGACGTGAAGATGGTCGGAATCGGGATGGTCGGTGCAGCTCACCACGTGGCCTACCACCACGCCCTGCAGGCCGCCCTTGACGGTCTCTATCTTTTCGAAGCCCTCCACCTCCAGGCCGATATCGGTGAGGATAACGGCAATCTGCTCGGCCGAAAGGTCGGTTTTGATGTAATCTTTAAGCCAATTATAAGAAATTTTCATCGTCTGAGCTGAATTTAAAAATCAGCCAAAGATACGAATAATTTTTCAGAGTAGAAAAACGCTCCCGGGATAAAAAGCCCGGCCGCGGGGCGCTTCCCCGCCCGCCAGCCGCTCCGGCGCGGAGTAAAATCCCCACAATCACCCGCGTAGCCCTATTTCGACCCGAAATAGAGGAATATCATTCCGACCAGGATGATGAGCAGTCCCAACGCCTTGCTGCGCACGTTCTTCTCGTGGAGCCACAGCGCTCCGCACACGAACGACACCAGCACGTTGCTGCGGCGTATCATCGACACCACCGATATCATGGCATCGGGCTGGCTCAGGGAGAAGAAGTAGAGGAAATCGGCCACGGTGAGAAAGAGCGAGACCCCCACTATCGTCCAGCGCCACTGGAAAGGGGTCGATTTGCTGCGGCGCGGATACCACATTATCATCAACACGACCAGCATGATGGCCGACAGATAGAGATTGCACCACGCCTGCACGAACATGGGGTCGAGCCGGCGCATGATGTAACGGTCGTAGAGCGCGCTCACCACCCCGAACACGGCCGCCATCGCCACGCAGAATATCCACTTGTTGTGCACGAAGTCGATGCCCTCCTTGCGGCCGCTGCGGCTCAGCATCACCAGCGCTATCATGGCCAGAATCATGCCCGCCCACTGGCAGAGGTTGAGCCGTTCGCCGAAGATGAGCATCGCGCCCAGCAGCACCAGCACGGGGCGCGTGGCGTTAATCGGGCCGACGATGGTGATGGGCAGGTGCTTGAGTCCGAAGTAGCCGAACAGCCACGAACCGATGACGATGAACGATTTGAGCACCACCAGCCCGTGTTCCCTCCAGCCGCCCGCAGCCACATGGAACATCGTGCCCTCGAACCACCCCCAGCCCAGCGACGAGCTGAGAATGAAGGGAACGAATATCAGGGCTCCGAGCAGCGTGTTGAGCGTGAGCACCGGAACCACCGCATTGCCGTTCAGCGCCTGCTTCTTGAAGACATCGTAAAAACCCAGCAGCATGGCCGAGCCGAATGCGAGAATCAACCACATATCGAAAAGACTTTTTATCTCATTTTCGGGGGCAAAGGTATCACTTTCTTTTCAAGAGACAAGAATCCGCACGACGAATTGTCGCCCGCGGCTCGCCTCCCCCGCTCCCCGCCCGGCTCCGGACTCCGCCCGCGGGCCCGATAAACGCACTTCGCGACGGCGTTTCTCCGTTTTATTTCGTACCTTTGCAACTCCGGAAGGCTCCGCGCGGTCTCCGCCCGGAACGCCCTTTTCGGAAAAACCCGACGACCACGATTTTATGGAATACACTGCAGACCGGGAGTGCGCACTGCTCGCATTCCTTTTCGAAAAGATGAAAGACCGGAGCCGGACCACGGTCAAGTCCTACCTCACCCACCGGCAGGTATCGGTGAACGGCCGCACCGCCACCCGCCACGACACGCCCCTGAGAGCCGGCGACCGGGTGGAAATCACCCGCGAACACATCGGCCCGGGGCTGCACCACCCGCTGATGCGCATCGTCTTCGAGGACGGGCACCTGATAGTCATCGACAAGCGCAACGGCCTGCTGAGCATGGCCACCGACCGCGAGAAGGAGAAGACCGCCTACCACATCCTGACCGAATACGTGCGGCGCACCGACCCCTCCGGCCGCATCTTCACCGTGCACCGGCTCGACCGCGAGACCTCGGGACTGATGCTCTTCGTGCGCAACGAACGGGTGAAGGAGGCTTTCAAGCAGGACTGGAAGGGGATGGTGACCGACCGGCGCTACATCGCCGTGGTCGAGGGGCGCATGCCCCGGCGGGAGGGGGTCATCGACGCCCCGCTGAGCGAAAACCAGAACTACAAGGTCTACGTAGACCGCAGCGGCGCCGGCCGCGAGTCCGTGACCCGTTACAGGGTGCTGCGCGAGGGCGGCCAGCGCTCGCTGGTCGAACTGAAACTCGACACCGGACGCAAGAACCAGATACGCGCCCACCTCGAATACATCGGCTGCCCCATCCTCGGCGACCGCAAATACGGAGCCTCCGCCGACGCCGAACGAGTCTACCTGCACGCCTTCAAGCTCGCGTTCCTCCACCCGGCCACGGGTCGCGAACTGAGCTTTTCGACCCGCATTCCCCGGCAATTCGAAGAAGCGGTGAGCGGAGAAGCGAAAAAAACCGCGCCCGGACCGAAAATAACGCCTCAAAAGTTTTGAAAAGCGATATCTTTTGCCGTCCTTTGCGAAACACAATTTTAATTTTTTACAAATGAAAGGAACAGTTAAATGGTTTGATGCCGCCAAAGGGTACGGATTTATCACAACCGAAGAGGGAAAAGACATTTTCGTCCACTACACCGGCATCAACAAGGAAGGTTTCCGCGGACTCGAAGAGAAACAGCAGGTAGAGTTCGAGGTAGGAGAAGGGAAGAAAGGCGAACAGGCCGTGAATGTTACCGTAATAGAATAATCTTAGTATACCCCACAGAATATACTTTTTTTAGACTATTTTCAAGAAAGCTCGAGAAGTGTCCGACTCATGCGTCGGGCACTTTTTTTGTCCCGCCGCCCGTCGGAGGAGGCACTCAGGCCGATTCGCCGCGGACAGAACCCGACCGCACCCGGACAGCCACCCGCTCCGGGGTGGCACTCAGGCCGTAAGACGCGGCCCCCGACTCGCTGTTGATACATATTTGGCTCTGCAGGATTGGCAAGCCGGGTCCGCGTTTTCTATTCGATTTCATAAAACTCGATGTTAAAATGAAAAATTGCCAAACTCGACCTCCCGCTCCTGTTGCTCCTTTTTCGCATCGACTCTCGCTGCGCCCCTGTCCCGCCGAAGATGCACGCCCCGCGACAAAAAAAGGACGTAGCCACCGATTCTGACAGTAGGCAGGGAACAGCCCGAGTGCGGAACAGCAACTACGCCCAAGTCGCATTCCCGTAACACTACGGAAATACAACGAGGGATAAGCAACCGTTATACCGCACGTAATCTTCCTCACGGAAGTTTCCCTTTTACTGTCAGTATAAAGAGTTGTATCTCTCAATATCTCTTCGGCGAACGGAATTCGCCTTTTTCACGAGCACAAAGATAATATATAAATCGGTTAGAAAAACCCATTCCGACCCCGCAGAACGTTATTTTATCGCTCTTCGGCCACCTTTTTCCACCGCAAATGCGGCTTGCAATCCTCTCTTTACGCAAAAAGACGACCGCAAAAGCCTTTCGCCTTGCGGTCGTCCATTCAATCGGGACCCACGTTCCCTCCGCCTCCGCGGCACCGGTCCGCTCAGAACTCGCGGCCCTGTTTGAGGTCCTCCACGAACTTGTCGATGCGTCTCATCTCACGCGGAATCCGAATCCGCTGGGGACAATGGTGCACGCACTGGTTGCAGCCGATGCAGTGGGAGGCCTGGCGCAGCTTGGGCACGCTGCGGTCGTATCCCACCAGAAAGGCCCGCCGGGCCCGTCGGTAGTCGGGGTCCTGCGACGAAGCCGGTACGTTTCCTTCGTTGATGCACTTGTTGTAGTGGAGCAGAATCGCCGGAATGTCGAGTCCGTAGGGGCACGGCATGCAATATTTGCAGTCGTTGCACGGAATGGTCGGATAGCGCAGCATCTGCCGGGCCGTCTCCTCCAGAAAGACCTTCTCCTCGTCGGTGAGCACGTCCAGCGGCGAATAGGTGCGCAGATTGTCCTGCAGGTGCTCCATGTAGGTCATACCGCTGAGCACCGTCATCACGCCCGGCCACGAACCCGCGAAACGGAACGCCCAGGAAGCGACGCTCGCCTCCGGCCGGCGCTGTTTGAACTTCTCCGTAAGGTGGTCGTGCATCTTGGCCAGACGCCCGCCCAGCAGCGGCTCCATGATGACCGCCGGAATCCCGCGCTTCTCCAGTTCGCCGTAGAGATACTCGGCATCGGTATTGCGGGCATTGACCTCCTTGGCGTGTTTCCAATCGACGTAGTTCAACTGTATCTGCACGAAGTCCCACTTCAGCTCGTCGTGACGCGACAGCAGATAGTCGAACACCTCCACGTCGCCGTGGTACGAGAATCCGAGGTTGCGGATGCGCCCCGCCTCCCGCTCGGCCAGCAGAAAGTCGAGCATGCCGTTGTCCAGATAACGGCCGCGCAGCGACTCCATGCCGCCCATGCCGATGCCGTGCAGCAGGTAGTAGTCGATGTAATCGACCTGCAGCTCCGAGAACGAGTTGCGGTACATGGCCATCGACGCCTCGCGGCTCCACTGGTCGGGCGAAAAGTTCGAAAGTTTGGTCGCCACGTAGAAACTCTCCCGCGGATGGTTCTTCAGGGCGATGCCCGTAGCGCGCTCGGAAAATCCCTGACAATAGGCAGGCGACGTGTCGAAGTAATTGACACCGTGCGCTATGGCATAATCCACCAGCGAATTGACCGTCTGCTGGTCGATTTCCTCGCCCTCGCCGTTCTCCTTTTTACGCATCGGCCAGCGCATGCAGCCGTACCCAAGCACCGAAACCTTCTCGCCGGTCTTGGGATTGACACGGCAGGTCATCTCGCCCGTTTGCGCCGTGCCGTCGGTGTAGACCTCCGAGGCGGGTCCCTTTCCGGAACCGCATCCCGCCAGCACCGCCGCCGAAGCGACCGCACCGCCGCCCAGGGCGGCCAGGAACTCGCGACGGTTCATCTCTGTTCTCCTCTCTCTGTTTTTCATCATCGTTTCCTCCCTTTGCCGATTTATATGATTCTGTGATTGGGATGCCCCTCCACGTAAATGGCGCTGAACGGACGCGCCGGACAAAGATTCTCGCACGCGCCGCAACCGATGCAGCGCTCGGTGTCGATGGCCGGAATCAACGCCGAACCGGAGTCTTCGGGGTCGGCCTTCACCATCCGGATGGCACCCGTGGGACAGTGGCGGGCGCAATTGCCGCACGCCACTCCGTCGGTGAGCGGAATGCAGTTCGCCCGCACCCACACGGCATGACCGATTTGTATCGACGACTTCTCGGCCGCAGTCACCCGTTCGATAGCCCCCGTCGGGCACACCTCCGAACATTTGGTGCACTCCGGACGGCAGTAGCCCCGCTCGTAGGACATCTCGGGCTGCATCAGGGTCATGATTCCCGTCGAGGGACGCAGCACCTGGTTGGGACAAACCGAGACGCACAACTGACACCCCGTGCAATGCTGCGTGAAGTGGCGCAGACTCTCCGCTCCGGCCGGCACCAATGCGCAGCTGCGGTCGGGTATCTTCTTGGCTTCGATGGCCGCCAGACCGCCGTCCACCTTCTTCTGCTGGGCCTTCACCGTAGCCGAGGCGGCCAGCAGGGCGGTTATCGAGAGGAAGCTGCGGCGCGACGCATCGACCTCCGCCGTCCGGCCCGCTGCGGCTTCCGCCGGTTTCGGCGCACGGCGGCGGGTGTAGGAGATGGCGCCCTGACTGCACTTCCCAAGGCAATCCATGCACGCCACGCACCGGCTGTAATCTATCTTGTGGGCCTTGGGGTCGATGCACGACGCCTTGCAGTTGCGGGCGCACAGACCGCATCCGTTGCACTTCGAGGTGTCGATAACGGGACGCAGCCACGAGTAGCGCGACAGGAATCCCAGCACGGTGCCCACGGGGCAAATCGTATTGCAATAGGTCCGCCCGTTGCGGTAGGCCAGCACCGCCACTACGAGGAAGGTGACCACGGCCACGAGCAGCGTGCCCGCGCCCTTCATCCACACCTCCACCGAATAGAAGGCATAGCTTCCGGCACGTTCGGCGAAATAGGCCGCCAGGTTGTTCCCCCACTGCCACAGCGGAGCGAAAAGCGTGGAGGCGATGCGCCCGTAGGCACTGTAAGGCGCCACGAGACGGGCCACGGAGGCCAGCCCCGCCACCATCAGCACCACGAAGAGCGCCAGCACCGTGTAGCGCAGCTACGACACGGCCGGCGAATAGCGGAACCGGTTGCGGTGTTTCTTACCGCGGCCGCCCATCCACGAGAAGATGTCCTGGAACACGCCCAGCGGACAGATGACCGAACAATAGACCCGCCCCAGAAGCAGGGTCAGCACCACCAGCACGGCCACCACGCCGACATTCAGGGCCAGCAGGGCGGGCAGAAACTGGATTTTGGCCAGCCATCCCAGCCACGCATGCAGACTCCCCGTGAAATCGAGGAACAGCAGCGTGATTGCCACGAAGCAGACGATGGCGGCGAACACTCTTATTTTCCTTAACATAAGCTCATTAAAATATATTTTGCCGCTCCTCCGAGCGACGTTTCTCGCTTTCCGGTCCGCTTCCTACGCGCGGCACCCCATCCGATAGGCCTCCTCGTCCGCAGGCGTGCCCACCACCTCGCCGCTCTGCCATACGCCGGCGGCGCAAATCGTCCCCATCTCCCGGGCATCGTCCAGACACTCCAGGAAGCCTCTGAAACACTCGATGGTGCGCTCCATCATTCCGCGGTCCTGCTCCGCGGCCGTCGCGATGAAATAGAACTCCTTGCCGACGATTTCCGTATAACGGGCGCAGGTGCGGTCTATGAGGCACTTCATCTGGGCCGACAGGGTGTAGAAATAGACGGGCGTAGCCATCACAATCACATCGGCCGCAATCATCTTTTCCACAATCTCCGCCGCATCGTCCCGCTGGGGACAGGGCTTGTGCAGGTTGAAACAGGTTCCGCACCCGGTGCAATAGCCTATCTTCCGGTCGCGGAGAAAAATCTTTTCCACATCGTGGCCCGCCTCCCGGGCTCCCTCGGCGAACCGGTCACACAGAAAGTCGGAGTTGCCGCCCCGACGCGGACTTCCCGAGAGTATCAATACGCGTTTGTTCATTTCGTTTTTCATTTTTCGAATTCGCTGTCGTCCGACTTTACAAAGATAGCCGCCGGAAGCATTCGGCCCGCTATACAAATCCACGGTTTTCCTACCCGAATTACCGTTTTCCGCCCGGCCGCCCCTTACGCCTGCCTGCGGCCGCTGCCGCCCAGACGTCTGAGCAGCGAAGCCCGCAGACCGTCGGCCGTGAGCCCCCGCTTGATGTTGCCGTTCTGCACGATGGATATGATGCCCGTCTCCTCGGAGACCACCACCACCACGGCATCGCTGATGTCGCTCACCCCCATCGCGGCCCGATGCCGCATGCCGAAGCTGAGCGGCACCTCCTTTTCGGTCGAGGGCAGCACGCACTTGCCGGCCACGATGCGCCCCTTGTTGATGACGACCGCCCCGTCGTGCAGCGGCGAATTCTTGAAAAACAGATTCTTGACCAGCGAATCGGAAATCAGGGCGTCGATTTTCACACCCGACTCGACAATGGTCGCCAGGTCGTTCTCCTGCTGGATGACGATAAGGGCTCCCGTCTTGGTCTGCGACATGTCGCCGCATGCCCGCGCCAGCGGTGCGACGTAGTCGAGCGTGTCGCCGTGCATCGAATCTTCGAACAGCTTGCCGAAGAACGACAGGCGGCGGCGGTTGCTGCGGGTGCCTATGTGTTGCAGGAAGCGCCGGATTTCGGGCTGGAACACCACGATGAGGGCGATGACGCCCACTCCGATGATATGTCCCAGAATGGCCGACAGCAGCTCCATGTTAAGCGCCCTGACCACCACCCACAGCAGATATATCAACAAAATTCCCGAGAGAATGCTCGGAGCGCTCGTTCCGCGAGTAACCCGATAGAGGTAGAACATGATGAGTGCGACCACCACAATGTCCACGATATCTATCATCGTAATAGTTATGAAATCCATATCCGGCTCGGTTTATCCTAATCTAATGCAAAACTACATAAAAAAAGAACATCCGCCAACTGTACGGATGTTCTCTTTTTTCGGATTTCGGACCTTTCGTCCCTTATTTCGCCTCTTCGCCCCGTTTCGAGCGTCTCATCATGTCGTAAGCCACCGGAGTAGCCACGAAGATGGAGGAGTAGGTACCCACGATGATACCGAACATCAGCGCGAATACGAAACCGCGGATGACCGCGCCGCCGAATATGAATATCGCCAGCAGGGTGACGAACGTGGTGCCCGAAGTGTTCAGGGTACGCGACAGCGTCGAGTTCACCGCATTGTTGATATTCTCACGGATGGTGCGCTTGGGATAGAGCGCCTGATGCTCGCGGATACGGTCGAAAATCACCACGGTGTCGTTGATGGAGTAACCGATGATGGTCAGTATCGCCGCGATGAACGACTGGTCCACCTCCATGGTGAAGGGCATCAGACCGTGGAACAGCGAGAAGAGACCGATGATGAGCAGCGCATTGTGGGTCAGCGAAACCACGCTGCCGACGCCCCACTGCCACTTCTTGAAGCGGACGATGATGTAAATCATGATGGCCAGCAGGCTGAACACCACTGCGATGAACGAATTGACCGTGATGTCGTGCGCGATGCTCGGGCCCACCTTCTCGGCGCTGATGATACCGTTCACGTCCTCCTGGGTCGAAACGAATGCGCTCTGGCTGATTTCATAGCCGTAGAGCGGAGCCAGCGCACGGTGCAGCATGGCCTCCACTTCGGCCGACGCATCCTCGCTCTGGTCGTCGTATTTGTACTGGGTGACGATGCGCATCTGGTAGTTGTTGCCGTACTGCTTCACCTGGTAGCTGCCCTTGCCGTCCTCGTTGGTGAAGACCTCGCCCAGCGCCTCGCGCACCTGCTCGTCGGAGACCTCCTTGTCGAAGCGGACCACATAGGAGCGGCCGCCCGAGAAGTCCACACCGTAGTTGAGACCGCGAACGGCCAGCGATACGAAGGTGAGCAGAAGCAGCGAGCCCGACAGGATATAGGCGAACTTGCGAATCTTGATGAAGTCGATGTGGGTATCGGCCAACAGGTTCTCGCTCCAGCTTCTGGAGAATCGGATGGACTTGCCTTTGGCGATGCGGCTGGCGAATATCATGCGCGGGATGAAAATCGCGCAGAAGACCGAAGTGATGATACCGATGATGAGGGTGGTGGCGAAGCCCTGTACGGGGCCGGTTCCGAAGATGAAGAGCACGATACCGGTCAGCAGGGTGGTGATGTTACCGTCGATGATGGCCGAAAGGGCGTTCTTGAAACCGTCGTGGATGGCCAGCGAAAGACCCTTGCCGGCACGCTGCTCCTCCTTGATACGCTCATAGATAATCACATTGGCATCCACGGCCATACCCATCGTCAGCACGATACCGGCGATACCGGGCAGGGTGAGCACGGCTCCGAACGAAACCAGGATGCCGACCAGATAGAACAGATTGCAAACCAGTGCGATGTCGGCAGCCAGACCGGCTCCGTTGTAGTAGAGCCACATATAGAGCAGCACCAGCACGAATGCCAGTACGAAGGACATCATGCCCGAGTTGATGGACTCCTGACCCAGCGACGGACCGACCACGGTGTCCTGGGTGATGTGTGCCGGAGCGGGCAGCTTACCCGACTTGAGCACGTTGGCCAGGTCGGTGGCCTCGGTGATGGTGAATCCGCCGGTAATCGACGAACGGCCGCCGGTGATTTCACCGTTCACCACGGGAGCCGAATAGACGTAGCCGTCGAGTACGATGGCGATGCAGCGGCCCACGTTGTCGGCGGTCATTCTCGCCCAGGTTCTCGCACCGGCCGCGTTCATAATCATGCTCACCTCGGCAGCGGCACCCTGCTGGGTGTACTCCTCCTTGGCATCCACCACGGCGCCTCCGTCCAGCGGAGCCTTGCCGTCGCGGGTGTTCGCCTTGATGGCGTAGAGCATGAAGACGGTGCCCTGCTCGTCGATGGGCTTCACGCCCCATATCAGCTTGAGGTCGCGGGGCAGCAGCGACTTCACCTGAGGCATATTAAGATAGGTATTCACGGCAGCGGTATCGGTGGCCAGCGCCTGTCCGATAACGGGACCGCTCATGAGCTGGCCCGACTGCGAAACCGACGGGATGAGCTTCGAGAAGAGAGGATACTGCTCGCTCAGGTCAGCAGCGTCGGAGCTCTCCGTGCCGCCGATTTTCGAGAGCAGGCTCTCGTCGCCGGCAGCCGCTTCCTGCGCTTCCTGTGCAGCCTCGACCGCCTCACCGGCCTCTTCGGCACCCTGCTCGGCTACCTTGGCCGCCGCATTGAGTCCTGCGATGACCGAGTTGGCGTTCTCCAGCAGAGGATAGATTTCGGGATTCTCGTAAGTGGCCCAGAACTCCAGCGAAGCCGAGCCCTGGAGGAGCTTGCGCACGCGCTCGGGCTCCTTCACGCCCGGAAGCTCGACCAGAATGCGGCCGTTCTCCAGACGCTGGATGTTGGGCTGGGTCACGCCGAAACGGTCGATACGGTTGCGCAGCACGTTGAACGAATTGGCGATGGCGCTTTCGGCCTGCGTGCGGAGCACCTTCTCAACCTCGGCGTTGGTGCTGTTGGGGTTGATATACTCCTTCAGGTCGGGCGTATTGAAAATCATCGAGAGCGGAGCGCCGCCCGACTTCTGGCCGTAAGCCTTGACGAACAGCGTGATGAAATCGTCGCTGCTGTTCTTCTGCGCCTCGCGCGCCTCGGCGAGAGCCGCCTGGAAATCGGGGTCCTTGCTGTCGTTGGAGAGGGCCTTCACCACATCCTCCACCGAAATCTCCAGCATCACGTTCATACCGCCCTTGAGGTCGAGACCGAGGTTTATCTCCTTCTCCTTGCACTCGTTGTAGGTGTATTTGATGAATCCGAGATTGTAGACCGTCTTGGAACGGATGGAGTCCAAAAAGAACTGCTCCTTCTTCGACTGTAATTCCGGCTCGAACTGGGCGGCATACTTCACCGCCTTCTTTTCGACGCTCCGCGTTACGAATGTAAACGAGAGCTGCCATGCACAAGCGATTGCCAGGACAATCGCCAGGAATTTAATTGCACCTTTGTTTTGCATCTGTTTTAGAAAAATTAATTATATTTATTACTTATCTTTGTCAGACAATTAACAAGCTGCAAAAATACAAAAATATTCTCTAAATACAACTTTTCGGCCCTAAAAACGACTTCCGGGCGCTCCCGGCGCCATCTTCCACCCCGAAAGGAGTTTATCGCGGCGGCGCCCCGGCTCTTCCGGCGCATCCAATCCCCGCCCCGTCCGAAGCGCCCCGCATCCCGACGACGGCAACCGGCCGTCTCTCCCCCGCTCCCGCCGCCAATCAGTCGTTCTTCCGGCTCCGACTCCCTCGGGGGTCCGACACCTCCACGCGAACCGGCCCCAGCAGCCCCGACTCGAGCAGCGGACTCTCCTTTTCGAAGAACTTGAACGACACCACCGTCTTGCGGTGAACCGACGGCCGGGGCTCTCCGTCGCGCAGCCACTGCGGTATACGCTGCATGAAGCTGCCCGCCTTCGACTCTCCGAAATTCAGCGGTTCGCTCCACTCGATATCGTCGGGATACTGTTCGTCGCCAATCATCCGGTTGGGCCACAGATTCGTCACCTCGATTTCGAGCAGGTTGTCGCCGCGCCGCAGAAATCCGGTGATGTCGCACACGAAGGGCTCTTTCCACAAATGAGCGCAAAACTCTCCATTGACATAGACTTTGGCCAGGTTCTTCACCTCTCCCAAATTCAGCACGTAGCGCAGCGACGAATCGAGACGCTTCATCCGCACCGCCGCGGAATAGCGGGCCGTGCCGGAGAAATACCGGATGCCGGGCTCCGCATGTTCGTTCCAGGGGACGAGTCTTCGCAGCTCGACCTGCGCAGGGGCGTCCCACCCCTCGGGAAAAGCGAGCGTCCACGGTCCCTCGACCGCGATTTCCGCCACCGCAGCGGCACTTCGCAGCGCGAGTCCCGGCCCCGGTTCGTCCGTCGCGCGACGGAGCAGGACGAACAGCGACTCGTGTCGGGCCAGCTCCAGCGTCACACGGGTCCTCCCCGCCTCGGCCGACCATGCCGGAGCCGGGGCCGTCTCCCCGGTATCGGGATGCCAGATTTCGGGCAGCCGCCCCTGCGAAACGAGAGAGACGGTCGTCGTGAAGGCCGAATCGAGGGGATTGGCTATGAAATAGATGTCCGCTCCCTCCGCTTCGCTGCGGTGAATCCATTGCAGCGAAGCGGAATCGGACACCAGCGAGCGGCCGCCCCTTGCGCTGTCATCGACGTAGCGCCCGCGCTGCAACAGCGACTGGCACCGCGACAGATAGGTGAACAGCTCCCGGGCTCCGCCGCTCCTCCACCAGGTCTGGCCGGGAGTCCACTGCGTTCCCCACTGCCCGAACGTCATGCCGGGCAGCTTGTCCGTCCAGGGATTCTGCGCCCCGGCATGCAGCATCAGCGCATTGATACCCAGACAGAAGGCTCTGTCCGCAACGACTTTCAGACTGGCCGGGTCGTCTTTCCACGCATGCAGAGGCCAGCAGGTGAAGCCCTCGGCGTACACCACGCTCCGCCCCTGGCCGTATGCGGCCGAAGTCACGTTCGGCAGGTCGTTCCAGCCCCAGTCGGGGCGGGTCCAAAACTCGGCGCACACCGCGTCGTCTTCGGCCAGCTGCGCGATAATCTTGTCCGTATGTATCGGATTGAACGGCCGGGCGGCTCCCGTGCCGTAGGGCTGTATCAGCATGCGCAGCCCCGGATAGCGATGCGCCAGCCGGCTCATGTGACCGTAGTAATTCTCCGCGAACAGGTCGGTGACCGTCTCCCGGAAATCGGCTTCGAAACGGCTTCCGGCGACACTGTCGGCAGCCTGCGCTCCGGCCAGCAGGGGCAGCCACGGCAGCAGGTCGTAGCCGTGTCTCTTTTCGAACTCTTCCCGCATCAGCGGAGTCCAGTCCTGACCGCCCGCCTCGTAACTGTCTATCTCCAGGCGCTGAAACGTTCTACCCGCCTCGGCGCCCGCCAGACGCAGCAATTCCGACGGATAGCCGTCCCAATAGCGCTCCACGGCCCGGCGACTCATCTTGTCGCACTCCAGGCCCACTCCGCCCGTCGGAGCCGTCGCCCAATTGGTTTTGCCGTTGGTCGTATGTCCGAAACGATAGATGCGCCACCGGCCGGCGGGAACACGCCAGACGAGGGTGCCGTCCGCCGCCATGTCCGCAAGCACGAGCGCACGCTGCGGGTCCACCTTCTCCGCATCGGGAACGGCCACCGCAGCGATGTCGCAATAGTAGTTCCACCGGTCATCGACTTCGGGACGCGGCAGCACCAGCCGCTGCTCCCTTTCGTCCGACTCCCCTTCCGCCACGGTCTCCGACCAGACGAGTTTCTGCATCGAATCTTCCGGACGGACCGCAGGGAAAGCGCTCGACGACCACCCCGGACAGTTATGCGTACCGAAAGTAAGCCCCAGCCGGGCGCACTCGGCGATGGCATGCCTCATCAGCCGCCGCCACGACTCGGTGCCGATGGCCTGGGTCGTGTCGCTTATCTGCGTCTGCAGGGGGCCGCCCACCAGAAACTGCTGCACGCCCCCGATGCCCGCCTCCCGATAGGCCTCCAGGTCGGCCGTAATGCCTTCGGCCGACACCACCCCGTCCATCCATTGCCAAATCATCAAAGGCCGCACCTCGCGGGGCGGATTGCGGAACTCCTCCTCCAGCGACTGCCCCCGCAAGGAGGCGAACGGCAGGAGAAGCACCGCCGACATAACGAAAAGTCTCTTCATAGAATCCGAATTTAGAAACCCGAAGATAGTCAATCCGTCGCACAAAAGCAACCAGGAAAACGCTTTTCTCGCATTTCCGGCGCATTTCGCGGACCGCCGGTCCGCGAGGCCGCTTCGAGCGACGGGGAACGACCGCTTCGGATGGGCTACGACTGCCACTCCGGACAAGACCGCGACAACCCTCCGAGTGGAAGTGCGATACCCCCTTTCACGAGACCGCGAAAACCGTTTCGGGCGAAAGTGCACGGCCGCTTCGGACAACGGAGAATGACCGCTTCGGATGGGTTACGACGGCCACTCCGGACAAGACCGCGAAAACCCTCCGGGCAGGGGTGCGATACCCCCTTTCACGAGACCGCGAAAACCGCTTCGGGCGGGGTGCACGGCCACTTCGGACGGGTTACGACGACCGTTCCGGACAAAACCGCGACAACCCTCCGGGCAGGGGTGAGATACCCCTTTCACAAGACCGCGACGACAGCTCCCATTCTGAAGCGATGCTCCTTTCCGGCTCTCCTCCCCCGAACGAAAAAGGGGGCTGCCCTTCGCCGGGCGCCCCCTTACGGTCGGTATGAAACGACTCGTGCTTATTTCACTTCCTCAAATCTAACCATACTTGATTATAAGTATTTTAGTATTACATGATACAAATATGGATATTCAAGTTCACAAGAATGACATCGGTTACTTTGTCGTTGTGAGTCTCATCTTGTTTCTTCCCATTCCTTTTTAACTCGCTCGACTTCCGCTATCAGCTGCTGCTCTGTGGGAAGATAGAGTTGATATTTAGACGCAACAATTGTGTTGTTGTCCGAGGGGAGGGTCATCTTAACCAATGTGTCGTTTTTGGCAGTGCATAGCAATATGCCGATTGTG
>JAGBHC010000054.1 GCA_017935625.1 Rikenellaceae bacterium | reverse complement strand
GTGGGCGCCGACCTGGTGGGCAAGGTCGAGGCCGGCATTCCCGAGGACGACCCCCGCAACCCGGCCACCATCGCCGACAACGTGGGCGACAACGTGGGCGACGTGGCAGGCATGGGCGCCGACCTCTACGAAAGCTACTGCGGCTCGATTCTGGCCACGGCGGCGCTCGGCGCGGCGGCCTTCGCAGCCGGCGGCGGCGACCTGGGCATGCAGACCCGGGCGGTGCTGGCCCCCATGCTCATCGCGGCGGTCGGCATCCTGCTCTCCATCATCGGCATATTCCTGGTGAGGACCAAAGAGGGCGCCGACATGAAACAGCTACTGGGCGCCCTGGGCACGGGCGTCAATACCAGCTCGGTGCTCATCGCGGGAGCCACTTTCCTGATTCTCTACCTGCTCGGACTCGAGAACTGGGTGGGCATCTCCTTCTCGGTCATCACCGGTCTGGTGGCCGGCATCATCATCGGCCAGGCCACCGAATACTACACCTCGCACTCCTACGAGCCGACCCGCAAAATCGCCCGCAGCAGCCAGACAGGCCCCGCTACGGTCATCATCTCGGGCATCGGCATCGGCATGATTTCCACGGCCATACCCGTCATCACCATCGGCGCGGCCATCATCCTCTCCTACCTGTGCGCCATCAACTTCAATGTCAGCGACATGCTCTCCGCGCAGAGCATGAGCATGGGCCTCTACGGCATCGGCATCGCCGCCGTGGGCATGCTCTCCACGCTGGGCATCACCCTGGCCACCGACGCCTACGGCCCCATCGCCGACAACGCGGGCGGCAACGCCGAGATGAGCGGCCTCGACCCGCAGGTGAGAAAACGCACCGACGCCCTCGACGCCCTGGGCAACACCACCGCCGCCACGGGCAAGGGCTTCGCCATCGGTTCGGCGGCCCTCACCGCACTGGCGCTGCTGGCCTCCTACATCGAGGAGATTAAAATCGGACTCCAGCACATCGGCCAGCAGGTCATCGTCCTCTCCAGCGGAGCGGAGGTGGCCGTCAAGGACGCCACGCTCATCGACTTCATGGACTACTACCAGATTACGCTCATGAATCCCAAGGTGCTCATCGGCATCTTCGTGGGCGCCATGATGTCGTTCCTGTTCTGCGGTCTGACCATGAACGCCGTGGGCCGCGCCGCACAGAGCATGGTCGAGGAGGTGCGGCGCCAGTTCCGCGAAATCAAGGGCATACTCGAGGGTAAGGCCACGCCCGACTACGCCCGCTGCGTGGAAATCTCGACCCGCGGCGCACAGAAAGAGATGCTGCTGCCGAGTATCCTGGCCATCCTCGCCCCCATCGCCACGGGCCTCGTCTTCGGCGTGGCCGGCGTGATGGGTCTGCTGGTGGGCGGCCTGGGAGCCGGATTCGTACTGGCCATCTTCATGGCCAACTCGGGCGGCGCCTGGGACAACGCCAAGAAGTTCGTCGAAGAGGGCAACTGCGGAGGCAAAGGCTCCGAATGCCACAAGGCCACCGTGGTGGGCGACACCGTGGGCGACCCGTTCAAGGACACTTCGGGCCCCTCGCTCAACATCCTGGTCAAGCTCATGAGCATGGTCTCCATCGTCATGGCCGGTCTGACCGTAGCCTTCTCGCTGCTGTAACCCGCCGTGCGACACCGCATACGAAAGGGCACCGCCACGGCGGTGCCCTTTTTCCGTCCTCTCCGCCGCCCGGCAACGGAATCCCCAGCGGCCGGCAACGGAATCCGCCGTCCCGCAAAACTTGCATATCCTGACGGTTTGCATTATCTTTGACCCCGAAAATCCAAGACACATGAACGCCATACGCAAAACGCTCCTGTCGCTCGCCCTGCTGCTCGCCGCGACACTTCCCGGAAAGGGGCAGCAACTCAGATGGGAGTTGAACTTCGACACCCAGTTCGACAACCGCGAATATTCGGGCTCGCGGCTCGACGGGTCGCAGACCCTCTTCGGCGCCCGTCTCACGCCCGTCGTCGGCATGGGCTGGGAGGGCAAACACAGCGTCATGATAGGAGTGGACCTGCAGGCCGACTTCGGGCAAAAGAGCTTCTTCACAGACCCCAATCTGCTCATATACTATCAGTTCGACACCCCCAGATACAAGGCCTACGCAGGAGTCTTCCCCCGGCACAAACTGCTGGGCGACTATTCGCGCGCCTTCTTCAGCGATTCGACCCTCTTCTACGACAACAACCTCGAAGGGGCTCTGTTCCAGTACGTCGGACGACGGGGGGGGGTGGAAATCGCCTGCGACTGGAACGGCATGAAGTCCGGCGACAGCCGCGAGAAGTTCCGCATCTTCTCCTACGGACGCCTCAACCGCGGCCTGCTGTTCGTCGGATACGCCTTTTCGATGTACCACTTCGCCGGCAGCGAGGAGGAGCTCGGCGTGGTGGACAACATCCTCATCAATCCCTTCGCGGGGCTCGACTTCGCTCCGCGCACCTCGCTGGAGAAACTCGACATCAGCGTGGGCTGGCTCCAGTCCAAGCAGAAGGACCGCCGCCACGAGGAGAAGGGGCGCAGTCCGGGCGGCGTGCAGGTGGATTTGCACCTGCAGAAGTGGAAAGTGGGGCTGCACAACACCCTCTACTGCGGCAAAGACCTCATGCCCTACTGGAACGAGTACGGCGGAGAGCTCTATGCCGGCGACCGCTTCTACCGGACCGGCGACCTCTACAACCGCACGGAGCTCTACTGGCATCCCGTGCAGCGCAAGGACATCGACGTGAAGGCCGGCATGATTTTCCACTACGACGGCCGCAAACTGCTCAACCAACAGCTCATCCGGCTCAGCGTGCGCCTCGACGACGGCACCTTCCGCCGAAAGGCCGGCAAACGCAAACGCCCGTAAACACAACGCTCACACCCAACCGCTTTCGCCATGAAAATCGCCTCCGCAGAGTTCAGCCGCAGCAGCCAGAAGCTCTCCCAGGTTCCGCAGGACGGACTGCCCGATTTCGCGTTCATCGGACGCAGCAACGTCGGCAAGTCGTCGCTCATCAACATGCTCACCGGCCGCCAGTCGCTGGCCAAGGTCTCGGGAACGCCGGGCAAAACCCGGCTCATAAACCACTTCCTGATAAACGGGGGGTGGTATCTGGTGGACCTGCCCGGCTACGGCTACGCCCGCGTGTCGAAAAGCCAGCGGGAAGGGTTCTCGAAAATCATCACCGACTACGTGCTCCGCTGCCAGAAGATGCACTTTCTGTTCGTGCTGGTGGACTCGCGCCACGAGCCCCAGAAGATAGACGTGGAGTTCATCACCCTGCTGGGCGAACACGGCATTCCGTTCGGCGTGGTCTTCACCAAAACCGACAAGCTCTCCTCGAGCCAGCTCGATTCGAACCTGGCCCGCTACAAGCGTTTCCTGCTGAGCATGTGGGAGGAACTGCCGCCCCTGTTCGTCACCTCGTCGGAAAAGAAACGGGGCCGCGACGACATTCTGGACTTCATCGAGGAGTGTTTAATCCGTTGTTGATAAAAATATCCGCCATACTATTTTTAAATTCAACTCTAACGACTATTTTTGCACCTGCAAAGCAATCCAAACAACCATGGCAGTACATAAAATAAAATTCTTTGCCGGCCGCAACTCCCGCTACCTGGCAGAGAAAATCGCCCGGAGTTACGGCTCCGAACTGGGCGACTCTTCGGTATTGGAATTCAGCGACGGCGAATTCCAGCCCTCGTTCAACGAAAGCATCAGAGGCTGCACGGTCTTCATCGTGCAATCGACCTTTCCGCCCGCAGAGAACCTCATGGAGCTGCTGATGATGATTGACGCAGCCCGCCGCGCCTCTGCCTTCCGGGTCATCGCCGTCATGCCCTACTTCGGCTGGGCGCGGCAGGACCGCAAGGACCGTCCCCGCGTTCCGATTACCGCCAAGCTGGTTGCCAACATGCTCCACGCGGCCGGCGTGGACCGCATCATGACCATGGACCTGCACGCAGACCAGATTCAGGGATTCTTCGACATTCCCGTAGACCACATCTACGCCAGCGGCATCTTCGTGCCCTACCTCAAGAGCCTGAACATCGAAGACCTCTCGATTGCCGCTCCCGACATGGGCGGCGCCAAACGTGCGCACAACTACTCGCAATATCTCCATGCCCCGATGATTATCAGCCACAAACAGCGCGAAAGAGCCAACGTGGTAGGCTCCATGACCGCCATCGGCGACGTCGAAGGCCGCAACGTGGTCATTCTCGACGACATGATTGACACCGCAGGCACCATCACCAAAGCCGCCGACATGCTGATGGCCAAAGGCGCCAAGAGCGTGCGTGCCGTGGTGACCCATCCCGTGCTTTCGGGTCCCGCCTACGACCGCATCAACGCCAGCCAGCTGTCGGAGGTCATCGTCAGCGACACCATTCCGCTCGACTCCACCAAAGACCTCCACAAATTCACCGTGCTGAGCGTGGCCGACCTCTTCGCCGACATCATCGAACGCGTATACAACTACAAGGAAATCAGCTCCCGCTTCATCTTCTAAGAGAGACTGTTCCCGTTTTTCATAAACGAGGGGTCCGGAATGTTTCCGGACCCCTCGTTCTTATCCGGCCCCCGTTCGCGGCTACCTGCGACTCTTTGCAGCACCTCGCGACACCCCACAACACCCACGACACCTCACGACACCCACAACACCCACGACACCCACAACACCCACAACACCC
>JAGBHC010000053.1 GCA_017935625.1 Rikenellaceae bacterium | reverse complement strand
GTCCATCGTCGCTCCACCTTCGTGTACCTCACCGATTTTGTGAGTCTTACCCGTGTAGAAAAGAATACGCTCCGAGGTTGTAGTCTTACCGGCATCGATGTGAGCCATGATACCGATATTTCTTGTGAACTTTAAATCTCTGTTTGCCATATCGTCTTCCTCTCTACGAATTAAAATCTGAAGTGTGCGAACGCCTTGTTGGCCTCGGCCATACGGTGCATTTCCTCTTTACGCTTGAAGGCGGCACCCTCCTGGTTGTAAGCCGCAATGATTTCGGCAGAGAGCTTCTCCGCCATCGAGTGACCTGCGCGTTTGCGAGAGTAAAGGACAAGGTTTTTCATAGACAATGAAATCTTACGCTCAGGTCTTACCTCGGTCGGAACCTGGAAAGTGGCACCTCCGATACGACGGCTCTTCACCTCCACCTGGGGAGTGATGTTCTCCAGTGCCTGTTTCCAAATCTCCAAAGGAGCCTTATCCGCATCCTTCATCTTCTCACCTACGATATCCAGTGCATTGTAAAAGATAGTGTAGGCAATACTCTTCTTACCATCCAGCATAAGGTTGTTTACGAACCTTGTCACAAGCACGTCCGAGAACTTGGGATCTGGAAGTAGAATTCGCTTTTTAGGCTTTGCTTTTCTCATTTTTTAAATCTTTGAATTGATTAAACCGTTTTTACTTCTTCTTTGCGGGAGCTCCGGCCTTGGGTCTCTTGGCTCCGTACTTCGAGCGACGCTGACGGCGTCCGTCCACTCCTGCCGAGTCGAGCGCGCCGCGCACCAACACGATGGAGTGCTCCTGGAGGTTGTGACCCTCGCCGGGAATGTAGGCATTCACCTCTTTGCCGTTTGTCAATCTCACACGTGCGACCTTACGCATAGCCGAGTTAGGCTTCTTCGGGGTGGTAGTGTACACACGGGTACATACACCGCGGCGCTGAGGACACGCATCGAGCGCAGGCGCCTTGCTCTTGTCCGCCTGGAAAGCTCGACCATTTCTAACTAACTGTTGAATAGTTGGCATTTTCTTAAAATTTGTCCTGTTTGTTAATTAATTACTCTTATTCCATCATCCAAAATGGACTGCAAAGATACGAATTATTTTTTAAACACAAGAAAAACCGAAACTTTTTACACCGATTTTTCAGCATTTTAGCCCGTTTCGCCCGTTCGGGCGATTGTTTTTTCTTATACTGTTCGAATAAAAATAAATTTCGATTATCAAAATATTCGAGCACACAGAGCAACATATTATATAACAGACAATTACATGATTCGAATCACTTACCGTAAAACACTCCGGAACGGCTCCGCACGAGGACGCCCGAACGGACGGCAAGCATCCGGCAGGCCCCCGAACGCAAACGGTGTCCGCCGAAAACCGACGGACACCGTTGTCTGCATCGCTCCCCTCCGGGGAGAGAGAGGAGAAACTATCTGAGCGTAAAGTCCATTCTCCACACGTTGTAGTCACCGGTCTGCGAACCGCGCTGCGAAACGAAGTAGATGTACTTTCCGTCGGGCGACCAGGCAGGCTGGCAGTCGTTTCCCTTGTGATAGGTGAGCTGGGTCAGCTGCGTACCGTCCATCTTCACCACGAAGATATCGGTATTCTGCTTCTTGTCGCTGTAAGAGAACACCTTGGTCTTCTTATTTCCCGCAGCCACGTTCTTGGCGTTGGACGAGCTGTTGGCCATCACCACAATCCACTGGCCGTCGGGCGAAACCGAAGGGGTGGTGAAGTTCTTGCCGGGCTCGGAGAGAATCAGCGACTCGGTGCCGTTGTCGAGGTCCACCAGCCAGATTTCGCCGTAGCCGTACTCGCTCGTGCGTTCGCAAATGAACGCATTGCGGTCTCTCAGCGGCTGGGGGTTGTTGCCGTTCGCGTAGTTGGTCAGCTGATTGGTCGTGCGGTCGTAGCTCCAGACCGAATAGGTATCCACGGTAAGCATCTTTTTCGAAACCTTGCCCATTATCCTGCCGAAGCCCGAGGAGCCCGAGCCGCTCTCGAAACGCGAGAAGAAGACTTTGGTACCGTCGGCATTGAACGACGGAGCTCCGCCCGTAGAGACCTGGTTGATGATGTTGCCACCCTCTGCACTGGTGATGTTCACCAGGTCGGTATTGTCTCTCACCTCACTGAACAGCAGCTCCTTGCCGTCGTAGGAGAAACAAGCCGTATTGACCTTGGCACGAAAGGTCCGCTGCACGGAGGAGCCGGCCGCGCCGGTACCGGTGACATAGACGTTGCGCGTCTTGTTCTTGTAGCCGATATAGGTGATTTTGCTTCCGTCGGGCGACACGGAGAGACCGCGGCCCGTATACCAGCCGGCCATCGAGAACTGAGGGCCGCACACGTTGCTTCCGTCTCGGGTAATCTGCACGAAGCTGATACCGCCCTCCTCGGGAACATTGATGGAGGACCATTTGAATTTTTTCGCCCCGGCAGCGGTTACGGTTGCCACGGCAATCATCAAAAACAAAAACTTTTTCATAAACAAGAAATTATAAATAAATACCTTTGGATTCTACACGATGACAGCCGGTATCGACGCCCCGACCGCCGGTCTTCCGCCGGCCACGGACGCCGTCAATCGGCCGCCTTGCAGACAGCCGTTCTCCGGAATACGGACGACGATGGACACCCGTTTTATCGTCCGTTTTTCAATACAAATGTAATTTAAAATTCGAAAAAATACAACTGCACGGATAAAAAATTGTCGTTCAGGACCCTCGGAGGCCCCGTGCGGATTCCGCCCCGCCGGTCGCCCCCGCATCCCTCCCCGACCCTCTTTCGACAAAGGCGGGCCGCGAGGTCGCGAGTCCGGCCCGGAAACCAGCCTCCGCTCCCGCCCGGACAAAATCTCTCCCGGACAAAAAAAGGCGAGCGGCCGTTTCGGCCGCTCGCCTCATTGTGAAAATCCTGTGGAGAATACGAGAGTCGAACTCGTGACCTCTTGCATGCCATGCAAGCGCTCTAGCCAACTGAGCTAATTCCCCTTAACGGGTGCAAAGATAAGGATAGTTTCGTAAAAACAAACGGAATCGGCCGTTTTTTTATCGCCGCCGGCATTTTTTTGTCTCCCGCAGCGCTCCGTTCCGCCCCGCCGCGGCTCCGGAACAGGCCGCCGGCGCATGCCCGAATCCCTGCCGGAACAGCCGCGAAACGGCGATTTCAGCCCCGCCGCGCCCGGCCGCAGTGCGGATTCGCCCCCGTCCGCGCCTCCCGCAGCGAAGTTTACGGACCGACAGGACGTATTTTCGCATTTTTTGCCTATTTTTGTCTGCAAAAATCAAAACCCACAAATCAAACACTATGGAATACGACTTCAGAAAGATAGAGAGCAAGTGGCAGGCACGGTGGAAAGAGAGGCAGACCTACCGCGTGGAGGTGAACCACAACAAACCCAAATTCTATGTCCTCGACATGTTCCCCTATCCGTCGGGCGCCGGACTGCACGTAGGCCATCCGCTGGGCTACATCGCCTCGGACATCTACTCGCGCTACAAGCGGTTGTGCGGTTTCAACGTGCTGCACCCCATGGGTTACGACGCTTTCGGACTGCCGGCCGAGCAGTATGCCGTGCAGACGGGGCAGCACCCCGCCGTAACCACCGAACAGAACATCGCCCGTTACCGCAGCCAGCTCGACAAAATCGGCTTCAGCTTCGACTGGAACCGCGAGGTGCGCACCTGCGACCCCGAATACTATCACTGGACCCAGTGGGCCTTTCTGAAGATGTTCGACCACTATTACGACAACGCGACCGGCCGGGCGGAGAAGATTTCCGACCTGACGGCGCGTTTCGAGAAGCAGGGCACCGAGGGACTCGACGCAGCCTGCACCGCGCCCATGCGTTTCACCGCCGACGAGTGGAAAGCCATGAACGAGAAGGAGCGCGAAGAGGTTCTGCAGAACTACCGCCTGGCATTCCGCGCCGACACGCTGGTGAACTGGTGTCCGGAGCTGGGAACCGTACTGGCCAACGACGAAGTGAAGGAGGGCCTTTCGGTGCGCGGCGGATATCCCGTGGAGCAGAAGAAGATGAAGCAGTGGCTGCTGCGTGTGACCGCCTATGCCGAACGGCTGCTCTCGGGACTCGATTCGCTGGAGTGGAGCGACAGCCTCAAGGAGATACAGCGCAACTGGATAGGCCGCAGCGTCGGAGCCCAGATGTTCTTCGAGGTGGCCGATTCGCCGCTCAAGCTGGAGATATTCACCACCCGGCCCGACACGATTTTCGGCGTCACGTTCATGGTCATAGCGCCCGAACACGACTACGTGCCCCAGCTAACCACCCCCGACAACCAGGCAGCCGTGGAGGCCTATCTCGACGAGACCAAAAAGCGCAGCGAACGGGAGCGAATCGCCGAGACCAAGCGCGTAAGCGGCGTATTCACGGGCAGCTATGCCGTCAATCCGTTCAGCGGCAAGCGCATTCCGATATACATCAGCGACTACGTGCTGGCCACCTACGGCACCGGAGCCATCATGGCGGTGCCGGCCCACGACAGCCGCGACTACGCTTTCGCCCGCCACTTCGGACTCGACATCGTGCCGGTGGTGGAGGGCGGCGACCTGAGCGTCGAGAGCTACGACGCCAAGTCGGGCAAGATGATAAACTCCGGCTTCATCGACGGCATGGACGTCAAGGAGGCCATTCCCGTGATGTTCGACGAGGTGGAGCGGCGCGGACTGGGCAGGCGGCAAATCAACTACCGCCTGCGCGACGCCATCTTCTCGCGCCAGCGCTACTGGGGCGAGCCCTTCCCCGTCTACTACAAGGACGACATCGCCTATCCCCTGAGCGAGGAGAAGCTGCCGCTGTGCCTGCCCCGAATCGACGACTTCCGTCCCACCGAGGCGGGCGACCCGCCCCTGGCCCGGGTCGAGGGATGGGCCACTGCCGAGGGCTATCCCTACGAGGTGAGCACCATGCCGGGATTCGCCGGCTCCAGCGCCTACTACCTGCGCTACATGGACCCGCACAACGACCGGGAGCTGGTCAGCCGCCAGGCCGACGAATACTGGCGCAACGTGGACCTCTACGTGGGCGGCATCGAACACGCCACGGGACACCTCATGTACTCCCGCTTCTGGAACAAGTTCCTCTACGACCTGGGCTACGTCTGCGAGCAGGAGCCTTTCAAGAAGCTGGTCAATCAGGGCATGATACAGGGACGCAGCAACTTCGTCTACCGAATCAAGGGAACCAACAAATTCGTATCGTGCGGCCTGAAAGGGGAGTACGACACGCAGGAGATACACGTCGATGTGAACATCGTGCGCAACGACATCCTCGACCTCGACGCGTTCCGGGCCTGGAGACCCGAGTTCGCCGAGGCGGAGTTCGTGCTCGAAGAGGGACGCTACGTCTGCGGCTGGGCCATCGAAAAGATGAGCAAGAGCATGTACAACGTGGTGAACCCCGACCGCATCGTCGAGGAGTACGGTGCCGACACGCTGCGCATGTACGAGATGTTCCTCGGTCCGCTGGAGCAGAGCAAGCCATGGGACACCAACGGCATAGACGGCGTACACAAATTCCTGCGCCGCTTCTGGTCCCTGTTCACCGACCGCGACGGCAACCTGGCCCTGAGCGACGAGAAAGCCACTCCGGCCGAACTCAAGACGCTGCACAAAACCCTGAAAAAGGTGCAGGAGGACATCGAGAACTTCTCGTTCAACACCTCGGTGAGCGCCTTCATGATATGTCTCAACGAACTGGGCCGCTGCAACAAGCGCGAGGTGCTGGAGCCGCTGGTGGTGCTCATCGCCCCCTTCGCGCCCCACATCGCCGAAGAGTTGTGGGAGCTGCTGGGCCACACCGCTTCGGTGTGCGACGCCGAGTTCCCGCGCTACAATCCCGAATACCTGGTGGAGAACAGCTTCGAGTATCCGGTCTCCGTCAATGGCAAGTTGCGCTTCAAGAAGGAGCTGCCGCTGGGAATCTCCCGCGAGGAAATCGAGGCGGCGGTACTTTCCGACCCGAACGCACAGAAATACACCGAAGGCAAGGCACCCCGCAAGGTGATTGTCGTTCCCGGAAAAATCATCAACATCGTCATCTGACGGCTCCGGGAACCGCTTCCGCCCACGAGAAAAACAGAATCCGCCATGATGAAACCGGGCCTGTACATCTTAGGCGCAGCGTGCGTGCTGTGCGGCTGCAGTTACGAATCCCGGATGACCGACGGGGGCGATATCGTGATAGAACGGATAGAATCCTATAAAGATTCCGTCGGCACCGCCCCGGCGTCTCTTTCGGATATCGGCATCGCCGTAGTCGATGAGGGCAATCCGCCCTACTACTACCAGCGGATAGATTCCGTTCACTATACCCTGTCATTCAGCAACGGGGTCGGAGAGTCGAAGACATATTATTCGGACTCGCGAAAGTGGGAGGACTTTCCCAGAGCCATAAACCGCTGAATGCAATCCGGTCGATTCAACGGCGGCCGTGTCGATTCCGACACGGCCGCCGGACATTTCAGCGAACCGGTTGCGTAGGCCCCATGCGCCTCCGCGAATCGTCCCCCTTCGGAGCCTCCGCCCCTCCGGCAGGGGTCTCCGAAAGGCCCGGGGCGCGTTCCGGTCCTGCCGCGCGCTCCCTCCCCCCCCGGATGGAGCGGCTCCGACCCCGGAAAAATAAAAAGAGAGAATCGGAACCCGATTCCCTCTTCAACGTTCTTGCCGGAAGTCCGATTACTCGGCCTTCTCCGCATTTTCGGCAGCGTGGTCGCAATCCTCGCACGCGTGCTCGCCGTTGCAAGCAGTGCTGTCGGCTTTTTCGCAAGCCTCGGCGGGCTGCTCCTCTGCTGCGGTAAATACTACCTCGGCCTCAGCCTCGGCTGCCTTCTTCTCGCCGTTGTTACCGCACGATACGGCGGCGAATGCGAGAGCAAGAACCATCAAAGAGATAACTTTCTTCATGATACAAACGTTTTTTA
This sequence comes from Rikenellaceae bacterium, assembly GCA_017935625.1. Lineage (GTDB taxonomy): Bacteria > Bacteroidota > Bacteroidia > Bacteroidales > Rikenellaceae > RGIG9113. The sequence goes on along the minus strand of JAGBHC010000053.1, from coordinate 46,594 downwards.
ACCTTATTCGCGGCAAAGATATAACAGGAAAACAAATCCGGCAAGAGATTTTTAAAAAATCTTAATATTTTTCTTCTCCGGCCCGTCTTCCGCCCCTGCAAAGGCTAACCCTACTCCCGTTCAACAGGTTCGGCGGCCGCCGGCGCCTCCGCCTCCGACGACAGCTCTTCGAGCGGAATCTCCTCCACCATCACCACGGCCCGGTCGAACGAACGCTTGACACGCCCCCAGAGGATGATGGCCTCCTCCTCCGAAAGGCAGTTGCCGACCTTGACCTTCCAATAGGGATTCTCATAGACGATATAGGTCGCCACGTCGGGGAACATCTCCCTGAAATCGTGCCGTATCTGCTCGGCCTGGGCGCGGGCGTCCTGCCCGTTGCCGAAGAAAATGCCCACACGCCATCCCCGGACCTTCTCCCGGACAGCCGTCTGCTGGGCCTCGGCCACGGCCGAGGCGGCATCGCCCACCTCCCGGACCACTACCGAAGTACGTGTGGAATCGGCGCTCGAGGCCAAAGCCGCACGCACCGCGCCTATCTCCTGTGCCGACACCGCCGGACAGAGCGCGGCGAAAAACAGAATCGCAAAAAACCGTTTCATAACACCTTCTTTTTTATCTCTACTCTGAGCTTTACTCTTTCGCTTTCCGGCCCGGAGCCCTTTTCCCTCCGGGCGATTCGCTACGGCCTGCCGAAAATATCTCCGGCCGACACGCCGCACATCTCCAGAAATTCGGGCAGAGGCATCTCCCGCACCCGTTTGCGCAACGCGATGCCGCCCCGCATCTTGGCCCGAATCTCGCCGCTGACCGTCACCTCGGCGGCCCGCTCGCCCAACACGGGCACCAGCGCCACCGCCGCCAGCGGGTTGGAACACCGCACCCGCAGCGGGACGCTCACCGTCTGCTCGCCCGGGCCGCCGACCGTCACCTCCGCCGGCATGGTGAGGGAGACCGACACCGAACCCGGCAGCGAGAGCACCAGCTCCGCCGACCGGAGCACCAGCTCCCGTCCGGAATCGTTGCAGACCCCCACGAGCAGCTCCGCCCGCGAGGCGCTCTTCATCCTCACGCCCTTGATTCCGGTGAAGGCCACCTGCCGCATCCCCCCGCAGGAGCTCAGCAGCAGAAGCGCCATCGACAGCCACAGAACATATCTTCCTTTTTTCATGGTTTCACTCCTGTAAAAATACGTGCCACTCCGAACCACAGCGCCTCGGCCCGGCAGTCGGCGTAACCCGCTTCGCGCATCAGGCCCAGAAACTCCGCCGGACCGGGAAACTCGTCCACCGACCGGGGCAGATAGTCGTACGCCTTGCGGTCGCGGGAGAGCCATCCCCCCACCACGGGCAGCACCCGGTGGAAATAGAAACGGTAGAAGGCTCCGAATAGTCTGTTGTCCGGGGTGGAAAATTCGAGCACGAAGAGTCTGCCGCCGGGCCTCAGGGTCCGGCCGATGCTCTCGAGCCCCCGCGGTATGTCCTGAAAGTTCCGCACCCCGAAAGCCACCGTCGCCGCGTCGAAGCCGCGCTCCGAATCCTCCAGCGCCTCGGCATCGCCCACCTTCAGTTCGATGCGCTCTTCCAGAGCCAGCCGGGCTATCTTGCTGCGGGCCCCCTCAATCATTCCCGGCGAAAGGTCGATGCCCGTCACCCGGACATGCGGCGACATGCGGGCCAGCCCGACGGCCATGTCGCCCGTTCCGCACGCCACGTCGAGCACCCGCCGCGGCGCCTCCTCGGCCGCGAGCCGCACCACCCGGCGACGCCACGAACGGTCCACGCCGAACGACAGCAGATGGTTGAGCAGGTCGTAGGTGGGCGCGATGCGGTCGAACATCCTGCGCACCTGACTCTTCTTTTCGTCGCCGTCTTCGTATGGTTTCATAAAATCTCTCCTCTCATTGATAGCGCATCGACTCCGCCGGGTCTATCCTGGCCACCGCGGCGGCCGGCAGAACCATCACGCACATGATTGTCGCAAAGGTAACAATATTCAGCGTAATCCACCACACCGGCCCCCACTGCACGGGCACTTCGGAAAGAAAATAGCCCGTTCCGTCGAGCTTCAGCGCCCCGGTCCACCTCTGCAAGGCGCACAAAGCCAGCCCCACGCCGTTGCCCCACGCCATTCCCCGCGCCGCCACCGCCGCCGCACGCCACAGGAAAAGCCGGCGGACGCTGCGCAGACTCATGCCCAGGGTGCGCAGCACGCCTATCATCCGTCTGCGTTCCAGCACGATGACCAGCAGCGCAGCCGTCATGTTGAGCAGCGCCACCAGCAGCATCACCACTAGAATAACCGCCGCATTGGTGTCATGGGTCTTCAGCCAGTCGAACAGCATCCGGTGGCTGCTTCTCACGTCGGTCATCTGCAGCGCTTCGCCTTCGGGCACCGTCACGCCCGTCGAGACCTCGTAAATGCCCTCCTTGAAACGCTCCAGCCGCGACACATCGTCGATGCGAATCTCGTAACCCGACACCCGGTCCGCCCCCCAGCCGTTGAGACGCTGCACGTTCCGCAGCTCGGTGAAGGCCGTCACCCGGTCGAGCTCGTCGAATCCCGACGAAAAGATACCGCACACGCGGAAGCGGTCGCGGCGCATCCGTCCGCCCTCCTCCATGAAGGCCATCTGCACCCGGTCGTCCACATCGAGCCTCAATTCGCGGGCCGTCACCTCGGAGAGCAGCACCTCCTTGTAGCGCACCGAGTCGTCGGGCCGGGGAACCGTTCCCCGCACCAGCACGCTCTCCAGAAACCGCCAGTCGTAGAGGCTGTCCACCCCCTTGAGCGCCACGCCCTCCATCCCCTCGTCGGTGCGGACGATGCCGCCGCGCACGGCGTAGGGCGCCATCGACACGAATCCCGGCAGGGAGGCCACGCCGCGCTCCAGGTCGGCGTTGAGCGAAATCGGAAGCGGCTGCAATTCGTTGGCGCTATTGAGATTGAATATCTTCACATGCGATTCCAGACCGGTCATGCGCCGGGTGATTTCGTGCTTGAATCCGAATATCACCGCCAGCGCCACCACCATGACGGCCACGCTCACGGCCGTTATCGCCGTAGCGATGCGCACCATGACACTGCCGCCGCCCGCACTTCCCCGCGAGCCGATGCGCCGTGCTATAAAAAGTTCGTTATTCATTCCCTGCGGTGCGGAACCCGATTTGCATGGTAAAGTTCTGTTCCGAATATGATGCAAAGTAACTCAAAAATTCGTACTTTTGCCAAAAAGATAGAGACAATTATGAAAAAGAGGGCATTAATCACCGGAGCCACCTCGGGAATCGGCGAGGCCACCGCCCGCCTGTTCGCCGGCGAGGGATACGACCTCATCATCACCGGCCGGCGCATCGAGCGGCTCAAGAACCTGAAAGCGGAGCTCGAAGCCCGGTGGGGCATCGACGTGCTGGCGCTCAACTTCGATATCCGGGACCGTTTCCAGTGCGAAGCGGCGCTCGGCTCGCTGCCCGACGACCGGCGCGACATCGACATACTGGTCAATAACGCGGGTCTGGCGGCCGGACTCGAACACCTGGACGAAGGCGACACCAACGACTGGGAGGCCATGATAGACACCAACGTCAAGGGACTGCTCTTCGTCACCCGGCTGGTCGCACGGAGCATGGTCGAACGCGGCTGCGGCCACATCGTCAATCTGGGCTCCATCGCCGGCACCCAGCCCTATGAGAACGGAGCGGTCTACTGCGCCTCCAAACACGCGGTGCACGCCATCAGCCAGTCGCTGCGCATGGACCTGCTCTCCCACGGCATCAAGGTGACCGAAATCCGGCCGGGCATGGTCGAGACCGAATTCTCGACGGTGCGTTTCCACGGCGACCGGGAGCGGGCCGACGCCGTCTACCGGGGCGTGGAGCCGCTGCGCGGCGAAGATATCGCAGAGGCCATCCTCTGGGTCGTGAGTCAGCCGGCGCACGTCAATATCGACGACCTGGTGATAACCCCCGTCGCCCAGGCCAACGCCTACCTCACCTGCCGCCGCCCCGCAAAATAAAACGCTCCGGCCGAACGTTAGCCGAAGGTACCCCCCCCCGAAACCCGGCGCACACGGGACCTTCCGCCGCCAGGGGCCGGACAAACTGACAAAAACAAACAAAAACGACTATGTATCCTATTTTCGGAATCAACATCGAATACCTGCTCATCATCCTCATCGGCGTGGTGGGACTGATAGTGCAGGCGCGTCTTCAATCCGTATTCAACAAATACTCGCGCGTGAGCTTCCCCGGCATGATGACGGGCCGCGACGTGGCTGAAAAGATGCTGCGCGACAACGGCATCTACGACGTCAAGGTGACCTCCACCCCCGGACACCTCACCGACCACTACAATCCCGCCACCAAGACGGTGAATCTGAGCGAAAGCGTCTACGGCAGCAGCAGCATCTCGGCGGCGGCCGTCGCGGCGCACGAGTGCGGCCACGCCGTGCAGCACGCCCGGGGATACGCCCCCCTGGAGATGCGCAGCAAGCTGGTGCCCATCATCAGCTTCTCGTCGATGTGGTCCACCTGGGTCATCATCGGCGGACTGCTGCTCATCAACACCTTCCCGGCCCTGTTCTGGATAGGCATCCTGATGGTGGCCGTGTCGGCGCTCTTCTCGCTGGTCACCCTGCCCGTGGAGTACAACGCTTCGAGCAGGGCGCTCCAGTGGCTCGAGTCGAGCCGCACGCTGCAGGGCGTACAGCTCCAGCAGGCGTCCACCGCCCTGCGCTGGGCCGCACGCACCTATCTGGTGGCCGCGCTGAGCGCCATCGCCACCCTGCTCTACTACCTGAGCCTCGCACGGGGCCGCGACTGACCCCGACACCCCGCCGAGACGAAACGCCTTCAATCACGGCTTAGCACCATACGCATGTCCCGAAACAGAGATTACGCCCCCCGCACGTTCCTGCTGGCACTCCTGGTAGTGCTCCTGCTGCTCGCCGCCGGGTTCGTCCCCCCGGTCCGGGTGGGGGCTTTCGTGCTCAAACGCATCAACATCCTCTCCGACCTGTTCCCCGCCGAGGAGCGGGCCCAGGAGCTGCCCGAAGCACGCGAAGAGCTGCTGGACACCTCGTTTCTGGCCGAAAGCATCGCCTTCGACCCGCTGCTCGCCGCACAGTCCGTCCCGCAGGACCCGCTTCGCGGGGATACGCTCTCCGCGCCGCGGCTCGAATGGGACCTCGGCGGCGGCTCCGTGCCGCCCCGGAGCGCTTCCGCGGCCGACAGCCTAATCGACACCGCCGGCGCCGTACCCCTCGAACTCTTCGATTCGACGGGCATGGCCATGGCCTCCTTCTACGATGCGCTCGCAGGCGGAACCGCCGGCAGGCCGGTGCGCATCGCCGTTTTCGGCGATTCGTTCATCGAAGCCGACATCATCACCGCCGACCTCAGGCAGGAGCTCCAGGAGCTCTACGCGGGCCGCGGCGCCGGATTCGTGCCGCTCGCCTCGCCGCTGACCGTCTACCGGGGCACCATCAAGAACAAGTTCGAGGGATTCACCAGCTACAATATCATGCAGAAACGCTCCACCCCGGAGCCGCTGCGCGACCGCTTCTCCGTCTCGGGCTGGATTTCACGCGCCGACCCGGGGGCCCGCTCCCGATTCGCCGGTTCGGACTTCCGCCGCCACATCGACCGCTGGTCGGTGGCCCGCATCCTCTTCATCAACCGCAACGATTCGCAGATAGAGGTGGTGGTGAACGACACCCTCTCCCGCACCTTCTCTCCGCCTTCCGACGAGCGGCTGCAGCAGATTGTGGTGCGGGGCGGCGACATGACCTCCGTCGAGGTGAAAATCTCGCAGCCCGAGGGATTCATCGGCTACGGCGTGGTGCTGGAAGACGAAACCGGCATCGGCGTGGACAACTACTCCATCCGCAGCAACAGCGGCATGGCGCTCTTCGGCACCGACGGCCGGATAAACTCCGACCTCAACCGCATGCTCGGATTCGACCTCATCATCCTGCAATACGGACTCAACGCCATGTCGCCCGACGTGCACAACTACTCGGCCTACTGCAGGCAGCTGTGCCGCATCATCGACTACGTGAAGCTCCATTTCCCGCAGAGCTCGATACTGGTGATGAGCGTGGGCGACCGCAGCACCATGCGCGAGGGCAAACCCATCACCATGAGTGCCGTGCGGGCCATGATAGAGGCGCAGCGCACCGCCGCGCGACAGACGGGCGTCGCCTTCTGGAACACGTTCGAGGCCATGGGCGGCGAGAACTCGATGGTCCGGTTCGTGAAGAACAGCTGGGCGGCCAAAGACTACACCCACATCGGCTATGCCGGCGGACGCTACATAGCCGGCGAACTGGTGCGCTCGCTGGTGGCGGGCCGCCGGAGCTACGTGCCCCCCGCCGAATCCCGCATGCAAGAGCCGCTGCTGGCACCCGGCACCCCGCTGACGGGCGAACCCAAAAACGTGGAGATGCTCCGCCCCGACAAGCGGCAGGCCGACCGCATAATTCAAAAACGAGAAAATGGACTTTAGCTCCCTGCGCGAACGAATCCCGGAACTGCTGAGCTACGACCCGCAGTCGCCGCTGCTCTTCAGCAGCGGTCTGTTCCTGTTTCTCTTCACGGGATTCGCCCTGCTCTACCTGGCCGTCCGCCGGCACATGCGCCTCAGGCTGGCCTATGTCATCCTCTTCTCGCTCTATTTCTACTACAAGACCAGCGGCCTCTACCTGTTGCTGCTGCTGTTCACCGCCACCTCCGATTTCCTCATCGGCGGCCGGCTCGCACGCACCGCGTCGTCCGCCGCCCGAAAAGGATGGGTCTCGCTGAGCGTGGCCATCAACCTGGGCATGCTGGGCTATTTCAAATACACCAACTTCTTCATCGACCTGGCAGGCAACATCTTCGGAGCGGGATTCCTCGACTTCCAGAACATCTTCCTGCCCGTGGGTATCTCCTTTTTCGTCTTCCAGTCGATAAGCTACACGGTGGACATCTACCGGCGCCGCATCGAACCGCTGAACAACTGGGCGGAGTACATGTTCTATCTCTCGTTCTTCCCCCAGCTGGTGGCGGGCCCCATCGTCCGGGCCCGGGACTTCATTCCGCAAATCAGACAGACCCCCGTCGTAACGCGCGAGATGTTCGGCCAGGGCGTCTTTCTCATCGCCACGGGCCTCTTCAAGAAGGCTTTCATCTCCGACTTCATCAGCCTCAACTTCGTGGACCGCATCTTCGACAGTCCCCAGCTATACAGCGGATTCGAGAACCTGATGGGCGTCTACGGCTACGCATTGCAGATATACTGCGACTTCTCGGGCTACTCCGACATGGCCATCGGCCTGGCGCTGCTGCTGGGCTTCCGCTTCAACCGCAACTTCGACTCGCCCTACAAGTCGGCCACCATCACCGAATTCTGGCGCCGGTGGCACATCTCGCTCTCGAGCTGGCTCAAGGACTACCTCTACATCTCGCTGGGCGGCAACCGCCGCGGGCGGCTGCGCACCTACCTCAACCTGATGATAACCATGCTGCTGGGCGGTCTGTGGCACGGTGCGGCCCTCCGCTTCGTGCTCTGGGGGGCGCTGCACGGCGCGGCGCTGGCGCTGCACAAGGCGCTGCTCGCGCTCTTCCCCGCCCTGAAGCCCACCGGAGAGCAGATGCCGCGCTGGCGGCGCATCGCGGGCATCGTCGTCACCTTCAACCTGGTCTGCTTCGGGTGGATACTCTTCCGCGCTCCCGACCTGCACACCGTCGGCCTCATTCTGGAACAGATTCTGCATCACTTCCGCCTGGCGCTCGCGCCCGACGTAATCGCCGGATACCGGGGCGTGTTCGCCCTCATGGCAATCGGCTACCTGCTCCACTTCACCTCCGCCCGCTGCGAACAGCGGGCCAAAGAGGTCATGACGCGGGCGCCGCTTCCGCTGCAGGCGCTGCTGCTGGCCCTCGTCATCTGGGGCGTCATGCAGATAAAATCATCGGACATCCAACCATTCATCTATTTCCAATTCTAAGATACCATGACCCACATCGACACACCGCTCTATCTGGCACTCAACTTCGACGGAGGCCCCACGGTCGATATGATATTCCATATCATCACCGACAAGCTCACCTGGATTCCGCTCTACCTGCTGCTCCTGTATCTGTTCTGGCGCAAGTACGACTGGCGCGGATTCCTGCTCTGCATCGCCGTCGTGGTGCTTTCGGTGGTGGTCACCGACCACTTCGCCAACCTGTTCAAGACCGACCAGGGCATCATCCATTCGCTCTTCAACGGCTTCGAGCCCCGTCTCCGCCCCCGCTGGGCGCTGGAGGGAATCACCCACTTCGTGCCCCACTCCTCCAACAACGGACAATTCGGCACCGTCTCGTCGCACGCCTCCACGCTCACCGGCGTCGCCCTGCTCTGCGCCGCGCTGCTGCACCGGCGCTGGCTCACCTTCACGCTCGCCGGCTGGGTGCTGCTGGTCTGCTACTCGCGCATCTACGTGGCGGCCCACTACCCGCTCGACCTCACCTGGGGCATCCTGGTGGGTCTGGTGTTCGGATTCCTGCTGCTTTGGCTGACCCGCCGGGTGCTGCACATCGACCGCTTCCTGAGAAAACCCGACCCCGGAAAACCGGACGGCGGCAAAACCGAATAAGCCCAATCTTTTCATCCCATCCACTCTTCCGCCCATGACAATTCTCAATGAAAAACGCAGCAGCACGCTGCACGGAATCCTGCTCATCGCACTCTTCTCTTTCTCGGCCTTCTACATCGCCGGGATGCAATTCATGCAAGAGCTATCGCTCAGCCCGCTCATCGTCGGCATCCTGCTCGGCATGCTCTACGCCAACAGCCTGCGCAACAACCTGCCCGAAACCTGGGTTCCCGGCATCAAGTTCTGCACCAAGGAGATACTGCGCACGGGCATCGTCCTCTACGGCTTCAGACTGACGTTCCAGAGCGTGGCGGCAATCGGACTCCCGGCCATCGTCATCGACCTGGTCGTCGTCGCGGCGACCCTGCTGCTCGGCCTGCTGGCCGGACGCCTGCTGCGCCTCGACCGCGACATGACCCTGCTCACCGCCACCGGCAGCGCCATCTGCGGAGCGGCGGCGGTACTCGGCGCCGAGCCCGTGGTGGGCGGACAGCCCCACAAAACGGCGGTGGCCGTCTCGACGGTGGTGCTCTTCGGCACCCTCGCCATGTTCCTCTATCCCTTCGCCTACCGGGCCGGCACGCTCGACCTCACCCCCGAACAGATGGGCCTCTACACCGGAGCCACGCTGCACGAGGTGGCCCACGTGGTGGGCGCGGGCAACGCCATGGGTCCGGAGATTGCCGACACGGCGGTCATCGTCAAGATGATACGTGTGATACTGCTGGCACCGGTGCTGCTGGTGATGGGCATCGCGCTCTCCCGCCGGACGGCCGGAGGCGCCAAGCGCAAGGTCACCGTGCCGTGGTTCGCATTCGGATTCCTCGCCGTGATAGGCTTCAACTCGCTCAACCTGCTGCCCGAACCGCTGGTCGCCTGGATTAACGGATTCGACACCTTCCTGCTCACCATGGCCATGACCGCCCTGGGAGCCGAGACCAGCTTCGACAAGTTCCGGCAGGCGGGTGCCAAGCCCTTCCTGCTGGCCGGCATCCTCTTCATCTGGCTGCTGGTCGGCGGCTACTTCATGGCCAAATACCTGGCTCCGCTGCTGGGATAACGCACCCGAGAGACGAAAAAGGGGTTTTCGACGGCTGTCGAAAACCCCTTTTCATTTTCCATCCGCACCGGCCGGACGAAGAGCCGGCATCCGATTCGGCGGCCCCGGACACGCGCCTCCCCCTTTGCGGCGGCATCGGCCCCCAAAGCAGAAGAAGGGGAGCGTGACGACGGCAGGCCGCACGGGCGCTAAAAGAGCAGCGAATCGGTCGCTTCGGGCGTAACGCCCAGATGGGAGTAGGCCAGCGGCGTGGCCTCGCGCCCCCGCGGCGTGCGTTTGAGGAATCCCTCCTTTATCAGGAACGGCTCGTAGACCTCCTCCAGCGTACCGGGGTCCTCGCCCACGGCCGTGGCGATGGTGTTGATGCCCACCGGTCCGCCGTTGAACTTGGCGATGATGGTCATCAGAATGCGGTTGTCCATCGTATCGAGTCCGCGGGCATCGATGTTCAGGGCGCCGAGCGCGATGCGGGTAATCCGCAGGTCCACGTGTCCGCTGCCCTTGACCATCGCGAAGTCCCTCACACGCCGCAGCAGCGCGTTGGCGATACGCGGCGTACCGCGGCTGCGCAGGGCCACCTCCATGGCCGCCTCCTCGTCGATGGTGACGCCCAATATGGAGGCCGACCTCCTGACGATGCCCGAAAGCACCGGCGCGTCGTAATACTCCAGGTGGCACTGGATGCCGAAACGGGCCCGGAGCGGCGAAGTGAGCAGGCCGCTGCGGGTCGTGGCGCCGATGAGGGTGAAGGGGTTGAGCTCTATCTGGATGGAGCGGGCCGCAGCCCCCTTGTCGAGCACGATGTCTATCTTGTAATCCTCCATGGCCGAGTAGAGATACTCCTCCACCACGGGGCTCAGCCGGTGAATCTCGTCGATGAAGAGCACGTCGCCCGCATTGAGGTTGGTCAGCAGTCCCGCCAAATCGCCGGGCTTGTCGAGCACGGGGCCCGAAGAGACCTTGAGCGAGGAGCCCATCTCGTTGGCGATGATGTTGGCCAGCGTGGTCTTGCCCAGTCCGGGAGGGCCGTGCAGCAGCACGTGGTCGAGCGAGTCGCCCCGCATGAGCGCCGCCCGGATGAAGATACGCAGATTCTCCACGATTTTGTCCTGCCCGCTGAAGTTGTCCAACTCCTGGGGCCGAATCTTGTTCTCGAATTCCAGGTCGCTCTCTATGTTTCTGAAGTTCCGTTCCTTGTCCATAACTCGCACTATTCGGGAAGTTCCACCCGTACAATCTCCATACCCACGCGCTCCAGCAGCGCCAGCCCCTCCTGCGAATGGTAGCAGTCGCAATAGACCACCCGCCGGATGCCCGCCTGGATGATGAGCTTGGCGCACTCGATGCAGGGCGAGGAGGTGATGTAGAGCGTGGCCCCCTCGCCGCTGTTGGCGCTCTTGGCCAGCTTGGTGATGGCGTTGGCCTCGGCGTGGAGCACATAGGGCTTGGTCCGGCCCGATTCGTCCTCGCAGATGTTCTCGAATCCCGACGGGGTTCCGTTGTAGCCGTCCGAGATAATCATCTTGTCCTTGACAATCAGTGCGCCGACCTGACGTCTCACGCAATAGGAATTCTCGGCCCAGATGCGGGCCATGCGCAGGTAGCGCATATCCAGCTGCCGTTGTTTCTCCTCCTGATATCCCATACTCGTCTCGTTGAACAGGCCCGGGGCTCGCCCCGAAAGGCCGTTAAAATATCTTTTTCCTGGAAGGTATCACCATGAAATCCTTCAGATAGAAGGGCTCGAAGTAGGCCGTATCCTCGAACCGCTTCTCCTCCAGCGCACGCTGCGCCAGACGGGCGAAGCCTCTGGCCGAGGGGGCCACCTGCACCAGTCTCACCCCTTCGGCCGGCAGCACCTGCGCACACTTGGGGGCTCCGTTGCCGAAGATGACGAACTCGCCCTGCGGCGAGATGAACTCCGCGAAGCTGCCGCCATCGACCACATGGGCGCCCACCTCGCTCATGGCATTGCCCCGGGTGTCGAACACCTGCGCATAGACCTCCATGCGGCGGGCATCGACCATCGGACAGAGCAGCGCCCGGTCCCACGCCTCCACCTCGACGATGCCGGCCCGGTAGTCCTCGGCGGCCACCTCGGCCAGCGCCTCCAGCGAGCCGATTCCGATAAGCGGGACGCCCGCTCCGTAGCAGATGCCCTTGGCCAGCGAAACGCCGATGCGCAGCCCCGTGTAGGAGCCGGGCCCCTTGCCCACGGCCACCGCCGAGAGCTCCGGAGCCTTCACGCCGTGCTCCGAAAGAATCTCATCGACGAAGAGCGCCGCACGACGGGCGTGGTCGCGGCCCTCGCCGCTCTCGCGCAGCGACACCAGCCGGCCATCCTTCACCAGCCCCACGGAACAGATGTCCGTTCCGGTCTCTATACACAGAATGAGTGACATAGTTCTCTCAAAAATTAGATAACGTCAATGTTTCATGGCGCGGTCCATCTCCCGCCGCGCATCCTTCTCCTTGATGTAATCGCGCTTGTCGTAGTTCTTGCGGCCGCGGGCCAGACCTATCACCATCTTGGCCAGCCCCCGGTCGTTGATGAACAGACGCAGCCCCACCACCGTGAGCCCCTTGTCCTGCAGGGCCCGCTGGAGCTTGGCCAGCTCCCGCCGCTGCAGCAGCAGCTTGCGGTCGCGGCGCGGCTGGTGGTTGTTGTAGGTCCCCCAATGGTATTCCGAGATATTGACCCCGCGGATGAAGAGTTCGCCCCGGTCGAAATAGCAATAGCAGTCCACGAGCGACGCCTTGCCCAGACGCAGCGACTTTATCTCCGTGCCGGCGAGCACGATTCCGGCCACGTACTCCTCCAGAATCTCGTAGTCGAACGCAGCGCGCTTGTTTCTTATGTTTATGTTTCTGTAATCGGTCATCGAAAGAACAAAGGTAATACAAATGTCACAGATTGCATAACGCGAACCGAGAAAAGTGTGCCGGAGCCTCACCGCATCTTCCGGAAATTGCCGCGAATCACCTCGGCCACCGTGCGCCCGGTGATTTTGCTCTCGAGCCACGAGAGGATATCCAGATAGTAGAAGACCCGCCGCTCGTCGGGATGGTTCTCGTAGGGTTTCAGATTCCCGTAGAGCACCTTCAGCTCGCCGCGCACGCCGCCCGGTCCGGCGATGCTCAGCTTCTTGAGGAAAGCCAGAATCTCCCGCTGCACGACGTGCATGTCGTTCATCCGCACCACGAAGCGGAACACCGACTTTATCTGCGAGTCGATGTGGTAGTCCACCCCCGCCTCGTAGGAGGCTATCAGGTTCAGCATGCGGGCGTAGCATTGCAGGTCGCGCCGCAGCATCGGGTCCTTGGTCCCGATAATCCACGCCAGCGACTGCATGCAGCGCACGTAGTCGCCGGCCCCGAAATAGATGCAGGCCAGCTTGTAGCGTATCTGCATCTTGGTATGCAGGGAGAGCTGCGCCGGATAGCGCAGAAGGAACTGCTCCATGTCCGCGGCCGGCAGCAGCCCCCCCTCGAAGTCACCCTCGATGAAACAGAGGTTGAGCCGGGCGACGAGCAGAATCCTGCGGGCCAGCATCGAGGCGTTGTCGTTGAAGGAGGAAATGGCCGGATATTCGGCCTCGAAACGCCGCACGATGCTCTTCAGCAGCTTGTACTTGCGCATCATGAACACCCCGTCCAGAATGCGGTCGTAGCCCTTGAGGAAATCGGCGTACATCCACTCCTTCATCCAGGGATTCCCCTCGAAAAGCTCCACCCACTTGCGGCTGTAACGGTAGCTGAGGGCGAAATTGTGCTGGATGTAGTGGAACCAGGCCATCGCCTGGTAGAAGTAATAGCGCTCGGTGAACGACCCGATGCGCCGGGCATAGGCTTCGAGCTTGGGGCGGAAATAGGCCGCAATCAGCGTCAGGTCGCGCTCCGAGCGGGCGTATCCCAGCTGCTGGTGCAGCGAGCACAGACGGGTCACCATGTCGGAAAGGTTCTCGATGTTGCCGATGTTGGCGCAGAGCCGGGCGGTGCGCCGCGTGTAGCTCTCGCTGCGGGCGGCCATGTCGTCGGGCATCGAAGTGGCCTCGACGTCGGCCTGCATGGCCAGCACCTCCAGACACGAGGAGTGGAGCTCCAGCCGCCGGGCCTGCTCGGCCCCCTTCTCCAGCAGACGCGCCGCATGGCGGTAAAGCCCCTTGTCATAGAGAATCTGGGCGAAATCGAGATGCTCGTGCAGCTGCAGCCGCGGCGAGCGCTGCACGTCGAGCAGCCGGATGCTCACCAGTATCTGGCGATAGAGATGCGCCTTCATGTTGGGCAGCTGCTCCTTCTTGACCGGGCAGCGGCGCAGGATGCGCCCTTCGTCGTAGCTCTCCATCGAGTCCAGGCAGTCGAACAGGGCGAGGAACTTCGCGCCGCTGTTGGCCGCGAAGCGGGTGGCATAGAGTTTGAACTGACGCTTTTCAGCCTTGCTCATACACTTCACCAAATCGAAAACCATATCCTGTCGTTCGGGAGCACTCATACGCAACACGGTCCGCCGGGGGACGAAAATTATGTACAAAGGTATCGTTTTTTTGTCGGACAGCCGCGTTTTATGGGGGTTGTTATTGGACAAAATTATATTTATGCCTACTTTTGTGGATAGTTTACTAAACGAAAAAACAATATGGCAGTCACATCCCGTTACAACCGCAGAGGAGTATCCTCCACCAAGGAAGACGTCCACAATGCAATCAAGAAGATAGACAAAGGACTATATCCCAAGGCCTTTTGCAAAATCATACCCGATACTCTCTCCGCAGACCCCTCCTCCTGTCTGGTGATGCACGCCGACGGCGCCGGCACCAAGTCCTCGCTCGCCTACCTCTACTGGAAGGAGACGGGCGACATGTCGGTGTGGAAAGGAATCGCACAGGATGCCATCGTCATGAATACCGACGACCTGATATGCGTGGGTGCGGTGAACCGCATTCTGCTCTCCTCGACCATCGGCCGCAACAAGCGGCTCATTCCGGGCGAAGTGATTTCGGCCATCATCAACGGCACCGAAGAGTTCCTGCAGAGCCTGCGCGACATGGGCGTGGAGATATACTCCACCGGCGGCGAGACGGCCGACGTGGGCGACCTGGTGCGCACCATCATCGTGGACAGCACCGTCACCGCCCGCATGAACCGTGCGGACGTCATCTCCAACGACCGCATCAAGGCGGGATGCTACGTAGTGGGACTGAGCTCCTTCGGACAGGCCAAATACGAAACCGAATACAACGGCGGCATGGGCAGCAACGGCCTCACCTCGGCCCGCCACGACGTCTTCGCCAACTACCTGGCCTCGCACTACCCCGAAAGTTTCGACAACGGCGTACCGGCCGATTTGGTCTACACCGGCAAATACAAGCTCACCGACCCCGTGCCGGGACTCGACGGCGTGACCATGGGCAAGCTCGTGCTCTCGCCCACCCGCACCTACCTGCCCATCGTGCGCGAGGTGCTGCGCCACTACCGGGGCAACCTCTACGGCATGGTGCACTGCAGCGGCGGCGGCCAGACCAAGGTGCTCCACTTCATCGACAAGCTGCATGTCATCAAGGACAACCTCTTCGAGACCCCGATACTCTTCAAGACCATTCAGGAGCAGAGCGAGACCCCGTGGAGCGAGATGTACAGCGTCTTCAACATGGGACACCGGCTGGAGCTCTACGTAGACCCGCAGGTGGCCAACGACATCATCAAGATTTCGCGCGAATACGGCGTGGACGCACGCGTCATCGGACATGTGGAGCCCTCCGACACCGCCATGGTGACCGTGTACAAAGACGGCGAAGAGTATATATACACCAAATAGCGATATACACAAAAACCACTAAAGATTATAGAAAACGTTTAAAAAGAAAAAATCGTCGCGTATCTCGCCTCCCTCCCGATTATCGGGATACGTAACGACCCGAGAAGTAGTAGTCCCGACGGGAATCGAACCCATATCGTATGAACCGGAATCATATATTCTATCCATTGAACTACGGGACCATGCGGCAGGCGGTTCGACCACCCGGTGGGGGTAATCCGCCGTTTCCGAGTGCAAATATGCGACATTTTTTCGTAAAAATCCAAAATTATGCTTGATAATTGGCAAAGAATCGAAAAATTAGTCAGGTGGACGGGTTTATCCGTCAATTCGTTCGCACTCTCGGTGGGCCTTCCCCGCGGCGAGAACCTCTACCAGATTAAGAAGGGTAACAACGGGATAAGCAAAGAGTTAGCCAATCTCATAACGGCCAAATATCCGACTGTGAACAAAGCGTGGCTGCTCACCGGAGAGGGAAGCACTTTTTTGGACAGCAATCACAAAATGAAACTCACTCCGTTCTACAGTCTCGACATCGAGACGCTGGGCGGAAGCCGGGCCAGACACCAAATCACCTCCATGATTTCGCTGCCCATGTTCGAGGGGAGCGAATTCGCGGCGCTCTCGCTGAGCGCGGCCATGGCGCCCGCCATCCCGCAGGGGGCCATCGTGGTGGTCGGCTCCTGCGACAAGGACTGCTTCATCCCGGGCAACGACTACCTCGTGGCCGGGAAGAAGAAAACGGTGCTCCGCACCGTCCGCAACGGCAGCCGGGAAGGAACCATCCGGCTCATTCCCGCCAACCGCACGGACTTCGACGAGATGGAAGTGGAGCTGCGGGAGATAGACCACCTCTACCAGGTGCTCGCGGTCATCACCAGCAAGTAAGCCGGAGACCGGGCCCCGGGACGACGAGACGACAACCAAACAAAACGAAGAGATATGTTTTCGGGAATAGTAGAGAGAATGGCCACAGTGGTGGCCGTAAGAGAAGAGTTGGAAAACAAGCACTTCACCCTGCGGAGCGAAATCACGCCGGAGCTTGGAATCGACCAGAGCATCGCCCACAACGGGGTCTGCCTGACGGTGGTGGAGACGGCGGGCGACACCTACACCGTGACCGCCATGAAAGAGACGCTTCTCAAGTCCAACCTCGGCGAACTGACGGTCGGCGACCGGGTGAACATCGAACGCAGCATGCGCCCCGATGCGCTGCTCGACGGCCACATCGTGCAGGGACACGTAGACCAGACCGCCCGCTGCACCGCCAAGGAGGAGGCCGGCGGCAGCTGGTACTTCACCTTCGAATACACGCCCCAAGGCGGCGGACACACCACCGTGGAGAAAGGTTCGGTGGCAGTGAACGGCGTGAGCCTCACCGTGGTGGACTCCAAAGAGGGGTCGTTCCGCGTGGCCATCATCCCCTACACCTATGCGCACACCAACTTCTGCGACATCGAACCGGGCAGCACGGTGAATCTCGAATTCGACATCATCGGCAAGTACATCGCACGCATGATGCAGAACTATATGAAATAAGCCCCGCCGACCGCAGATGAAGATACGCAGCATCGAAACCATAAGCCTGCTGGTGGCAGGCATCGCAGCGGCCGCGACCGTCGCCGCGCTCTTTCTTCCGCCCCGTCCGCAGGCGATGCCCCTGTGGCAGCCCCTGGCGGCGGGAGCGGCGGTATTCCTCGCGGTGTACCTGCTTTCGCTGTTCGCCGTCAAGAAGTTCATCGTCTACAAAATCAAGCCCATCTACCAAATCGTCCTCTCGCGCAATCTCAAGACCCGGGAGCTCGAGACGGAGATGATGCGCCGCAGCAACATGGTGGAGGACATCGGCACCGAACTCTCGGACTGGGCCGAGACCAACCAGCGGGAGATAGAGCGCCTGAAGGAGATGGAGAAGTACCGCCGGGAGTATCTCGGCAACATCTCGCACGAAATAAAGACCCCCATATTCAACATCCAGGGCTACATCTCGACCCTGCTCGACGGCGGGCTGGAGGACCAGAGCATCAACCGCAAATACCTGGAGCGCACCGAGAAGAGCATCGACCGGCTGATAAACATCATCACCGACCTGGACGAAATCTCGAAACTCGAATCGGACGTGACGCGCCTGCACATGGAGCGTTTCGACATCGTGGCGCTCACGCGCGAAATCGTGGAGACGGCCGAACTGGAGGCTGCCAAGAAGAGCATCCTCATCACGGTGGGCAACAGCGCCACGCAGCCCATTGCGGTGACGGCCGACAAACACTACATCGGGCAGGTGCTGGTCAATCTGATAACCAATTCGATACGTTACGGAAACGAGTGCGGCCGCACCAAAATCTCGTTCATCGACATGTTCGACAAGGTCATCGTGGAGGTGGCCGACAACGGGGTGGGCATCTCCCGCGACGACATTCCGCGCGTCTTCGAACGCTTCTACCGCACCGACAAGAGCCGCAGCCGCGAACAGGGCGGCACGGGACTCGGACTCTCGATTGTCAAGCACATCATCGAGGCCCACAAGGAGAACATCACCCTGCGCAGCGAGCTGGGACGCGGCAGCACCTTCACCTTCACCCTCACCAAGGGAACCGACAAGAGCCGCAAAGGCGAACAGTAACCGCTCCGCCGGATATCCGGCCCCGCACGACGCCTCCGGCGGCAGAACGGCGGCAGAACGGCGGCAGAACGGCGGCTGGGCCACGGGAACCGCGAAAGACGCGCCGTGCCCCGCATTCTGCCGACAGCCGGCACCCCGGCCAACAACCAACGACCTCGGCCCCTACATGCCCCGGCCGACAGTCTGCGCCCCGGTCTCTACACCTGCCTGCCTCGACCAGCAGCTAACGCCCCTGCCCCGGCCAACGCCTCAGCCGACAGCCTGCGCCCCGACCGGCGACAACTGACGAGCAGCAAGCGGCACGGCGCTTCCTTCCCCGTCCGGCCGTTCCGCCGAAGACCGCACGCAGGCCGCGCATTCCGCCACGCATTCCGCCACGCATCCGCCCTCCGATTCACAAAATTGACGGAATCTTGAAACTTAGTGTTATCTTTGCATCAGTAAAAGAGAGACGGCGCTGCGGGCCGGCCGCACCGGCGGTCCGCAGCGCCGAAGACAACAACCGAAAATACGAAAGATGATAAACGCATTGATGACAGTGAACTGGGACGTGGACCCGGTACTGGTGAACATTCCGCTGCCGGTCGGCGGCGACCTGCCCATCCGTTATTACAGTCTGAGCTGGCTGGCAGCCATACTCATCGGCTGGTGGTATTTCATCCGTTTCGTCAAGCGCGAAGGACTGCCGCCCAAGGTCTCCGATTCGATATTCTTCTACGGCTTTTTCAGCACCATCATCGGCGCCCGCCTCGGCCACTGCTTTTTTTACGAGCGGGCCTACTACCTGGCCCATCCCCTGGAGATATTCGGCATCGGAAGCGGCGGACTCTCGGGACTGGCCAGCCACGGAGCCGCCATCGGCCTGCTAATCGGCCTGTGGCTCTTCTCGCGCAAGAACCGGCTGCCCTACATCTGGAGCCTCGACCGCATCATGCTCTGCGTGGGCATCGGCGGCGCCTGCGTGCGCATCGGCAACCTGATGAACTCCGAGATTTTCGGCACGGCCACCGACCTGCCCTGGGGATTTCTCTTCATAAGAAGCCGCGAGTGGCAGCAGCTCTACGCCCCGCTGGCCTGCCATCCCACCCAGATATACGAAGCGCTGTGCTACCTGGCCACCTATTTCGTCCTGCTGTGGCTCTACTACAAACGCGACGCGGCACGCCGCCGTCCGGGACTGATGTTCGGCGTCGGACTGCTGGGAGTCTTTTTCACCCGCTTTCTCATCGAGTCCATCAAGAACGTGCAGGAGGCCTTCGAGCTGGAGATGACCCTCAACATGGGACAACGGCTCAGCATCCCGTTCATCGTGCTGGGCATCGTCATCGTCGTATGGTCGCTCCGTAAAAAACCGTGCGTGCAATGAGTGCGATAGACAAAATCATCTACAACCTGATAGCGACCCACCGCAGCGTCAATCTGCCGCAGGCGGGGTCGCTCAACGTCGAACGGCACGGCGCCTGCTTCGACGGCCGACGCAGTCTGGTTCCGCCCCGGTGCCGGGTGGTCTACTCCCGGAACCCGAAACCCGGGAACTGCGACATCCTCCGGGAAATCGGCCGGATAGGCGCGGTGGACGAGAGCCGTGCGGCGCAACTCTACGAGAGCTGGCTGCACCGGGCCCGCACCGCCGACCCGGAAAACGACCTCACCATCGAGGAGGTGGGCACGCTGCGGCTCGACTTCTTCACCCTGAGCCCCGAACTGGAGGCCCTGCTCAACCCCGACGGCAGGAGCCGCATCGCCCTCTCTCCCCGCCGAAGCCCCGCCCCCTGGCTCTGGAGCCTGGCGGCCGCCGGAGCCGCTGCCGCGGTGTGGCTGGGCGTCACCCGCATCGACCGGACCCGACCCTCGGCATCGGAGGAGTTCATCGCCGAACAGCTCGAGAATTCCGTCCGCGACCATGCGCGGCCCGACGCAGCCCCTTCGGGCGGACATGCCGATAAGAGCGCCGGAAACCCCGCAGACGAAACCGCCGGAGAGTCCGCCTCGGAAGATTTCATCCTCCGCGAACTGCAACGGCAGGCCGTCCAATCCGCAGCCACGGAGCAGACGACGGCAAGCCCCGACGGCCAATCTCCCGCCGCGGAGACTCCGGCCGGCTCCGAAGCCCCCGCCCCGACGGCCGCTCCGCAAACCGAAGCGACCCACATCCACTATGTCGTGGCGGCCGTCTTCAGCAGCGAGGAGAACGCCGAACGCTACATCGCCCAGAACCAGGGGACGGTCGAAGGGGCCCTCTTCGAGAAGGTTTTCTACGCTCCCGGCCGCTGGGTGGTGAGCGCCTACTCGTCCGAAAACCGCGAGCAGGCCGAAGAGCATGCGAGGACCCTGCGCAAATGGAGCGAAGGGGTTTGGATTTACAGTAAAAAAATCAGATAAGGTGGCCTCGTCCAACGCCATAACCCGGCTGATAGACCGTTTCTACATCGGGCCGCTGCGGCACCTGCTGCCGCTCCGCACTTTCCGCTACGGCGTGTGCGGCGGAACGAACATGCTGCTCGACGCACTGCTCTACCACCTGGTCTACCATGCGTTCGGGCAGCGTCTTTTCGACCTGGGGTTCGCGGTGATTTCGTCCCACATCGCGGCTCTGGCGATAGTCTTTCCCATCACCTTTTTCAACGGATTCCTGCTCAACAAATACGTCGCGTTCCGCGGCTCGGCACTCCCGGGAGGCATCCAGCTGGGACGCTACGTGCTCTCCGTGGCCGGCTCCGTGCTCATCACCTACGGCAGCATGAAACTGCTCGTCGAAGCCGCGCACCTCGACCCCACGCTCTCCAAAATGCTGACCACGCTCATCACGGTCTGCTACAGCTATCTGATGCAGAAGAACTTCACTTTCCGCGGCTGCACCCGCGAATAGTTCGCAGAAGGGATTCCGGGCTCCCGGCGCCCCGCGCGGACGGCACCGCTCAGTCGCGGCGCACGATTTCGGCACCCAAGGCGTTGAGACGGCCGTCGATGTTCTGGTAGCCGCGGTCTATCTGCTCCACGTTCTGAATGACGCTCTTGCCCTCGGCGCTCATGGCGGCGATGAGCAGCGCCACGCCGGCACGGATGTCGGGCGAGGTCATTCTGGTGGCCCGCAGCACCACCCGGTGGTCGTGTCCGATGACCGTGGCGCGGTGCGGGTCGCACAGAATTATCTGCGCACCCATGTCGATGAGCTTGTCCACGAAGAACAGACGGCTTTCGAACATCTTCTGGTGGATGAGCACTGCCCCCTTGGCCTGGGTGGCCACCACCAGAAAGACGCTCAGCAGGTCGGGCGTCAGGCCGGGCCACGGCGCATCGGCGATGTTCATGATGGAACCGTCGATGAAGCTCTCGATGCGGTAGTGGTCCTGCTGCGGGATGAAGAGGTCGTCGCCCCGCTGTTCGAAGCCGATGCCCATGCGGGCGAACTGCGCGGGGATGATGCCCAGATTCTCGAACGAAACGTTCTTGATGGTGATTTCCGAACGGCACATGGCGGCCATGCCGATGAAACTGCCCACCTCAATCATGTCGGGCAGCAGCGTGTGGGTCGTGCCGCCGAGCTGCTCCACGCCCTCGATTTCGAGCAGGTTGGAGGCGATGCCCGAGATGCGGGCGCCCATGCGGTTGAGCATCCTGCACAGCTGCTGGATGTAGGGTTCGCAGGCGGCATTGTAGATGGTGGTCTTGCCTTTGGCCAGCACGGCGGCCATGATGATGTTGGCCGTACCGGTGATGGAGGCTTCGTCGAGCAGCATGTAGGTGCCTTTCAGATTCCGGCCCTCCACCGAATAGAAGTTCTCGTTGGTGTCGAACGTGAACCGGGCCCCCAGCTTCTGGAAACCGATGAAGTGGGTGTCGAGTCTGCGGCGCCCTATCTTGTCGCCGCCCGGCTTGGGGATGTAGCCCACTCCGAAACGGGCCAGCAGCGGGCCGATAATCATCACCGAACCGCGCAGACGGGCCGCCCGGTCGCGATAGTCGTCGCTTTTCAGGTAGTCGAGGTCGATTCGGCGGGCCCGGAAACCGTACGTGGAGCCGTCGATGCGGCGCACCTCCACGCCCATCCGCTCGAGCAGCGCGATGAGCTGCATCACGTCCACTATCTGCGGCAGGTTGCCGACCACCACCTCCTCGGGGGTGAGCAATGTCGCACACAATATCTGAAGGGCCTCGTTCTTAGCGCCCTGAGGGGTAATCTCTCCTTTCAGGCGTCGTCCGCCCGTAACCTCGAAAATAGCCATAATCGCACAATTTTTATTCAAAGATACGAATAAGCGAGCGCAAAAGCAAACTATTGTTTGCATTTTGCCGAGCGGAAGTATCTAAGGCGAAGCCAAAGACGACGAATAAGCAAAACGCAAAAGCAAACTATTGTTTGCATTTTGCCGGGCGGAAGTATCTAAGGCGAAGCCAAAGACGACGAATAAGCAAAACGCAAAAGCAAACTCTTGTTCGCATTTTGCCGGGCGGAAGTATCCAAGGCGAAGCCGAAGACGACGAATAAGCGGGCGCAAAAGCAAACTATTGTTTGCATTTTGCCGGGCGGAAGTATCCAAGGCGAAGCCGAAGACAGCCATTTCGGTCGGGATTGCAGAAAAAGGGCGCGGCTTTTTCCGATGCGGAAAATTCCGCGGAATTTTCACGGATGACTTTTTCGACCTATTTTTGCAACGGTTTCGCCGCACGCCGCCATCGGACGCGTCCGGGCGGAGCGTTCGTTCAACTTTTCAGACATCCGCTTATGAAAGCACTCTGGACCATTCTGCTGCTGGTGATATCCAACATCTTCATGACCGTGGCCTGGTACGGCCATCTCAAACTGCAGCAGATGAAAATCTCCACCTCGTGGCCTTTGGCCGCGGTCATCCTCTTCTCGTGGGGCATCGCGCTGGCCGAATATTCGTTTCAGATTCCCGCCAACCGCATCGGATTCGCGGGCAACGGAGGCCCCTTCACCCTCATGCAGCTCAAAATCATTCAGGAGGTCATCACGCTGGTGGTCTTCACCCTCTTCTCCACGCTGCTCTTCCGCGGCGAAAGCCTCCACTGGAACCATCTGGCGGCCTTCGGCTGCCTGATACTGGCCGTGGGATTCGCCTTCCTGAAATAGCCCGCACCCCGGCCCGCACCGGCCGCCCCAGGCGGAGGAGGGACATCAGTCGAGGACACCGGGCGACACACCGGGCGACACACCGGGCAAAGGCTCCGGACAAAAGCCCCGGACGGGACATCGGGCGAGGACTCCGGGCGACAACATCGGACAAAGGCACCGGACAAGAGCATCGGGCGAGGACTCCGGGCGAGGACTCCGGGCGACAACATCGGACAAAGGCACCGGACAAGAGCATCGGGCGAGGACTCCGGGCGAGGACTCCGGGCGACAACATCGGACAAAGGCACCGGACAAGAGCATCGGGCGGGGTTCGGAAAAAATTCCGGCCAAAGCCCGCTCAGGCGGTCCGGCGGTCGAAGACCGTCGCCAGGTCGGTGCCGGCGGCATAGGTGAGGGTGTCCTCGAGGGTGATGGTGTCGCCGCTGAGGATAATGAGCCGTTCGATGACATTGCGCAGCTCGCGGATGTTGCCGCTCCACGGCATCGCCTGCAGCTCGGCCACCGCCTCCGGCTCCATCTCCTTGACGGGAATGTCGTACTCGTCGCAAATCGAGGCGATGAAGTGCCGCACCAGCAGCGGAATGTCCTCACGCCGGTCGCAGAGAGCCGGCACATGTATCATGATGACGCTCAACCGGTGATAGAGGTCCTCGCGGAAACGTCCGGCCGCAATCTCCTCGCGCAGGTTCTTGTTGGTGGCGGCAATCACCCGCACGTCCACGTCCAGGTCGCGGTCGCTGCCCACACGGCTTATCTTGTTCTCCTGCAGCGCACGCAGCACCTTGGCCTGCGCCGGAAGGCTCATGTCGCCGATTTCGTCCATGAAGAGCGTCCCGCCGTCGGCCTGCTCGAACTTGCCTTTGCGCTGCTTGACGGCCGAGGTGAAGGCCCCCTTCTCGTGTCCGAACAGCTCGCTCTCGATGAGTTCCGAGGGGATGGCCGCGCAATTGACCTCCACGAACGGCGCGTCGGCCCGGGCGCTCTTGGCATGGAGCCAATGCGCCACCAGCTCCTTGCCGGTGCCGTTGGAGCCGGTTATGAGCACGCGGGCCATCGAGGGCGCCACCTTATCTATCAGGTGCTTGACATGCAGTATCTGCGGCGATTCGCCGATGATGGGTTCCACCGTCTGCCTGCGCGTCCTGCGCACGGAGGCGGACTTCGCGGCGGGCTGCGGGGCGGCCGCCCCGCCGTCGATTTTGCGGATGGCCCCCAGCAGATGGTTCATGTCGATGGGTTTGGCGATGAAGTCCGAGGCCCCCGCCTTCACCGACCCGACCGCCGCCTCGACCGAGGGGTCGGACGAAAGGTATATGAAAGGCACGCCGTTGGGCAGCTTGCCGTCCAGGCGGTCGCAGATGACCACATCGAACCGCAGCCGCTGCACCTGCAGGTCGGCCTGGTCGTAGGAAGGGAGGCTCTCCACGGAATAGCCTTCGTATTCCAATCTCTCCTTTAGCGTGTTGCGAATGCTTTTCGAACTCTCTATCACCAGAACTTTTGTCATAATATTTTGCACGATTTTATCGTTATTCCGGAAATAACGACTATATTTGTCCCAAAGTTAAGAAATAACGCATCACCCGCACCCTCCGGCCGCTCACGTCCGGGGAAGCGCGGAGGAGCGGTTTCGAGGCTTCTGATTCGTCATGCCCGGAATCTTTTCGTTCCATTCGCGAGTCTGCATCCGGTATCGTCGGTCGCCGATTGAAAAGAGAAAAAGGGCCCAATTCTCATTCTAATATGAACAAGAACTACAATTACGAGCGTAAAAAACTCTTCTTGCCGGAGTACGGCCGGCACATACACGAAATGGTGGACTACCTGATGACCATCGAAGACCGCGAGGAGCGCAACCGTCAGGCCCGGCTGGTGATTGCCGTGATGGGCAACCTCAACACCACGCTGCGCGACACGGCCGATTTGGCCCACAAGCTTTGGGACCATCTGTTCATCATGGCTGATTTTCAGCTCGATGTCGATTCGCCCTATCCCATTCCCTCGCGCAGTTCGCTCAGCGCCCGGCCCGAAAAGATGCCCTATCCCGCCAAGCGGATAATGTTCAAGCACTACGGCAAGAACATCGAACGCATCCTCCGTTCGCTGGAGGGAGCCGACCGCCGCGCCACGGACGAGGTCATCAGCAACGTGGCCCGCTTCATGCGTGCCAAAAGCTACGAGTACAACGAAGAGCACCCCAACAACGAAGCCATCATAAAAGACATAAAGCGGATGTCCGAAAACAGGATTACCGTGGATGAAATCGCCCTCAATAATCTCAAAAGCGACTATAAACAGTTCCAAACGCCGCGTAACAAAAAGAGCCCCCACCAGAACAAAAAACAGAAAAACGGGAAGAGCAACAACCTCCACCGCCGTCCGGTGAAATAGCCCTCCGCGGAAAAGCATACTTTAAAGGTAGGCCGCAACGTTTCTTTTATTGGAATAAAAGTCCTATCTTTGTGTTTCGTTTATGTCATATTAAGTCAATGAAAAAACTAATCGTACTTGGTTTGGCCGCCGTGCTGGTTTCGTGCGGACAGCCGAAAGTGAAACTGAGCGGCCGTTTCGCCGGCAACGACAAAGTGAGCGTCTATCTGGAGATGGTGACCCCCGCGGCCAAACGCGTGGTCGATACCGTCGTGACCGACGCCATGGGCAATTTCAAATTCGACATTTCCCTCGCCGACCAGCAACCCACGCAGTTCAACCTGAAGGTGAAGGACGAATTCGTGCCCCTGATGCTCTCGCCCGGCGAGAAGGTATACGTCAGCTCGGTAGGCGGCATCTCCAAAACCTACACCGTGGAGGGCTCGCCCGAATCGGAGCTCATCCGCCGGCTCAACTCCATTCTGGTGCAGGGTACGCTCTCGCTCGACTCGATAGCCAACCTCTACTCCGCCGCCGAAAACGGCAGCGAACAGCAGAAGGAGCTCACGGCCCGCTATGCCAAGGAGTATGCGGCCATCAAGCGCGAACAGATAAGGTTCATCACCGAGAACGCCGGCTCGCTGGCCGCAGTCTATGCACTTTACCAGCGTCTTCCGGGCGACGAGACGCTTTTCAACGGCAACACCGACTTCGTCTACTACCGGATGGTGTGCGACTCGACCCTGGTCTCCCACCCCACCTCGCCCTACGTGCTGGCCCTGAAGAAGAGCCTCGACGAGGCGCAGGCCAACGCCGACATGGTGCGGATGCTCAACCAGGAGCTGGCCAGCGCCGAACAGAGGGGCTACCCCGACATCACCCTGCCCGACATGTACGGCAAGATGCAGAGCCTCTCGCAGCTGGGCGAAGGGAAGGTCGTGCTGCTCGACTTCTGGAGCCTCTCCTCGGAACGCGCCACCGTCTACAACGCCGAACTCAAGGACCTCTACGCCAAGTTCGCCGACAAGGGCTTCGAAATCTACCAGGTTTCGGTCGATACGTCGCGTCCGGCGTGGGTCACCGCCGTACAGAACCAGAAACTGCCCTGGATTTCGGTGTGCGACTTCAAGGGAGGCGCCTCGCCCGCCGTCAGAAGCTATAACGTCGCCAGCGTTCCGACCAACTTCCTCATCGACCGCAACGGCAACCTGGCCGGCAAGGACCTCGCAGGAACCCAGCTCGAAAGCAAACTCGGCGCGCTGCTCAAATAACGCGCCGCCGCACACAGCCCCTCCGCCATGTACTATTTCGTTTCGGACATCCATCTCGGACTTCAGACCGACGGCGACCCCCGACGCAAGGAGAAGCTCTTCGTCGAGTGGCTCGACCGGGTGAGCGCCGATGCCGACGCCCTGTTCCTGGTGGGCGACATCTTCGACTTCTGGTTCGAATACCGCCGGGTGGTCCCCAAAGGGCAGGTGCGCACGCTCGGCAAGCTGGCCGAACTCTCCGACCGGGGGGTGCGCATCCACTTCTTCCCGGGCAACCACGACATGTGGGTGAGGGACTACTTCCGCAGCGAATGCGGCGTGGAGATACACGAACGGCCCGAGCTGCTGACCCTCGGCGGCAAGAAGGTCTTCATCGCCCACGGCGACAACCTGAACGTGGGACGGCGGCCGATGCTGCGGCTCATGAACGCCGTCTTCCGCAGCCGCACCGCCCGCTGGCTCTTCTCGTGGCTGGTGCATCCCGACCTGGCGCTCGCCTTCGGCAACCGCTGGTCGGAATCGAGCCGCAAGGCCAAAAGCGTCACCAAGACCTTCTGCGGCGAGCAGGAGCCCCAGATAGGCTTCGCCCGCCGGTTCCTGGAGCACTGCGACGCCGACTACTTCATTTTCGGCCACATCCACTGTCTGGAGGAGTACCCGCTCGACGAAAGACGCCGGGCGTTCTTTCTGGGCGAGTGGTTCGAGAACCCGGCCTATGCGGTCATGGACGACCGGGGCGAAATCACCCTTAAACGAATCGAACGATGAAACAGTATCTCCGGCTTCTGGAAACCATCCGCAACCGGGGCGTCGTGAAAAGCGACCGCACCGGGACCGGCACGCGCAGCATCTTCGGCTATCAGATGCGCTTCGACCTGGGCGAAGGATTCCCCCTGCTCACCACCAAGAAGGTGTTTCTCAAGGGGGTGATTCACGAACTGCTGTGGTTTCTGGCCGGCGACACCAACATCAGATACCTGGTGGACAACGGCGTGCACATCTGGGACAACGACGCCTACCGCTACTACGGCGAGTTGTGCGCCCGCCGCGGCGCGACGCCCCTCCCGCGCGAAACGTTCCTCGAACAGTGCGGAGAGCCTTCGCCCCTGGAGGGCTATCGCTACGGCGACCTCAACCACGTCTACGGCTACCAGTGGCGCAGCTGGCCGCGGCCCGACGGAAAGACCATCGACCAGATTAGAAATGCGCTGGAGCTCATCAAACACAACCCCGACTCGCGGCGCATTCTGGTTTCGGCCTGGAACGTGGCCGAAGTGGAGGAGATGGCCCTGCCGCCCTGCCACGTACTCTTTCAGTTCTACGTCGCCGAAGGACGGCTCTCGTGCATGCTCTACCAGCGCAGCGCCGACACCTTCCTGGGGGTTCCGTTCAACATCGCCTCCTATGCCCTGCTGACCCAGATGATGGCCCGCGAATGCGGACTTCTGCCGGGAGAGTTCGTCCACACGCTGGGCGACACGCACCTCTATCTCAACCACATGGAGCAGGCGGAGGAGCAGCTCGCACGCACCCCCCGTCCGCTGCCGCGCATGAAGCTGAATCCCGAAGTGAAATCCCTGTTCGACTACCGCTACGAAGATTTCACCCTCGAAGGATACGACCCGTGGCCCGCCATCAAGGCCCCCATGTCGTTCTGAGAGGGGCCAAACCGCCGGAGCCCGCGACCGGAGCTCCGCACATCCCGGCTGCGGCCGGAAGCGACCCGAGCGGCCGAAAAGAACGGAAAGGCTGAAGCGGCCGGGAAAGACCCCAAAAGGCTGAAAAGGTCGGGACGAACCATCCGGCCTGTGACGCCGAACAGTTTGCAAACCAAGGATATGAATCTATGATAAACATCATCGTAGCCGTGGCCGACGGCGGAGTCATCGGCGCAGACAACACGCTGCTGTGGCACATTTCGGAGGATTTGCGCCGTTTCAAGGCCATCACCACCGGCCATCCGGTGATTATGGGCCGCAAGACCTTCGAATCGCTGGGCCGTCCGCTGCCCCGCCGCACCAACGTGGTGGTCACGCGCAATGCCGGCTTCCGGGCCGAGGGGACGCTCACGGCCCACTCGCTGGAGGAGGCCGTGGGGATATTCCCGCCGCAGGAGGAGCTCTTCATCATCGGCGGCGGCGAAATCTACCGGCAGGCGATGGAGCTGGCCGACCGGCTCTACGTCACCGAAGTGCACGCCGCCTACCGGGGCGACACCCTCTTTCCGGACATCGACCCGGCCGTGTGGCGCGAAACCGCCCGGGAGAGCCATCCCCGCGGAGAGCAGTTCCCCTCGCCCTTCGAATTCGTGGATTACGAGCGCCGGCGGAAGCCCGCGGAAGGAGAGGGAAAATAAGTATTTATACCTACTCGAAGTAGGTGTTAGCGCGTAGGGCGCGAAGAGATTTAAGGGGTAACTTTGCAGTCGCAAAGTTACTCTTTATTTGTTATGGGAAAATATTTCGACATGCTGATGGAGGACGTCAGGCTGCAGGAGGGTCTCTCCGCCTGCATGAACTGCGGCGTCTGCACGGGCGTCTGCCCCGCGGCCGAGTTCTACAACTACGACCCCCGTCAGATAGTGACCATCGTACAGTCGCGCGACGACGAAGCCATCGAGCGCCTGCTCAAGAGCGATACCATCTGGTATTGCGGCGAATGCATGTCGTGCCGTCCGCGTTGTCCGCGCGGCAACACGCCCGGTTACGTGATTCAGGCCCTGAGGACCCTCTCCCAGAAACTGGGCTTCTTCGTCGAGAGCGAAAAGGGACGCCAGCAGCTGGCCCTCAAGCGCACCATCGGCGAGAGCATCCTCGCCACCGGCTATTGCGTCCATCCCAAACTGGTGAAACCCGAAATGCACCCCGAACAGGGTCCGGTGTGGAGCTGGATTTACGACCACGACACCGACCTGTTCCCCAAGTTCAGCCCCAACTACATGAAAGAGGGGGCGGGAGCCGTGCGCCGCATCTCGGACGACTCGCTGCAGGAGCTCAAACGCATCTTCGAGGTGAGCGGAGGCATGGAGTTCTTCGACAACATCGAACGCCACTCCGAGCGCAAGGCCCGGGAGATGGGCTACGAGTCGGCCGACCAGAGCTACCTCAACGACGTCTACACCACCAACAGCGGCGACCACCATTAAAGAGCACTTCTAACGAAAAGAGAGCGAAAAGACATGAAACGAAGCAGTTGGAAAGAGTATCAGAAAGAGATTGCCGATGACCGCTACTACTATGCACGCAGCTGCATCCGCCAGAATTTCTTCCCCGGAAGCGAAGCGGCTTTTCTCGATATCATGCGCAACGACCTGGGCAAGGATGTGCTCGACGACCCCCTGCACACCTCCTGCACGGGCATCGGCTACCACTCGGACATCGTCCCGCTGGAGACCATCATGACGGTGGTCGCCCGCCAGTTCGCGCTGATGACCGCAGCCGGGTACGAGAACTTCACCTCCTCGTGCATCACCTCCTTCGGCATCTACACCGAGATTCTGGAGACCTGGCACGAGTTCCCCGAGACCGAAGCCCGCACCCGCGAGAACCTCTTCAAGGCCACGGGCCGCGAGTTCCGCATCCCGCGCAACATCGCCCACACCTCCGATGTCATATTCCACAACCGCGAGCAGATAGCGGCCCGCATGGTGCACCCGCTGATGAACGTCGAAACCGGCGCCCCGCTCAAGGGCGTGGAGCACATCGGCTGCCACTACGCCAAGATATTCCCCAAGAGCGGCATCGGCGGCTCGGAGTTCCCCTACGTGCTGGCCGGCATGATTGAGGCGTGGGGCGGCGAGGTGGTGGACTATCCCGAACGGCGCCACTGCTGCGGATTCGGATTCCGCAACTACCTGGTGCAGGCCAACCGCGGCTATTCGGTGGCCAACTCCCAGAAGAAGTTCGCCTCCATGGCCCCCTACCGGCCCGACTTCATCGTCTGCAACTGTCCGGGATGCGCCATGTTCCTCGACAAGTGGCAGTACACGATAGCCGAGATGGAGGGTGTGACCTACGGCCCGAACGGCCGCGGCATTCCGGTCATCACCTACGAAGAGATGGCGGGTCTGGTGCTGGGCTACGACCCCTGGCAGCTGGGCATGCAGATGCACCAGGTGGACGTGGAGCCCCTGCTCGACAAAATGGGCGTCAAGTACGACCCCGATGCCAAATACCTGGGCAACAACGGTAAACTGATTGGAAAACCCGAGCAGGCGGTGGTGAACTGCTGCTCGCAGGAGAGAACATACGAAGTAAGACAATGAGCAAGAAAGTAATAATCGTAGGCGGCGGTGCCGCCGGAATGAAGTGCGCCTCCACCCTGCGCACCCAGGGAGTCGAGGTGCTGCTGGTCGAACGCGACCGGACGCTGGGCGGCAAACTCAACGGATGGCACAAACTCTTCCCCACGCTCACGCCCGCCGGCGAGGTGCTCGACGCACTGAAGCGCGAGGTGGCCGCCAGCGGAGCGGAGGTGATGACCGGCACCGAGGTGGAACGCATCGCGGCGAACGGCGTGACCGTAAACGGAGGCCGCGAACTGAAGGCCGACGCCGTGGTGGTCTGCTCGGGATTCGACCTGTTCGACGCCCGCATCAAGGAGGAGTACGGCTACGGCATCTACGACAACGTCTACACGACGGTCGATATCGAACGGATGCTCAACGAGGGCCGCGTGGCGCTGGCCGACGGGTCGGCCCCCCGGCGCATCGCCTTTCTGCACTGCGTGGGCTCGCGCGACGAGAAGGTGGGACAGCGCCACTGCTCGCGGGTCTGCTGCATCACGGGCGTGAAGCAGGCCATGGAGATGAAGGAGCTCTTCCCGCAGGCCGAGGTCTACAACTTCTACATGGACATCCGCATGTTCGGTCCCGGTTACGAGGAGATGTACCGCGAGGCCCAGCAGAAGTACAACGTCAATTTCATCCGCGGCCGCATCTCGGAGGCCAGCCCCACCTTCGACGGCCGGCTGCAAATCAAGGCCGAGGACACGCTGGTGGGCCGTCCGCTGAAGATGAGCGTGGACATGCTGGTGCTCATCGTGGGCATGCGCCCTGGATGCAGCAACGGACGGTTCGCCTGCACCGAAGGGGTGAACCTGGCTCCGAACGGATTCGTCTCTCCGCTCAATCCCTTCGCCGGGAACGTGCGCTCGGGCGCTGCGTCGATATTCTACGCCGGCACGGTGACCGCCCCCAAGAACATCGGCGAGAGCATGAACGAAGGAGTCGCCGCAGCGATGAGCGTGGTCGAATATCTTAACGCACGATAGAGCCATGGCAATCAACTGGGGTTTCAACATCGCACGCCCGCGGGCCGTGGACATGGATGCCAACGACCTGAGCATCACCCGCCGCATCATGGCCCAGATGCCCGAGTTCCAGGCCTGCATCGCCTGCGGAAGCTGCACGGCGACCTGCACGGCCGGCAACCTCACCTCGTTCAACTTCCGCAGGGTGCACACGCTGGTGCGCCGCGGCGAGTACGAAGGGGCCTACGAGGAGATGGGTAAATGCATGCTCTGCGGCAAGTGCCGCCTGAGCTGTCCGAGGGGAATCAACACCCGCGGACTGGTGATGTTAATCAAAAGAGAGTTGGAGGATAAGTAACGATGAGATATTTCGATAGTTTCGTAGTGCCGTTCGCCGTCGGGGCGCTCATTCTCTTCGCGGTGGTGCTCTGGAAATATGCGAACTGGTTCATAGCCATGCCGCGGGCCGACAAGAAACGGGTCGCACGCGGCATCTTCTCGCGGCGCACCGCAGAGGCCGTCGGCGAGGTCATCAGCGAATCGCTGCTCCACCGGCGCATCTTCAGGGTCAATCCCCTGCTGGGATACATGCACGCCTCGCTCGCCTTCGGCTGGTTTCTGCTCATCGCAGTGGGGTGGATTGAGGCCGCAGCCTACGGGCTCACCTTCTCGCCCCTGTGGGTGCATGTCTTCTTCCGCTGGTTCGGAGCCCACTACGGGCTGGAGCACGCCGCCGTCTGGGGCATCGACTTCGCCTTCGTCATGGACCTGCTGCTGCTCTTCGTGCTGAGCGGCGTGGCGCTGGCCTGGGCCAAACGCATGCGGTCAAAGATGATGGGCATGCGCAAAACGACCCGGCACACGCCCGGCGACCGCATCGCCCTCTCGGCCCTGTGGTTCATCTTCCCGGCCCGTCTGGTGGCCGAAAGCCTCACGGCCGCCATCTACGACAACGGAGGATTCCTCACCGGCAGTCTCGGCAACGGACTGCTGCGGCTGCTCGGCCCCGAAGTCACGGTGAGTGCCGAACCGGTGGCCTGGTGGCTCTACT
This sequence comes from Rikenellaceae bacterium, assembly GCA_017935625.1. Classification (GTDB taxonomy): domain Bacteria; phylum Bacteroidota; class Bacteroidia; order Bacteroidales; family Rikenellaceae; genus RGIG9113. The sequence goes on along the minus strand of JAGBHC010000053.1, from coordinate 13,436 downwards.
CGTCGGTGCTGTGCATCTTCTTCGTGGCGATGCCCTTCTCCCGCTACATGCACATCTTCACCGAAATACCGCTCATCTTCCTGCGCCGCTACGGCATAACCAGCTCGGAGAAGGAGAGCAGCTTCGACCACTTCCAGGTGGAGGCCTGCTCGCGGTGCGGAATCTGCATCGACCCCTGCCAGCTGCAGAGCCAGGCCGGCTACGACCGCGTGCAGTCGGTCTACTTCCTGCGCGACAGACGCTACGGCATGCTCACCGAGAGCGTGGCCGAAAACTGTCTGATGTGCGGCCGCTGCCAGAACCTCTGCCCGGTGGGCATCGACCTCAACACCCTGCGTCTGAACAGCCGCGACACGCTGCGCAACACCCCCAACGAACGCCGCTACGAATACCTGCGGGGCATAGACCCCTCGCACGGAGCGGGCAAGGTGGGCTACTTCGCCGGATGTATGACCCTGCTCACCCCGCGCACCCTGCAGGCGATGGAGCGCATCTTCTCGGCGGCCGGCGAAGCGGTCTGGTGGGCCGACCGCGAGGGAGGCGTCTGCTGCGGCCGGCCGCTGAAACTGGCGGGCGAGACCGACTCGGCCCGCCGGATGATGGAGCACAACACGGCCCTGTTCCGCAAACACGGCATCACCACGCTGGTCACCTCCTGCCCCATCTGCCTGAAGGTCTTCAAGGAGGACTACGACCTGCCGGGAATCGAAATACTCCACCACTCGGAGTACCTCCGCCGGCTGCTGGACGAAGGCCGCATCGGGGTGGAGCACGGCGCCGAGAGCTTCACCTACCACGACCCCTGCGAACTGGGGCGCAAGGGGGGCATCTACGAACCGCCGCGCGAAGTCATCCGCTCCGTCGGAGAGCTCGTGGAGCCGGCGCAGACCCGCGAAAACGCACTCTGCTGCGGCAGCAGCGTCGCCAACCTGGCCATCGACGACCGCAACCAGGAGAAGATAGCCGTCGCGGTAGCCGGACACCTCGAAGCCACGGGCGCCGACGCCATCGTCACGGCCTGCCCGCTCTGCAAGAAAGCCGTTTCGCGAGGCAGCACCCGACCGGTCTACGACCTCTCGGAAATCGTGGCGGGGCATCTGAAAGAGTCCGCCCCCGCCGACACCCCGCAGGCATAAGGGGAGGCGCCCCGACACACGCCGAACATACAGGACCCCGGCCCGCACAAAAGCAGGCCGGGGTCCTTTCGTCTTCCCTCCGCCGGTCAATAGGTCCGGAAAAGATTCTTCTTTTCGAACATCCGCATGGCCCGCTCTTCGAGCGGGGTGCGTTTGATTATCTCGATGTCCTCCCACTCGGCGGCATCGTAGCCGTCGGACGTTATCTGCCGGAGCAGGAAATCGTCGCCGCCGAGCTCCGTTCCGCCCGCTTCGCTCGGACCGACGTTGAACAGCACGGCATTCACATCGCCCGTATGCAAATCGTTCATGTCCCGGAACCCCTCTCCGTAGGCATGCACCGTCTCCACCACGGGAATCCCCTCCTGCTCGCGGTAGGTTATCGAGAAGCGAACGTCAATCTTGCTGATAGGCAGATTATTCGATATGTCGAAATACTCCAGGCGCCGTATCTCCCCCTCGCAGCGATGGATGAAAAGCGTCTCGGGGTCGATGTAGAGCGAACACTCCGAAATCGAGCGCCACACCTCCGGCTTGCGCTTGAAGGTGAGCTTGTAGATACGCTCCCCCCGGCTGTCGGTCAGCACGGCCGCCGAGGTGGTGTAGAAGCGGCGGTAGGTGTTGCGGTAGGGGAAAATGATATCCGCAATCCGCACGTCGCAGAGTCTGGGGTTCGGGACGAACGGCAGGATGTAACTGTTGGTAAAGAAGTTGGTGAACGTAAAGAGATACTCGCCCCGCTCCGGTTCCAGCTTGGCATAGCGCCCCGCCGCATAGCGCAGGTCGCGCACCGAGAAGCGAGCCGCCGCATTGAAGAAAGCCTCCATCACCTCGTTGTACTCTCCGTCGGTCTGTGTGGTCTGACGGTAATAGTAGCGGTAACGCTCTTCGTGCCGCGGCACCAGTCTCCCGCGCCGGTAGAGCTCCTCGTAGCGTTTGAAAAGCCGTTCGGTGAGCTTGTCGGCCGGAATCACCGTTATCGTCTCTATCTCGAAGGTCATCGGCCGGAGCCACACCGTATCGGTCAGCCGGTCGATGGGCACGGTGCGCTTCTCGTAACCCACATAGCTGACGGCCAGGCTCTCGTCCCCGTCGGCAATCCTTATCGCGAACTCGCCCTGACGGTTGGTCACCGTGCCCCGCCGGCCGTCGTTCAGATAGACCGAGGCGTAACTCAACGGCAGCCCCGTGGTCCGGTCGGCGACCACGGCTTCCGCCACCCGCCACCGGTGCTGCGTCTGTTCCGCCCCTTCGGTTCGCGGCACCCCGCGCAGGGAAGAGTCCGGCCCGCCGCCGTTTTGCCCTGCCGCCGGACAGGCCGCCGCCATCATAACCGCTCCCGCACCGCCGATGCAGGCCGCACGAAACACTCCTGCGAACCGTTCCCGAAACCGACGTCCCGGGAAAGAGAGGCCCGATTTCCGCATTTCTTTCATAATCGTTTCATTTTTAAACGGTCTGCAATCCGAAACGCCCCGACAATCCGGCACCCGCCCCTGCGGCGGAGACCGGGCCGCTTCGGCGGCCGGACTATTTTACAAATATAGCTGATTTTTTATAAAAATAATCATCCATCCCGGAAAATCGTCTCTTTTTTCCGCTCCGCCCCGGCCGGCAGCCGGAGTTCCGACGAAAATATCCGCGAACCGCCTTTTCATCCGGGCTCCGGACCCGGACAAAAAGCGCGACATTCCCGCCCGCGCCCGGCACGGCTCCCGCGAAGAGAAAAAAATTTTGCACGATTTTTGCGGCACAGATAATTCTGTACGATACGCGTTTACAACGCTCCGCCGCCCCGGGGAGCGAATCGGTGCGGCAGGTTTTCGCACGATTTTTTTGTTTTGACGGATTTTTTATCTACTTTTGTACCCACATCGCGGGGTGGAGCAGTTGGTAGCTCGTTGGGCTCATAACCCAAAGGCCGGAGGTTCGAGTCCTCCCCCCGCTACTAAAGAGGAAGGTGTCCGACAATCGTCGGACACTTTTTTTTCGTATGGCGGCCGCACTACTCCCCGCTTCTGAAATCTCCGTCCGGGTTTCTCCGCCCGACCGCCGCCGTCGCCACGACCAGCACTCCGTAAATGACCACGGTCCACTCCGCCGGCAAACGGACCTCGGGCGACGCCCAGCCGACCGAAGCGCAACTCTCGACCAACCGGTTCTGAACCGAAACGCTCCACTCGAGCAGCGGCCCCGCCAGCGCCGCGAGCGGAGGCCACGGAAACAGCATCCACAGGGCCGACACCAGCACGACCACATGCGCCGAAACCGCCAGCGGCACATTGAGCGCCACGCCGAGCAGGGGAACCCGCCCGAAAGCGCAGGCCACGAGCGGAGCGGTCGCAACACTCGCCACCAGCCCCACCACCGTCGTCCCGCAAAGCAGATTGACCGCCCGGCTCCGGGTGCGGAACCACGACGCCACGGGACGGTACCACACCAGCAGCGCCGCCACGGCGACGAACGAGAGCTGGAAACTGATATCGAAGAGCGCATAGGGGTCGAAAGCGAGCATCAACGCGGCGGCTCCGCACAACGCATTGAATCCGTAGTAGCCGACAGACGCAGCCAGCGAGAGCTGGAACATCGAGAACATACATGCGGCCCGCACCGCCGAAGGCGACAGTCCGGCAGCCAGCGCATAGCCCCAGACGGCCGCGACGACCAGCAGATTCTTCACCACATGTCCCCGCCGGAGGAGCGACAGCGGATAGAGCAACAGATTGACCAGCAGAAAGACGATGCCCACATGCAGTCCCGACACGGCCAGCAGGTGGGCCGCTCCGGCGCGGTTGTAGGCGCTTCTCAGTTCGTCGGGAATCCACCGGCGGTCGCCCGCACCCATCGCCGCGCACACCCCCGCCGCCTCCGGCGAGAGCGGCAGACTCCGCAGGCGGGCCGAGGCCGCCTCGTGGAACCGCGACAGACGGGCGGCCGCAGACCGCACCGGACCGCCGGAGCGCTCGACACGGCTCCAGGCCGGGAGGTAAATCGCGGCCGCATATCCCCGCGCACGCATCAGCCGTCCGTAGCGGGTCGTATCGGCCATCGGATTGACATAGACCGGACCCACCAGCAGCCGCTCGCCGGGGGCCAGCCGCCACGCCGTATCGGCCCTGAAAACGACCTTCTGCACCGCGGCGAACCACCGTCCGCCGGTATCCGCCGCCGCTGCCGGCACATCCTCCGCCACACTCCAGCGGCGGGTGCGGGCCACGTAATCGTTCCATCTTCCACTGCCGCCCGCGACCGACGACCCGGCCTCGAGCTCCAGCTCCACCCGCAGTTTCCGGCCCGCAGGCATCCCGTTCCCGGTCCGGTGGAGCGTGGCCAGCAGCCCGCCGACACAGACCGCGAAGAGCAGAAAGGCCAGATTGCCGACCCGGCCCGCCCGACGCACCGCAATCCACGCGGCGACCCCGGCCGTCACCGCCAGCGGCACCCAGTCCGTTTCGAAACGTGCGCCGAGGGCTATCCCCGCGGCCAGCGGCAGCGCGACACGGAACATGGGGGCGGGACCGCCGGCCCATCCCCTTCCGGCCGCACGCCCGCCGCGCAGACGCGCCGCTATCTCTTCCGGCCTCCTCATCGTCCCCAGTCAGCCCGGTCGAGACTGCGATAGTTGATGGCCTCGCCGATATGCCGGACGGTTATCCGTTCGCTCCCCTCGAGGTCGGCTATGGTGCGGGCCACCTTGATGATGCGGTCATAGGCCCGGGCCGACAGATTGAGCCGCTCCATCGCCGCGCCGAGCACCTCGGCCGCCTGTCGGTCGAGCGGACAGAATTCGCGCAGCATCCGGCTGTTCATCATCGCATTGGTATGCACCCCCTCCGCCTGCCCGAAGCGCCGGGCCTGCACCTCGCGGGCCCTCACGACCCGTTCGCGGATGACGGCGCTGCTCTCCCCTGCGGCCGGCCCCGTCATCTGCTCCAGCGGCACGGGGGTCACCTCGACATGCAGGTCGATGCGGTCGAGCAGCGGACCCGAAATGCGGTTCATGTACTTGAGCACCGCCCCGCTGCTGCACACGCACTCCTTGGCGGGATGGTTGTAGTAGCCGCACGGACAGGGGTTCATGGCCCCCACCAGAATGAAATTGGCCGGATACTCGACGCTGTACCGCGCCCGCGACACGGTTATCTTCTTATCCTCCAGCGGCTGACGCAGCACCTCCAGCTGCGAGCGCCCGAACTCGGGCAATTCGTCGAGAAAGAGAATCCCGTTGTGGGCCAGCGACACCTCTCCGGGCTGGGGATTGGTCCCTCCGCCGATAAGGGCCACCTGCGAGGTGAGATGATGGGGCGTGCGGAACGGTCTGAGGGTGAGCAGGCCCCGGTGGGTGCCGAGCTTGCCGGCCACGGAATGTATCTTGGTGGTTTCCAGTGCTTCGGAGAGCGTGAGCGGAGGCATGATGGTCGGCATGCGCCGGGCCAGCATGGTCTTGCCGCTTCCGGGGCTGCCTATCATCAGCACGTTGTGTCCGCCGGCGGCCGCAATCTCCAGCGCCCGCTTCACCCGGGCCTGTCCCCGTACGTCGCTGAAGTCCTCCGCATAGCGGTTGCCGTCGGCGGCGAACAGTTCGCGGGTCTCCACCACGGCGGGCTCCACCTCCAGGTCGCCGTTCAGGAACCCGGCGATTTGCCCCAGCCGCTCGACCCCTATCACCTCCAGCCCCTTCACCACGGCCGCCTCCGAGGCATTGGCCGCAGGCACAATCATACCCCGGAAACCCGCCTTTTTCGCCCGGATGGCTATCGGCAGAATGCCCCGCACGGGCTTGAGGGTTCCGTCGAGCGAGAGTTCGCCCATCACCATATACTGTTCGGTACGTGCCGCGGTTATCTGTTCCGAGGCGGCCAGAATGGCCGTAGCGATGGTCGCGTCGTAGGCCGACCCCTCCTTGCGCAGGTCCGCGGGGGCCAGATTGACCACCACCTTCTTGCCGCTCATCCGGAATCCGCTGTTCTCGAAAGCCGAACGGATGCGCTCCTGGCTCTCCCGCACGGCATTGTCGGGCAATCCGACCAGATACATTCCGATTCCCGCGCTGATATGGACCTCGACGGTCACCACCGTAGCGTCTATGCCCGTTACGGCACCTGCAAAGCATCTGATAAACATCTCTTCTAATCATTTAGGAAGTTTTCACGTTCGGGTCCTCGCACCCGCGCCTCACATCCGCGCCGCCGCACCCGCCGGCACACCCGGCCCCACCGATACGCCCGGCACGACCCGACACCTCTGATGCGTCCGGCACGGCGGCCGGCCGCTTCGGCTCCTGCCCGCGGAGAAAACAGGGAGGGATTCCGCGTTCGGGAGCTCTCGCACTCCGCCGGCCGGGAAGGGCGGCCGGCGGAGCGCCCGTCACCGCGCTCAGAAGGGAGCGTCTCCGCCCGCCGCTCCCGGGCCGCCCGAAAAGCCGCCGCCGAAACCGCTGTCGAAACTGCCGCCGAGCGGAGCGCCGGGCGCCGGCATGTCGAACTCGGTGGAGTTCATGGCCGAACCCACTTCGGTCACACCGCCGAAGCCGCCGTCGAAGCCGCCGCCCGTGCGGGTGTCGTACTCCTCGTCGTAGTCGAGGAAGCGCGCCTGCTCCTTGCGGAAGCGGAGTTTCACCGTATCCACCGCTCCGTTACGGTGCTTGGCGATAATCACCTCGGCCATGCCCGCCGTAGGCACCCCTTCGTCCTCCGTGATGCCGTAATACTCGGGCCGGTGTATGAACGCCACGATGTCGGCGTCCTGCTCGATGGCGCCCGACTCGCGCAGGTCGCTCAGCTGGGGACGCTTGCTGCCTCCGCGGCTCTCCACCGAACGGTTGAGCTGCGAGAGCGCGATGATGGGAATGTTCAGCTCCTTGGCGATGGCCTTGAGGGTTCGCGAGATGCTGGCCACCTCCTGCTCGCGGTTGCCGCGGGTCTCCTGCGAACCGGTCATGAGCTGGAGGTAGTCGATGATAATCAACTGAATGTCGTACTGCGTCTTCAGACGCCGCGCCTTGCTGCGGAACTCGAAGACCGACAGCGCCGGCGTGTCGTCGATGAAGAGCGGGGCGCCCGAAAGCGGTTTTATCGACTGTTCGAGGTGGTTCCACTGGTCGGGATTGAGGTTTCCGCTCCGCACGTCGTTGGACGAAAGACCCGATTCGGCCACGATGAGACGCATCATCAGCTGCGTGGCGCTCATCTCCAGCGAGAAGAAGGCCACGCCCCGTTCGTGGTCCACGGCGATGTTGCGGGCCATGCTCAGCACGAAGGCGGTCTTGCCCATCGAAGGACGCGCCGCGATGATTATCAGGTCGCTGGGCTGCCATCCCAGGGTCATGCGGTCGATGGCCGTGAAGCCGCTCGGCACGCCGTTGAAGGTCCCCTGGTTTTTGGAAGCCTCCTCGATGGCCTCCATCGTGCGCTTGAGGATATCCTTGGAGCTCTGCACGCTGCGTTTCACATGGCCCTCGGCCACCTTGAAAATCTCCCCCTCGGCAAAGCCTATCAGGTCGGTCACATCGACGCTCTCGTCGTAGCTCTGTTTCTGAATCTCGGTGGCGGCCCTTATCAGTTCGCGCTGCACGTACTTCTGGGCGATGATTTTGGCATGGAACTCCACGTGCGCGGCGCTGCCCACCTTCTGGGTCAGCTGCGCCAGGAACGAAGCGCCGCCCACCGCCTTGAGCTGCCCCTTGAGTTTGAGCTTCTCGGTCACGGTGTAGAGGTCGATGGGCTTGAGCTCCATCGACAGCTCCTCGATGGCCTTGTAGATTATCTGGTGGGTCTCCTTATAGAACGCCTCGGCGGTGATGAACTCCTGCACCGAGATGATGCTGTCCTTTTCGAGCATCAGCGCACCCAGCACCGCCTCCTCCAGCTCCACGGCCTGAGGGGGCACGGTACCTGCCGCTTCGGTCAAGTTTTCAAAGGCTTCGCGATTCGCTCCGCTGCGTTTCGGGTCGTAACTTTTTGCCATGTTCTCCTGCTAAAATGTAAAAATCGAAGCGTAAAGTTACGAACAAACGGGCGAACCGCCCCGCATTCCGCCCGTTTGTTGTTTCATTTTTATCGACAACCGGCTGTTGATAACTTTCTTCCGCAGAGCGACTGCGCCCCGCCGCCCCGGACACCGGGGCAATCAGCGCCGGAAGGTTCCGCGCCACACGGTGCGGTTGCCCGCCCCGTCGCTCACCTCCAGCTCGAGGGTGTGCCTCTCTCCGGGAGCGAGCTCCTCGCGGCAGACGACGTAGGCGACCCGGTTGCGTATGACGTCCCGCTCGAGCGGCACCCACGCTCCGTCCACCGCAGCCGACCACGACGCGATGCCCGAAAAGTTGTCGCCCAGCGAAAAGGTCAGCCACTCTCCCTCCCGGGTCTGCACCGCCTCGGCGAAGAGCGGAGCGATGCGCGGCGGCACCGTGTCGGCCACCGCACAATAGGTTCCGAACCGGCGCACCCGGCCCGAGACCTCCCCCTCCGCGCTCCAGCGGCCGCCGGCCGACGAAAGCCGCCCGTCGTCGCCCACCGAGGCCAGCACGGCCCGCCCGCGCAGGGCGGCCGGCACGTCGCAGTCGATGGAGAGGGTTATGTAGCCGTGCAGCGGCACGTCGGACGAGTGCACCTCGTACTCGGGCGAGAGGCGCACCACCTTCGCGGCGGCCGCATTCCCGCGCGGAGTCTCCCGGCGCGACTGGCGGTAATATATCGACTCGTAGAGCACCTCGCGCGGCATGACCACCCGAAGCCCGTCGCGATAGCGCGTGAACGTCCGCCGGCGGTCCGCCGGCACCCCCTGCGCCCGGGCCGAAAGGTCGCGGGCCGGAGCTCCGCGCACCACCAGCTCCAGGAGCGAGACATTGCCGCTGTCGTCCTCGGCCTCTATCCCGACCCGCCTGGTCTCCCCCTCGGGAACGGCAATCGTTCCGCGGGAGACCACGCTGTCGTAGACCGCCAGCCGGTTGCCCTCCAGCACCGCCAGCCGGAACACCTCGTTGCGCGACCGGCGCTGAATCGGATAGTAGACCACGGCATTGCAATAGCGCGTGCGGTCGAACGCGAAGCCGTCCATCCGGTAGCCGAAGACCTGCCGGCCCTCCACCCGTTCGCGAATGCGGTAGATGCCCATCGTATTGTTCACCCCGTCCTTGCGGTCGGAGGCCTCCAGCACGAAGTAGCCCCGGCCCGTCAGCGTCACCGTATCGACCGCCTCATAGCGGCCCCGCTCCGACCTCCGCAGCGGAATGCTCACCGGAGCGGCATGCACCGGGATGCCGCCCACGGTATCGACCTCCACATAGTGCAGCGCCTCGATGAGCGGAGGAATTCCGTCGGTGAAACGGAGCATGCCCAGCGCCGGGAAGTTCAGCGTCCGCTGGGAAGCCGTCTCGCGTATCTCGAAATGGAGGTGCGGCCCCATCGAGGAGCCCGTATTGCCCGACAGGGCGATGGTCTCCCCCGCCGCCACGGGGAACTGCCCCCGCCGGGGGTAGAGGCTGCCGCTGTTCATTCTCAGTTCGCGCCGCCGGAGCTTCACCCACCGGGCGATGTCGTCGCGGAACCGGCTCAGATGGGCGTACACGGTGGTGTATCCGTCGGGATGGGCAACATAGAGCGCATAGCCGTATCCGCCCGGAGCGATGCTCACCCGCACCACCTCGCCGCCGGCCGCAGCCCGCACGGGCATCCCCTCGCGGCCGCCCGTCTTATAGTCCACTCCCGAATGGAAGTGGTCGGTGCGCATCTCCGCGAAACTGCCCGCCAGCAGCCGCGGGGCATCTATCGGGTGACGGAATCCGCTCCGTGCGACCGTATCTCCGGCGGCGGGGACGGCCGCCTCCGGACGGGGCGACGCCGAAAAGAGGCAGCACGCCGCCAGCGCACACCCCGCAGTTTTACCTATCGTCTTCTTCATCATTCATCGTTTTTTCCACCTCTTCGAGCACCGTGCCGTAGTCGTATCCCAGCGAAATGCCGTAGCGCACCAGCCGGGCCTTCGTCTTGCAGGGCTCCTCGCCCGGTTTCGACTGCCTCCGGCGCCGGGCGAGCAGCTGCCCGAGACGTTCCGTCCCGCTGTCGCCGTATTCGGCCAGCGCCGTCTCTATCACCGTCCGGTCCACCCCCTTGGCCACCAGGGCGCTCCGTATCTTGTAGGCCCCCCAGCCGCCGAGGCGCGTCTTCTCCCGCACGAAAGCCCCGGCATAGCGGCCGTCGTCGATGAACTTCTCCCGCACCAGCCGCTCGAGCACCGTCCGGCGCGCCTCTTCCGGCACACCCCAGCGCGCCATCAGCCGCAGGGCATCGCCGCTCGACTTCTCGGCCCGCGCACAGAGCCTCATGAGCGCAGCCAGCGCCTGTTCGGGGGTCCGGGATTGGGGTCCGGCCTGTTTCATCTTCTTGTCATACATGGTCTTCATCGTTTTACGGCCCGCACCATCCGCTCCCTGCCGAACAGGTCGCAGCGGCGCTCCGTCCCGGCGAATCCGCATCCGGACAGCATCCGCTCCACCTCGCCGGCCAGCAGGTGATAGGTCTCGAAATAGAGCTCGCCGCCGCTTTTCAACACCCGGCGGGCCCCCTCGGCCACGGCCCGGTAGAAGACGAGCGGGTCGTCGTCGGGCACGAACAACGCCTCGTGCGGCTCGTAGCCCACCACGTGCAAAGCCATCGACGCCTCGTCCGACTGCGGCACATAGGGCGGATTCGACACCACCGCATCGCAGCTCTCCGCTCCGGCCACTTCGCTCCAGTCGCCCAGCATGTCGGCCCGCAGCAGGCGCACCTCCGCCCCGCTGCTCCGGACATTCCGCGCCGCGACGGCCAGCGCCCGTTCCGACAGGTCGAAAGCCGTGACCCGGGCATCGGGCAGCTCGCAGGCCAGCGAAACGGCGATGCAGCCGCTTCCCGTTCCGGCATCGACAATCCGCACCCCCCGACGGCCGCCCATCCGCCCGGCGACCCACCGGACCAGCTCCTCGGTCTCGGGACGCGGGATGAGACACCCCTCCTCCACCTCGAAACGGCGACCGCAGAACTCGGTCCATCCCACCGTGTACTGCACGGGGCGGCCGGCCGCCAGCTCCCGCTCCACACGCTCCAGCCCGTCCGCCGGCACCTGCGCCCCGGGGTCGAGCGAAAAATCGATGCGCCGCACGCCCCACAGCCGCTCGGCCGCCAGCAGCGCCACGGCCCGCGCCTCCCGCGGGTCGTACACCCGGGCGGCGGCACCCTCCAGCCTGGAGAGCAGCTCTTTTCTGGTAAAAGACTCCTTCATCCTATCCGTCGTTTTCCGTGCCGTCCGACGCTCCGCCGCGCTCTTTTTCCGCGGCGGCCGGCCCCGGCACTCCGCAAAGATAGTGAAAAAAGATTACGCCGCCCCGGCAAAACGGCTTCCCGGGCTCCGGATACGCATCGGGAGGGGACCCGCCGAACCGTTTCGACGAACCCCCTCCCGACAGCCCTTCACGGCCGGAGAGTCCGGCCGGCAGACCGGCTACCGCGCCTGCGGAGCGGTGAATCCGTATTTCTTGATGAACTCCTCCGGACGGTCGGTGGCCACGACATCCACGCCGAGCTCCACCGCCTTCTGGTTCTGCACGCTCTTGTCCTCCAGACCGAGCACCAGGGCCAGCACCTGCAGCCCCTTTTCGCGGCAGCGGGCTACCATTCCGGCATCGAGGTCGTCTATCCACATCACCGCGATGTCGGGCGAGAACTTGGCAATCACGCGGTCGAGGTCCTCGGCACTCTTCACATAAGCCTGGAGCGTCTTCACCTCGGGCGCAATTTTCCGGAACTCCACGGCCACCTCCTCGTCGCTGAAGGTGAAGTTGCACCTTTCGAGCATATCCTCCGAGCGGATGAGGTCGAGCAGCGCACGCAGGTCGCCGGAGCGGTAGTCGATGGTGATGCCCAGCCCGTTGTCATGCGCCTTGCGGAGCAGGTCGGCGAAACGGGGCACCCGCTCGCCCGCGAACGCCTCGCCGAACCACGAACCGGCATCGAGCGTATCGATGTCGCAGGAGTTCCACTCCGAGATGCGGCCCATGCCATTGGTGGTGCGGTCGAGGGTGCGGTCGTGCAGGATGTAGAAGACGCTGTCCTTGCTGATGCAGACATCGCACTCCATCCACTGGATGCCGTACTTGATGCACGAATCGGCCGAAGCCAGCGTATTCTCCGGAGCGATGGCGTTGGCGCCCCGGTGGCCGCTCGCCTCCGGAACTTTGGTGACGGCCGTACCCTTGGGAGCGCATCCCGCGAGCAGCAAAGCGGCCGTCAGCGACAGGAAAACAAGTTTTTTCATTCTGTTCGAGTTTTTAACGGTTTGTTTCTCTTTCTGCCGCAAAGGTAGAAATAAAAAACGGGCGCGGAACCTTTCGCCGCCGCTTTTTCCCGACGAAATCGTCCCTTTGCCGCTTCAGCCGCCCCCGGATGCGGAAAAAGAGGCGCTCTCCACAATGGAGAGCGCCTCTTCGAGAAGCGGACCGGCGGTTTGCGGTCCGCGAACGGGAGCTCCTCAGAACCTCCAGCCCACAGCCACCTGCAGCGAACCGGTGGTCACCGAATGGTCGGAGGTGCGCAGCAACCGGGTGAGGCCGATGGTGTAACGGCCCTCGATGATGAGACCGCAGTCGAAGTCGTAGGCCAGACCGGTCAGGAAGCTGACGTCGAACTTGTTGATATTCGATTTGATGTCGGTCTTGCCGCCGCCGTGCTTCACATCCTGCTTGGCGCTCACCAGGTAGTTGAACTGGCCGCCCAGCTGCAGGTTCAGGCCGCCCATCAGGTAGTACTTCGACACGATGGGCATCGACAGATAGTTCAGACGATAGACCGTCTTGGGATTGCCGTCGAACTTGGTGAAATAGCCCTGGCTGGTGAAGAGCAGTTCGGCCTGCCAGGCCATCACGTTCTTCAGACGGCGCTCGGCGAACATACCGGCCACGAAACCGGTACGCACCCGGGCGTGGTCCACGCCGTTCACCGTTGCGAACGACATACCGGCCTTGGGACCGAAACTCCACGTCTGTGCCTGGGCCGCAAAACCCATCATGCACAATCCGATTACCGAAAGTAAAAGTTTTTTCATAAAGGTTACGATTAAAATTCTGCGTGAGTCCGACGAATTCGGCACCGGACGCCACTCACTCTTGTTTGTTCTATTTCATTCGGTCGCAGAGCCTTTGCCGATTCATCGGCCCGGCGAGTCGGCACATACGGCGTACCTTTCCCCCTCCCGCACCCGGCGTGCGGAACGGTTCGTCTCCGAAAAAATCAAATAGAATGCCAAAAACGCCTCCTCCCCCCAATC
>JAGBHC010000052.1 GCA_017935625.1 Rikenellaceae bacterium | reverse complement strand
GGGGGCCGGCGCCGGCGCGGGAGCGGAAGCGGCGGGCTGCACGGCCGGCGCCGGCTTCTCCGCCGGTTTGGGCTCGGGTTTGCCGCCCCGACGCGAAGCGGCCGACAGGTCGATGTGTCCCAACACCTTGGGACCGCGGGCCGCCACCTCGTCCTTGACACTGATGACGCCGCTCTTGATGATTACCTCGTCCTCCTCCCGACGCGCCTCGTTCTTCTTGTCGTCGAGCGACACCACGCCCGGCTTGAGGTTGATTCTCTCCCGGATACTCTCTCTTCGTCCTCCGCTGCGGGTTCCGCCGAACTCCTTGTCCAGAAGAGCATATACATCAGGCTCGATGAGGGTATTCGGCGAGCTGCCGACATCGACGCCCTTCTTCGAAAGAAAGTCCGTAATCGTGCCGACACCCACATTGAATTCCCTGGCAACCTGTTGCAGTCTCAGTTTTTTTTCGTTTGACATAAAATTCCGTTTAAAAGATTCAAAAAATTAGAAATACAGCAAATCCGATAATTGATTAAATCTTTTATTCGAATTCCGATTTGAGAATATTCACAACCTCCCGGACGGTCTCCTCCTCCAGGTCGGTGCGTTTTGCAAGTTCGTCTATCGACAGCTCCAGCACGCTCTTGGCGGTGTCGCAGCCTATGTTTTTCAAAGCGTCTATAATCCACTGGTCGATTTCGTCGGAGAACTCCTCCAGCGCCACGTCCTCTTCCTCCACCTCGCGGTAGACGTCGATGTCGTAGCCCGTGAGCATGTTGGCCAGACGGATGTTCAGACCGCCCTTGCCGATGGCCAGCGAAACCTCGCTCGGCTTGAGGTAGACCGAAGCGGTCTTCTTCTCCTCGTCGAGGGTGATGGAGGAGATTTTGGCCGGATTGAGCGCACGCTGGATGAGCAGCTGGGTGTTCGAGGTGTAATTGACCACGTCGATGTTCTCGTTCTTGAGCTCCCGCACGATGGAGTAGATACGCGAACCCTTCATGCCCACGCAGGCTCCCACCGGGTCGATGCGCTCGTCGTAGGACTCGACGGCCACCTTGGCCCTCTCGCCCGGAATGCGCACAATCTTCTTGATGGTGATGAGTCCGTCGAAGATTTCGGGCACCTCCTGCTCGAAGAGGCGCTCCAGGAACTCGGGCGCGGTGCGCGAAAGGATGATGACCGGGGTGTTGTTCTTCATCTCCACCCGCGAAACGATGGCGCGGATGGTGTCGCCCTTGCGGAAGAAGTCGCTCGGAATCTGCTCGGAGCGGGGCAGCACCAGTTCGTTGTCGTCGTCGTCCACCACCAGGATTTCCTTTTTCCACACCTGATAGACCTCGCCGTTGATAATCTCGCCCACCTTCTCGCTGTACTTGGCGTAGAGGTTGGCTTTCTCCAGGTCGAGGATGCGCGAAGCCAGATTCTGGCGCAGGCTGAGCACGGCACGCCGTCCGAAGGATTCGAGTTTGATTTCGTCGGCCACCTCTTCGCCCACCTCGTAGGTCTCGTCCATGCGGCGGGCCTCGCTGAGCGAAATCTGCTGATGGGGGTTCTCCACGGCATCGTCCTCGACGATGGTGCGGTTGCGCCAGATTTCGAGGTCGCCCTTCTCGGGGTTGATGATGACATCGAAATTCTCGTCCGTTCCGTAGGTCTTAATCAGCAGGTGACGGAAAACGTCTTCGAGTACCTCAATCATCGTACTCTTGTCGATGTTCTTAAGCTCTTTGAACTCCGCAAAGTTGCTTATCAGATTCAGATTGTCCATTGCTTTTCGTCTTATTTATTTTTATTACTCTCATTGCTTACTTGAAATCCAGATACTCCCGGGTGCTGCGTACCTCGCTGAGCGGATACTCCCGGGTGACGGTCACCTTCTCCTTGCGCTTTTTGCCCTCCACGGCCACCTTCTCCTCGTAGGAGAGGGTTATCGACTCGGGCGTGGCCGCGGTCAGACGGGCGATGATGCGCGTCGAGTTGTCGAGGGTCACCTCCACCGGAGAGCCCACCAGCTTCAGATACTGGCGATGGAGCTTGAGCGGCTGGCCGATGCCTGCCGAGGAGACCGTGAGCGAAAAGTCCTCCACGTCGCGGTCGAACTCGGCCTCGATGGCCCGGCTCAGCTCCACGCAGGCGTCTATCGACACCGAGCTGTCGCTGTCGATGAGCAGTTCCACGTCGTTGTCCGGCTGCACTTTCGCTTCCACCACGAACATATCGCTGCCGGAGAGCTTCTGCTCGGCGATACGCACTATCTTTTCTACGTCTATCATGTTCTATCCGTTTAATTTTCAGCTATCGACACAGGCAACCCGACCGGTTGCGGCAATAAAGAAGGGGACTCAGCGTCCCCTTTCTCTTCGTTTTCAGTGCAAATATAATACTTTTTTATTCAAGCACCAACATTTTTCCGGTTTTTATTCCTCGGCCTCGCCTTTTCTCGGATTGTAAGGTTTGAGAATACCCCGCTTGGAGCTCTTCACGAAGTCGATTATCAGGTCTCTTTCGGGGCTCTGGGGCACGGTCTCCAGCACGATGTCGCACGCCTTGCCGTAGGCATAGCCCTGCTGGAAGAGGATGCGGAAAATCTGATGAATCTGCTCGGTCTGTTCCGGAGTGAAACCCCGGCGGCGCAGGCCGATGATGTTGGGTCCCACGTAGGAGAGCGGCAGATGCGCGGCCTTGACGTAGGGAGGCACATCCTTGCCCACCAGCGAACCGCCGCTAATCATGGCATGGGCGCCGATGCGGCAGAACTGGTGCACGGCCACGTGGCCGCCCAGAATGGCCCAGTCGCCGACCTCCACTTCGCCGGCCAGCGAAACACGGTTCACGATGACGCAGTGGTTACCCACCACGCAGTCGTGGGCCACGTGCGCATAGGCCATGATGAGGTTGTCGCTGCCCACCACGGTCTTGCCCTTGGCAGCCGTACCGCGGCTTATCGTCACGCACTCCTTGATGGTGTTGTTGTCGCCGATTTCCACGGTGGTGTACTCCCCGCGGAACTTGAGGTCCTGAGGCAGGCTGGCAATCACCGCGGCGGTGTGCACCTTGTTGCCGCGGCCCATGCGGGTGCCCTCGCGTATTACGGCGCCCGTGCCTATCCAGCAGTCGTCGCCTATCACCACGTCGCCCGCTATGTATGCAAACGGCTCTACGGTAACGTTGTTTCCCAGTTTCGCGTCAGGGTGGACGTAAGCTAATTCGCTAATCATAGTATGTTCGTTTTTATTTTACCTCGGAATCGGGCGGGGTCAGCGGTTCTTGGCAATCTGGGCCATCAGCACGGCCTCCACGGCCAGCTGTTTGCCCACGAACGCCTTGGCCTCCATCAGCACCACGCCCCGGCGGATGGGCTCCATGAGCGACAGCTCGAACTGGAGCGTATCTCCGGGCACCACCTTGCGCTTGAACTTCACGCCGTCTATCTTCATGAAGTAGGTCGAATACTGCTTGGGGTCCTCCACGCTGCTCAGGGCCAGGATGCCGCCGCACTGGGCCATCGCCTCCACGATGAGCACGCCCGGCATGACCGGCTCTTCGGGGAAGTGTCCCACGAAGAAAGGCTCGTTCATGGTCACGTTCTTGATGCCGGCCACGCTCTGCTGGTCGAGATAGATAATCTTGTCCACGAGCAGGAACGGCGGACGGTGGGGCAGCATGCCGCGAATCTGGTTGATGTCATAGACCGGCGTGGCGTTCACGTCGTAGGCATGGCGGGGTTTGACGCCCTCCTTGCGCATGTTCTTCTTCACCAGCTTGATGGTCTCTGTGTTGGCGAAATGTCCGGGACGGGTGGCCATCACCTGGCCCTTGATGCGCATGCCCAGCAGGGCGAAGTCGCCCAGGATGTCGAGCAGCTTGTGACGGGCGGGCTCGTTGGTGAAACGCAGCTCCAGGTTGTTGAGATAGCCGCCGGTGATTTCGATGTCCTTCTTGTCGAAAATCTTCGACAGCCGCTGCAGCTCGCTCTCCGAGACGGGCTTCTCCACCACCACGATGGCATTGTCCAAATCGCCGCCCTTGATGAGGTTGAGGTTGAGCAGCGGCTCCAGCTCGTGCAGGAAGACGAAGGTGCGGCAGGGTGCGATTTTCTCCGCGAAGTCATCGCCGGGAACGAAGGTGGCATACTGGTTGCCGAGCACCTTCGAGCCGTAGTCCACGTGCACGGTCACTCCGAACTCCTCGTCGGGGAAAAGGGAGATTTCCACCCCCTTCTCGGGAATCGAATAGGATATTTTTTCGGTGACCTGGTAGTATTTGATATCCTCGTCCTGCTCCTCCAGTCCCGCAGCCAGCACGGCGGCGGCGTATTCGCGACCCGAACCGTCCATAATCGGGGTTTCGGGCGCATCGATGTCGATTATCGCGTTATCCACGCCCAGCGACCACAGCGAACCCATGATGTGCTCGATGGTGGAGACCTTCGCCTCCCCCTTCTCGATGGTGGTTCCGCGCGAGGTGTCGGTCACGAAATCGCACAGAGCCGGTACGGTGGGCGCCCCTTCGAGGTCGGTTCTTCTGAAAATTATTCCGGTGCCGGCCGGTGCCGGATTGACCGTCATAGTGACATTGAGTCCCGTATGCAATCCCCTACCCGAGAAAGAGATAGGAGATTTCAGAGTTTTTTGTTTGCAAGACATAGGGTATTCCGATTCTTAATTTTTGACCACAAAGATATTAAATTTTTACGAAAAATAGTATTTTTGTCCGACTTTATAACACGGAAATGAATCGGACAGAAGATACGGGCGGACGCAAACCGCCGAGGCTGAACCTCCCTTTCCAGAAACGCAGGGAAGAGCCCGGCGCCTGGGCCTACGACCACCGGGCGGGACTGTGCATCACGGTCATCGTCTACCTGGTGCTGGCCATCGCGTTCGTATCTTCGCGCATCGTCATCGTCCGCAAGCCGGCCAGCCACTCCTTCATCGTCGATTTCAGCGACATCGAGGAGCTCGAGCGGCAGAAACAGGAGCTCGAACGCGAAATCATGCGCAAGCAGGCCGCCTCGCAGACCGACTACTCGCAGGTGGAGAACCAGCGTTCGAACGAGAACGCCGAACGCACCGCCCGCACCAACGCCTCCTCCGCCATGACCGAGGGGGGCGCCCGCACCCAGTCGCAGATGGACGCCAACCGCCGGGCCTACGAACAGGGGCTTCGGGAAGAGCAGCAGATGATTGAAGCCGCCCGCAACCGCGCCGACGACCCGGGCTCCGAACCCGCATCCGACGCCCGCATCGAGGGCAACGTCACCGTCTCCTACTCGCTCGACAAGCCGCTGCGCACGGCCGTGCTGCTCGACGTGCCCGCCTATCTGTGCGAAGGCGGCGGCCAGGTGGTGGTCAAAATCACGGTGAACCGCAACGGACGGGTCACCGCAGCCGAAGTGGACCGCAGCCGCACCGACGGCGACGGCTGCATGACCGAAGCGGCATTGGCCTCGGCCCGCAAATCGCGTTTCAACCTCGACACCTCGGCTCCCGAACGGCATCAGGGAACCATCACCTACCTCTTCGTTCCCCAATAGTCCGGCCCGCCTTCCCGCGTATCCGCCCCGCCGGTCCCCCGTCCGGGAGAGTCCTCACATGCACGGGAGTCCTCACATGCACGGATTCCGCCCTGCCGCACCATCTCCTGCGGCCGCACTTTCCGAAGAAAAGACCCTCCGCAGCACTCCCTGCGCCGGCATTCCGCTCCGGCCGCCCCGCTTCGCGCGCATCCGGTTTGCATATTCGGGTTATAATTCGTACATTTGTCTCAATCGAATCGCTTCGCGACCACGCCCCGGCTACCCGCCGAATGCGTTTTCGATTTGCGACGAATAGCGGCACGGCATATTTGTCCCAACCGAATCGCTTCGCGACCACGCTCCGGCTACCCGCCGAATGTGTTTTCGATTTGCGACGAATAGTGACACGGCATATTTGTCCCAATCGAATCGCTTCGAGACCACGCTCCGGCTTTCGCCGAATGCGTTTTCGATTTGCGACGAATAGCGGCACGGCATATTTGTCCCAATCGAATCGCTTCGCGACCACGCCCCGGCTACCCGCCGAATGCGTTTTCGATTTGCGACGAATAATGACACGGCATATTTGTCCCAACCGAATCGCTTCGAGACCACGCTCCGGCTTTCGCCGAATGCGTTTTCGATTTGCGACGAATAGCGGCACGGCATATTTGTCTCAATCGAATCGCTTCGCGACCACGCTCCGGCTTTCGCCGAATGCGTTTTCGATTTGCGACGAATAGCGGCACGGCATATTTGTCCTAATCGAACCGCTTCGAAGCCGCGCCCCGGCTCCATTTCGGCACCGGTCTTGCGACACGGAAACAGCTGCCCCCCCCGCGGCGTCGGCAGCCTCCGCACTAAGGAACATGATTTTTTTGAGCTACAACAGATGGAAAACATAGTCATAACAGCCGACAACTTCGTCCTCATCGGGTCGATACTGCTCTTCGCAAGCGTCTTCGCCGGCAAGGCGGGTTACAAATTCGGGGCTCCGGCCCTGCTCCTCTTTCTGGGCGTAGGCATGATTTTCGGCAGCGACGGACTCGGCATCCAGTTCGACAATCCGGGCATGGCCCAGTTCATCGGCATGCTCGCCCTGAGCATCATCCTCTTTTCGGGCGGCATGGACACCAAATTTTCCGACATCAAGCCCATCATCGCACCGGGCATCACCCTGGCCACCGTCGGCGTCGCCCTCACGGCCGCCGTCACCGGTCTGTTCATCTTCGGCATCGCCCGGCTGTTCCATCTCGAGATTTCGCTGCTCGAATCGCTGCTGATGGCCGCCGTCATGTCTTCGACCGACTCGGCTTCGGTGTTCTCCATCCTGCGCAGCAAAAAACAGGGACTCAAACAGAACCTGCGGCCGCTGCTGGAGCTCGAAAGCGGAAGCAACGACCCGATGGCCTACATCCTCACCATTCTGCTGGTGCAATCCATCTCGGTGGGAGGCATCAGCATCGGCATGTCGGTCTTCCTGTTCTTCATTCAGATGAGCCTGGGAGCGCTCGCCGGATTCGTCCTCGGACGGCTGGCCGTAAAGCTCATCAACCGCATCGAAATCGGCAACGCCTCGCTCTACTCGGTGCTGCTGCTGGCCTGCGTCTTCTTCGTCTTCGCCGTCACCACGCTCATCAAGGGCAACGGCTACCTGGCCGTCTACATCGCGGGACTGGTCATCGGCAACAACAAAATCGTGCACAAACGCACCCTCACCACCTTCTTCGACGGCTTCACCTGGCTCTTCCAGATAGCGATGTTCCTCGCCCTGGGACTGCTCGTCTCGCCCCACGAACTGCTCGAGGGCAAAATCGTGGGCATGGGTCTGCTGGTGGGCATCTTCATGATAGTGCTGGCCCGGCCCGTCACCGTCTTCCTGTGCATGCTGCCCTTCAAGAAATTCACCCTCAAGGCTCGCCTCTACGTGAGCTGGGTGGGACTGCGCGGCGCAGTGCCCATCATCTTCGCCACCTATCCGCTGGTGGCGGGACTGCCCAACGCCCAACTGATATTCAACGTGGTCTTCTTCATCACCATCATCTCGCTGGTGGTGCAGGGCACCTCGGTCAGCTCCATGGCCCGCGCCCTGGGACTCTCCGTCGAGGAGAAGGAGGACAGTTTCGGCATCGACCTGCCCGACAAGGTGAAGGCCGCCCTCTCGGAGGTGGAGGTCACCGCCGAACTGCTGGTCAAGGGCGACAAGCTGATGAACCTCTCGCTGCCCGAAGGGACGCTGGTGGTGATGATAAAACGCGACGCCGACTACTTTGTTCCCAAAGGCCAGAACCGACTGCAGGTGGGCGACAAGCTGCTGGTCATCTCCGACAACGACGAGGAGCTGCACAAGGAGTACGAATCGCTCGGCATACTGCACAACGTACAATTCAAATAGCCCCCGCGCACATGCGCATCCCCGACCCCGCAACTAACTAAATCTTAACGCTTCAATATGAACAAACCGCAAATCATCGCCTCCCTGGCCGCACTCTGCCTGCTGGGGGCGGCCCATGCCCAGAACACCGACCCGGTGGAAATCAAGGTCGAGACCAAAAACGAAATCGCCGCCATCCGACCCAACATGTACGGCATCTTCTTCGAGGACATCAACTTCGGCGCCGACGGCGGCCTCTATGCCGAGCTGGTCAAGAACCGTTCGTTCGACTTCCCCAACCACCTGACCGGCTGGGTGGCCTGGGGCGACGTGAAAATCGAAAACGCCGACCCCTGCTTCGAGCGCATGCCCAACTACGCCGTGCTGTCGCTCGACGGAAACTCGCTCACCGGCACCGGACTCGACAACGAAGGGTTCAAGGGCATCGGACTCAAAAAGGGCGAGAGCTACCGCATCCGCTTCTACGCCAAAGTTCCCCGGGGCACGCAGACCCTCCAGTTCGAACTGGTGGACGACCGCAACAACAACCCCGTCAAGGCCAAAATCGAAGTGAGCGGCGACGAGTGGAAAGAGTACTCCCTTCCGGTCGAATCGACCTTCACCTGCGCCAAGTCGCGCCTGCGCGTGCGCCTGGCCTCCAAGGGGAGCGTCCTGCTCGACCACGTGTCGATGTTCCCCGCCCGCACCTGGAAAGGGCGCGAGGGCGGCATGCGCGAAGACCTGGCCCAGGCGCTCTGCGACCTGCATCCGGGCGTTTTCCGCTTCCCCGGCGGCTGCATCGTCGAGGGAACGAACCTCGAGACCCGCTACCAGTGGAAAAACACGGTGGGCAGACCCGAAAACCGGCCGCTGAACATCAACCGCTGGAACTACACCTTCCCCCACAAGCTCTTCCCCGACTATTTCCAGAGCTACGGCCTGGGCTTCTTCGAATACTTCCAGCTGTGCGAGGACTTCGGTGCCGACGCCCTGCCGGTGCTCAGCTGCGGCATCTCGTGCCAGTACGAACTGGGCCAGCTGGTTCCCTGCGACGAGTTGCAGCCCTACATCGACGATGCGCTCGACCTCATCGAATTCGCCAACGGCGACCCCTCCACCCCTTGGGGCAAGGTGCGCGCCGAGATGGGGCATCCCGAACCGTTCGGCCTGAAGATGATTGCCATCGGCAACGAACAGTGGGACGCCGTCTATCCCGAACGCCTGGAGCTCTTCGTCAAGGCCATCCGGGCCGAATATCCCGAGATTCTCATCGTCGGCAGTTCGGGCCCCAGCGCCAGCGGCGACCGGTTCGACTACCTGTGGCCCGAGATGAAACGCCTGGGCGTGGACCTGGTGGACGAGCACTACTACATGAGCCCCGACTGGTTCTTCGCCAACGCGGGCCGCTACGACGACTACGACCGCAAGGGTCCGAAGGTGTTCGCCGGCGAATACGCCTCGCACGACCAGCCCCACGGCAAGCCCAACCACTTCCTGGCAGCGCTGAGCGAGGCCGCCTTCATGACCGGTCTGGAGCGCAACGCCGACGTGGTGTGGCTGGCCACCTACGCCCCGCTGTTCGCCCACAAGGACGCCTGGCAGTGGAACCCCGACCTCATCTGGTTCGACAACATGACCCACATCGTCACCCCCAACTACTACGTACAGCAGCTTTACAGCCTCTATAAGGGCACCGACGCCCTGCGCACCTCCTCGCCGCAGAGCGACCTGAAGGGCGGCGGCAACCTCTACGCCACCTCGGCCATCGACAAGCAGAAGGGCGAAATCATCATCAAAATCGTGAACTCCGGCAAGCAGGCACGCCCGGTGACCCTCACCCTCGACCCCGGCAAAAAGCTCAGACAGGCCTATGCCTACGCACCGGCCGCCCGCAGCATCGTCATGCAGTCCGACGACCTGATGGCGGAGAACACGTTCGAGAATCCCGATGCCATCCGTCCCGTGGAGGGAGAGGTGGCCGTAAACGGCAATCAGGTGGAATTCACCGCCAAGGGCCAGTCCTTCAATGTCATCGTGGTGAAAATCAGCGAAAAATAGCGACATGAAGCCGAGCTTTATCCTGCTGTTCTCGACCTGCGCGGCCCTGGCCGCCGTCGCATGCGGTCCCGATGGCCGCACCCTGTCCAGCCCCGACGGCCGCATCGTCGTCACCGTGGACGTCGCACAGGGACACGCCTTCTATTCGGTCTCCCGCGACGGAAAGCCCATGCTCGACGACTCCCCGCTGGGAATCGCCACCTCCGCAGCCGACTTCACCGGCGGGGTTCTCCTCGCCGGCAGCTCGCCGGTCCGCCCCTTCGCCCGGAGCTTCGACCTGCACGCCGGCAAGACCTCGCGGGTAGACTACCGGGCCAACGAGCGGGAGTTCACGCTCGAGAACGACCGGGGCCAACGATGCTCCGTCCTGTTCCGCGTCTCGGACGACGGCGTGGCTTTCGCCTACCGGCTGCCGGGCGAGGGCACGACGCAAGTCCTCGGCGAAACCTCGGGTTTCGCCCTGCCCCGCGGCGCCACGGCGTTCCTCTCGCCCATGGCCCGCGCCAAGAGCGGATGGGCCCGCACCAACCCCAGCTACGAGGACCACTACACCCACGACATGACGCCGGGCACCCCGTCGGAGTACGGCGCGGGATGGGTTCTGCCGGCGCTCTTCCGGCTGGACGACGACCGCTGGCTGCTGGTCAGCGAAACCGGCGTGGGACCCGAATACACGGCCTCCCACCTCGCGGAGACGGCACCCGGCGAGAGTACCTACCGCATCGAATTCGCACCGGCCGACCACAACCTGCCGCAGGACGACGTCTGCCCGACCGTGCCGCTGCCCTTCACCACGCCGTGGAGAAGCGTGGCACTGGGGTCGCTCGAAACCCTGTTCGAGAACACCCTCGCCCAGGCGCTCGCCGAACCCCGTTATCCGGACCGGGGCGTCTACCGCCCGGGACGCGCCACCTGGAGCTGGCTGCCGCTCAAGGACGAAGCCACGGTCTTCGACGTGCAGAAACGATTCGTCGAGATGGCCCACCGGCTGGGATACGAATACTGTCTGGTGGATGCCCTGTGGGACACCCAGATAGGTTACGACCGGATGGCCGAACTGAGCGACTACGCCCGCACGCTGGGCGTGGGGCTGCTGCTCTGGTACAACTCCAACGGCGACTGGAACGACGCCCCCCAAAGTCCGCGGGACCGGATGAACACGCCCGAAGCACGCCGGCAGGAGATGGAGTGGATGCAGCGGCACGGCATCAAGGGCATCAAGGTCGATTTCTTCGGCGGCGACAAGCAGGCCGCCATGCGGCTCTACGACGAGATTCTACGCGACGCCGACCGCTACGGGCTCTATGTCAATTTCCACGGAACCACGCTGCCCCGCGGCTGGGATGTCATGTATCCCAACTTCGCCACGGGCGAAGCCGTGATGGGCATGGAGTACGTCACCTTCGACCAGCATAATGCCGACCTGCAGCCGCAGCACTGCACCGACCTGGTCTTCACGCGCAACGTGACGGCCCCCATGGACTTCACGCCGCTCATGCTCAACACCCGCCTGGCTCCCGACGGCCGTTCGGGCGTGGAGCGCCGCACCACGGCGGCATTCGAGCTGGCGCTGCCGGTGCTCTTCACCTCCTCCGTCACCCACATCGGACTCACGCCCGAGAATCTGGCAACCCTGCCCGACGAGGCGATACGCTACCTCGCCCTCGCTCCGGCCGCCTGGGACGAAAGCCGCCTGCTGAGCGGCTACCCGGGACGCGACGCCGTGGTCGCACGGCGCAGCGGAGAGCGGTGGTTCGTGGCGGGCATCAACGGCGAGAACCGGGCCAAGACCCTCTCGTTCACGCTGCCCGCCGGAGCGGAGAACCGCCCGGCCGTGCTTATCACCGACGGCCCGCAGCCCAACTCGCTGCAAGCCGCCCGCATCACGGCCTCCGCCCGCACCGAAATCGAAGTCGGAGCCCACGGAGGGTTCGTCCTCTACGGCGAATAGCCCCCAGCTCCGGAAACGAATAGTCCAGCTCTGGAAACGATGGCCCCGCGACAACGGAACGACATGTTTCCCGAGTCCCGAAAATACCAAGCTACCCCTCCGTGTAACGACACCTGTTCCCCCGAGTAGCGAGCCGCCCGAGCCGGCTTTCCGAAAAAAACCGTCCCTGCCGGGAAATGATTCCGGCAGGGACGGTTTTTGTTTTCGACGGCCGCAGACTACATCGGATGCTCCGAGAAATATTCGGTCAGAGCCGCTTTCAACGACTCCGCGAACTGCTCCACGGTGAGCCGCCGGGGCAACATCTCCCGCAGATTGCCCACCCGGCCGGGCACGGAGGCGACCCCCTTGCCGCGCCGGCTCGCATCGCCCCTCAGGGCCGCATCCAGCGCTCCGAGGTCGGCACTGAAGAGCAGAGTGCCATGGAACAGCACCCGCCCGCGACGCACCATGCTCGCACTGCCCGAAACCTTCAGACCGTCCACGGTGATTTCGCCGCGGGCTCCGGCCCGGGCCCCGACCCCCATGCGCCGCAGCGCCCACACCACGGGAGCCGTATAGTCGCGGTCGAGAGGCCGCTGGCCTCCGTCGCATATCAGGGCGTAATTGACGTTTCCGCCGTCGTGGTAGACCGTTCCGCCCCCCGACTGCCGGCGCACCACCTCGATGCCCTCGCGCCGGCAATAGGCCTCATCGACCTCGGCCTCGAGGGTCTGGTTGCGTCCCACCACTACCGACGGGTCGTTGATGTAAAGCAGCATCCACGTTCCGCCGCCTGCGAGCAGCTCCTGCTCCAGCGCCAGATTTTCGGCGGCCCGCCGCCGTTCGCTCCACACGATTTCCATGTTCGACTCTCCGTTTCGTTCTCAAATAAAAAGGGCCGTACCCGCAGCTTGCGCTCCGGAAGCGGCCCTGTTCGCGAAAAGACCCGACGGTCTTACTCTCCCACGTGGAAAGCGACCCTCAAATCCTCTATCTCCTGGTCGTTGATAGGCTTCAGCTCACCCAGCGGAGCGGCCATAATCAGCGACTTGGCACTGAACTCGGCGACCTCCAGGCGGTCGAAACTGTTAATCAGCTTGTCGCCGGTCACGATGACCGAGTCGTTGGCGAGCAACACGCAGGGAACGGTCTTCAGCATGTCGGCGACCTCCTTGGGCTTGGAGTACTGCATGCCGAAAGGCAGAATGGGCACGTCCTGAAGGAAAATCCAGCTCTCGGGGATGGTTCGCACATCGAACTTCTCACCGGAGGTGCAGTAACCCATCAGCGCGGGAGCCTGGGTCATGATAATCGAATTGACCTTGGGGTTGTTGCGGTAGATTTCCTGATGGAGCAGCACGGCCCGGCTGGGGGTCTTGCCGGCTTCCACCATACCGTCTTTCACCTGCACGATATTCTCGGGTTCGATGTCCCAGCGGGCTACTCCCGGAGGCGTAATCAGGAAGTCGTTGTCCTTCCAGCGCACCGATACGGTACCGTAGGTACTGCTCATCAGCCCCTGGTCGCAGGCACGGCGCACCATGTTGCAGATGTCGGTGCGGATGGCACGCTCCTCCGAAGGATGGGTGGCGCCCATGAAGTGCGGGAAGTCGGTGGGCAGCGAACGCTCGTGCTGGCCGATTTGTTCGTCGGTCAGGTAAGTGGGCTGGCCGAGCACCTTGGAGTTGAGGATGGTGCGGGCGCACAGCTCCAGCGTTTCGAAACGCAGGTAGGCGTCCATCATGTCCTCGCCGCACAATACCACGCCGTGATTCTCCATAATCACCGCCTTGTACTCGGGGTGGGTCTTGAACTCGTTGGCAATCTTGTCGCCGAGCTCCTGGCTGCCGGGCAGCGCATAGGGGGCGAAGCCCACCTTGCCGCACACGCTCTTGGCCTGGGGTATGATGTTGGTATCGGGAATCTGATGCACGATGCTGAAGGTGACCAATGCGGGCGGATGGGCGTGGATGACGGCCCTCATCGCCGGTCTCATCTGGTAAATCGCCTTGTGGAAAGGATACTCCGACGAAGGTTTGTGGGGACCGATGATGGTTCCGTCGGCCTTGACGCAGATAATATCCTTGGGGGTCAGCGAACCTTTGTCGATACCGCTCGGAGTAATCCACATATCGCCGCTCTCATCCATAATAGAGATATTACCACCAGATGTCGTTGTCATTCCGCTGCGATAGATACGGCTGATAATCACCGTAATCTGCTCTGCGGGATGCATCAATTTTGTGTCTAACTGTTTCATCTCTCAATATGTATTAACCTGATTTCGGGCGCAAAGTTACAAAAAGATTCCCATCTTTACTTCAAAACCCGCCGATATTTTAGTACGAATACGCCCCCGGAACGAATCGCCGCACCGCACCCCCGTCCGGCCTCCTCTCTTTTCCCGTCCAAGGGCCTCTAGGCTTCCCCCT
>JAGBHC010000051.1 GCA_017935625.1 Rikenellaceae bacterium | reverse complement strand
GCGAAACCCGACTGACGCATTACAGTTCACCCGAGGTCCAATTCGGAAACAGCAGAATGCAAACCAGCCGGGAATCGCGCGTTTCGGGTACGCGTTCCCGACCGTTTGTCTGCCGTTTTTTTTTCGTTTTGGACCTTCGTGAACTGACAAACAGCTGGCGGCCTCTCTCCTCGCGGAGCTTCAGCCGCCTATCTTTTCTTCTAACAAAATTAACAATTTTTTATTTGCTTGCAAACGGTTCGTGTCCTTATTTCATAGTTCCGTGTCTTTCGAAGAGTTTTCGAAGGGTTTTCGGAAAGCTATCGAACCGGATGCGACTCATTCTATCGCATTCCGCTTCAAGACTTTCTGTCTCCACCGGAGCGTCGGGCTCTTCCTCTCGGATATCCAACCCGGGCGATTGTAAAAGACAGAATTGTATTTTGAGAAGAATCGGATATTGACTATTTTTGCAGTCGGTCGGCAGACGACTTTCGAAAAGAGGAGAGACTGAAAATGGAATCGGTGAAAAACGGAATCTGGAAATGGTTGTACCGGGCAGCCTGGGCGGCGATAATCGTCATGGGACTGCTGACCCTGCACTACCTGCGGCGAATTTACCTGTGCGACCTCTTCGTCGTCCCCACCGAGTCGATGTCCCCCACGCTGCTGCCCGGCGACCGAATCCTGGTTGATAAGCGCATCTTCGGCGCCCGCATCTACGAACGTTTCGATTTCGCGCCGGGAGCCCCTCTGGTGTCGAGACGGACACGCGGCCGGCGGGCGATACGCCCCGGCGACGTGGTGGTATTCAACCATCCGCAGGGATACGGACGCGACCGTATCGAATTCCGAATCAATTTCGTCTATGCCAAACGCGTTGTCGGCGCACCGGGCGATTCGATACGCATCGAGGAGGGATTCTACCGCAACGACCGTTTCCCGGGGACAATCGGCCTGGAGGATAACCAGCAGATGCTGCGCATATTGTATGATTCGTCGATGGCCGAGAAGACGAGGCTCTTCATGCCCTATTGCGGAGAACCGACCGGCTGGACCATCCGCAACGCCGGGCCGCTGCTGGTGCCGGCTGCGGGGGCCGAAGTGGAGATGACCCGGTTGAACTACCTGCTCTATGCCCGCGTAATCGAATACGAAACGGGATGCGAGCTCGCTTTCGACGACACTGCGGGGCAGGTGCTGATGGACGGAGAGCCGCTGTCGCGCTATCGTTTTTCGAACGACTACTACTTCATGGGCGGAGACCGGGTGACGAACTCCAACGACAGCCGCTACTGGGGATTCGTGCCCGAAGCATTCATCGTCGGCGTGGTGAGCCGGGTTTGCTATTCGGCGGAACGCCCCTCGGGACGGATACGCTGGAACCGGATATGGAAACGGGTGGAGTAGAGACGCTGTCGTTGAGTCTCGCATTGCGGCGGACTGAACAGACCTGAAACGTGGTTTTCCCCAGGAAGAAACGGGGCAGGCAATTCGTTTCGTAGAGGCTTCCTCTTATGTATTCTTTTCGGCAGCGCACGCAAAGCGTGTTCTACTAATTTGTAACAAAAACTATTGATACATATGTTTTTATCTATTTGATAGAGCTTTTGAATTTCGCTTATCTGTTCTTTACGGTAGCGCATGCAACTTGAGATTCATAGGAACAGTTCCCAAATGCGAAGAATCAAGGGCGGCAAGCATCTTCCGACCTGCTCCGGCTTTGTCCCGCGATTTACTCCTGACGGTGGCTTGCCTCCGGCCCCTGAAGAACGTCTGCACACTTTACTATTTCACAGTAAAAACTGTTAAAATATACAATTTACACATTTGATAGAACCTTTGATTTTCTCTTATCTGTTCTTTTCGACAGCGAAAAGAACCAAAAGCTGCCGCCAGCAGAAAATCAGGGGCTCGGCCGCTCCTCGGGCTGAAACGGATGCCTCGCGGGAACCTGCTGCCGGCTGCGCTCGGTCGGGTGGAGCACTCTTCTGTCGTGGGGTTTCGGACAGGGTTATCCGGTTACTTTCGGTTCCACGCAAGGCTCTCATTCTTTGTCGGTCTTGGACCGAGCCTCCATTCTTTTTCTGCCTTTATGCAAGGCCCCAATCTCTTTCGATTCTGTGCAACGCCCTCCAGCCGCAGTTTCCGCGAGGGGAGCGCTTCGCTTCCTATCCGTTTCTTCACGCCCGATTCCGCACCCTCGCTTTTCCCCTGATTTTCAAAAGGCGGATTTTCGTGCCGCCATTTCAGAGGAAAGTCGAATAGACTGTTCCTTTATAAAGTGAGTGAGGCGCGCGTTTCCTGCCTTGCGGAAATCGGGGAATAAGGGCGGACCCGCAGGAGGGCGACCGACGGGCCGAAAAGGGAGCAGGAGGTGCTCGAAACCTCCTGCCGTAACCCTTGTCGAAGAAAAGTACCCTCGTCCGGCCCGTCGGAGAAACGGGGCCGTTTTGCTTGCAAAACCGCGTCAGGCGCCCGTTTAAGCCCGAGAAGTGTCCGCCCCCGCGATTTTCGCGTGGCGGTGGCTTTTGGTTCTTTTGTCCACACAAAAGAACATACGCACACGCAAAGCGTGTATATTGATAATTAAGAATGTTCCCGTAAGAGGGAAAGCAAAAGACGGCCTGACGGGAGCGACGAATATTCAAGCACTCCTCTCTTTCGGCTTGCGTGTGGAGGAAAGGACTCAAGGAACGAATTACCGGAAAATAATTGTCGGAGGAGTGGGGTGTTGAAAAAGTAGGGTAGTGGAGGAGAATTGCTGAAAAAGGTTGTCTCGGGGAGACGGTTGCCGGAAAGCATTATCGGAGGGGCCGGGTGTTGAAAAAGCGAGGTCCTGGGGAAATTATTTGTTGAAAAGGAGTTGCCTGGGGCAAGGGCTGCTGGAAGAGCGGACTGCCGAGGGACCGAAAGAGAGACTGTCGAAAGAGCAGGCTGCGGAGGAAGTGGCTGTCGGAGGTGCGGGTTGCCGAAAGGGGCTGGAGCATAGCGGATAAAAAAGAAGTCCGAATAAAAAAGGTGTCCGGTAATCCGGACACCTTTTCTCGACTTTCGTCGCTGTTGCGGAAAGAGGGGGATTCGAACCCCCGGTACAGTTAATTCCGTACGTCAGTTTAGCAAACTGGTGGTTTCAGCCACTCACCCATCTTTCCAAACCGTCTTCCGACTTTGAGACTGCAAAGGTAGGACAATTTCTCGAAAACGCAAAGTTTTTATGAGAATATTTTCCCTCCTTTTCGTGCCGGTCCCGTCGGCAGGCTCCCTAAAGGGTTGCCTTGGATTCCACTGCGGCTTCGCGGTTCACCTTCTTGATGAGGCCCTGAAGCACGGCGCCCGGACCGAGTTCGGTGAACGAATCGACTCCGTCGGCGAGCATGTTCTGTACAATCTGAGTCCAGCGTACCGGTGCGGTGAGCTGGGCGATGAGGTTGGCTTTGATTGCCTGCGGGTCGGTGTAGGGCTTGGCGTCCACGTTCTGGTATACGGGGCATACGGGAGCGGTGAACGGAGCGGCCTTGATGGCCTCCTCCAGCTCGACCTTGGCGGGCTCCATCAGCGGCGAGTGGAACGCACCGCCCACGGGGAGCTTCAGGGCGCGTTTGGCGCCGGCGGCCTTCATCTTTTCGCAGGCCTGGTCGATGGCTTCGTTGGAGCCGGAGATGACCAGCTGTCCCGGGCAGTTGTAGTTGGCTGCGACCACCACGCCGTCGATGCTCTTGCAGATGTCCTCGACCGTCTTGTCGTCCAGACCGAGCACTGCGGCCATGGTGGAGGGGTTCTGCTCGCAGGCCTTCTGCATGGCCTGGGCACGTTTGCTCACCAGGGTGAGGCCGTCCTCGAAGCTCAGGGCGCCGGCTGCCACCAGGGCGCTGAATTCGCCCAGCGAGTGGCCGGCCACCATGTCGGGTTTGAAGGCCTCGCCCAGCGACTTGGCCAGAATCACCGAGTGGAGGAAGATGGCGGGCTGGGTCACTTTGGTCTGCTTGAGCTGCTCGTCCGTTCCCTCGAACATGATGTCCGTGATGCGGAAACCGAGTATCTGATTGGCTTTCTCGAAAAGCTCTTTGGCCATGGGGACCTGGTCGTAGAGGTCCTTGCCCATGCCTACGAATTGCGCTCCCTGACCGGGAAATACGAATGCTTTCATAACTTTCTGTTTTGTTCGGTTTAAGTTGTCAGGCCGCCTGCGGACGGCGGTCGGGTCCCGCGGCGGGGCGGAACGCGGCAAAGGTATGAATTTTTGTGCTAAGTGCCAAACGGCTATGCCGAAGCGGGCGGTTTTGATTAAATGTTGATAAAATGGGGTGGCTTTTTTAGAAAAATCCGCGAACAAAATGTTATTTTTGCAGATTGAATCGATTATGGTTAAAAGTGTGCCTTTATGTTTACGGTTTTCCTTTTCATCGTGCTGTCCGTCACGGCACTCGTTTTCCTGTTGGTGTCGGCGCTGGCGCTCGTAGCGGCCTGGCCTTTCGACCCGGGACGGCGGGTGGTGCATGAGATTTCGCGCGGGTGGCAGCGGCTCTTCTTCGCCCTTTCGCCCCGCTGGAAAACGGTGGTCGAGGGGCTGGAACACGTGCGGCGGGGCGAACGCTACGTCATCGTGGTCAATCACCAGTCGATGGTCGATATCCCGATGATGTACTGGGTGCCGCTGAACTTCCGGTGGGTCTCCAAGCGGGAGATTTTCCGGATGCCGGTTTTCGGTCAGTTCCTCTGGCTGCACGGCGACATCGCCATCGACCGCGGTGCGGCTTCGGCCGCGGCCAAGGTGCTGCACGAGGGCGGCATGTGGCTGAAACGCGGGGTGAGCGTGGCGATATTCCCCGAGGGGACGCGCTCTAAGGACGGGCAGGTGCACCGGTTCAAGGAGGGGGCTTTCCGCCTGGCGCAGAGCGCCGGGGTGGCGGTGCTCCCCGTGGTGATGGAGGGCGGGCAGGATTTGGTCCGCGGCCGTCGGGTGCAGTGGCGTCATACGTTCCGCATCCGGGTGCTGGAGCCCATTGCGGCGGAGACGGTGGCGGCGACCGAGGTCCGGGAGCTCACCAGCCGGGTGCAGGAGCTCGTTTCGCAGGAGCATGCCCGGATGGTGGCCCGGTAGGAGCGGAAAGACGGCGGACGCAGGGCTCCGGCGCTCGGCGCCGCCCTGCGGGAGACGCTCTGCGGCGGAAAAAGAGGGGCGCAGAGCCCGGTCGGAGGACCGGAGCGGGGAACGGACGATTGAAACAGAGTATTATAAAACGAAGAGACGACAGAGATGAGCGGAGTTGCAAATTACACGGACGACGATATCAGGACCCTCTCGCCGAGGGAGCATATCCGGTTGCGTCCGGGCATGTATATCGGCAAGTTGGGCGACGGCAGTCAGCCCGACGACGGCATCTACATCCTCATCAAGGAGGTGGTGGACAATTCGGTGGACGAATTCATCATGGGCGCGGGCAAGTGCGTGGAGATAACGGTGGAGAACGACACGGTGTCGGTCCGGGACTACGGACGCGGCATTCCGCTCAAGAGTCTGGCCGTGGCCGTGAGCGAGATGAACACCGGCGGCAAGTACGGTTCGGATGCGTTCAAAAAGACGGTGGGCCTGAACGGCGTGGGCGTCAAGGCGGTGAACATGCTCTCCAGCGAATTCACCGCGCGCAGCGTGCGCGGCGGCGAGGCCCGCACGGTGACCTTCTCGCGGGGACTGGAGGTGAGCGACCGCTGGGAGAGCAACGTGGAAGAGAAGGACGGCACGCGCATCACCTTCCGGGTGGACGAGGAGGTGTTCGGCCGGTATGCCTACAACCTGGAGTTCGTCGAGACGCTGGTCAAGAACTACACCTACCTGAATCTGGGTCTCACCTTCAAGTTCAACGGCAAGACCTACTCGTCGAAGAACGGTCTGCTGGACCTGCTCAACGAGAACATGACCGAGGAGCCGCTCTATGCGCCCATCCATCTGTCGGGCGAGGACATCGAGGTGGCCATCACCCACGGCAACGGCTACGGCGAGAGCTACTTCTCGTTCGTGAACGGACAGTACACGCCGCAGGGCGGTACGCACCAGGCGGCCTTCCGCGAGGCGATAGTGAAGACCGTGCGGGAGTTCTTCCGCAAGGATTACGACGCCTCGGACGTCCGCACCTCCATCATCGCGGCCATCAGCGTCAAGGTGACCGACCCGATGTTCGAGAGCCAGACCAAGACCCGTCTGGGCTCCAAGGACATGGAGCCGGGCGGAGTGACGGTGCGCCAGTTCGTGATGGATTTCCTCAAGGAGCAGCTGGACAACTACCTGCACAAGCATCCCGACACGGCCTCCGCGCTGGGCCGCAAAATCGTGGACAACGAGAAGGAGCGCAAGGCCATCTCGGGCGTGCAGAAAAAGGCGCGGGAGATAGCCAAGAAGGTAAGTCTCAACAACAAGAAACTGCGCGACTGCAAGATACATTACAACGACCGCAACGAGGCTGCCGAGGAGTCGATGATATTCATCACGGAGGGCAACTCGGCGAGCGGTTCGATTACCAAGAGCCGCGACGTGAAGACCCAGGCGGTCTTCTCGCTCCGCGGCAAGCCGCTCAACTGTTTCGGGCTGAGCAAGAAAATCGTCTACGAGAACGAGGAGTTCAACCTGCTGCAGGCGGCGCTCAACATCGAGGAGAGCATGGAGGACCTGCGTTACAACAAGGTGATTATCGCCACCGATGCCGATGTGGACGGCATGCACATCCGGCTGCTGCTGCTCACGTTCTTCCTTCAGTTCTTTCCCGATGTGATACGCCGGGGGCATCTCTACGTGTTGCAGACCCCGCTTTTCAGGGTGCGCCGCAAGGAGACCCGCCGGCGCGAGGGGAAGGACGGGAAGCAGAAGGAGACGAACACCGTCTACTGTTACAGCGAGGAGGAGCGCCTGCGGGCCATCAACGACCTGGGCCCCAATCCCGAGATTACGCGGTTCAAGGGTCTGGGCGAGATTTCGCCCGATGAGTTCAAGGAGTTCATCGGCGAGAACATGCGGCTCGACAAGGTGCGGCTGACCAAGGAGGACCCCATCCACGAGATGCTGGAGTTCTACATGGGCAAGAACACCTACGAGCGGCAGGGCTTCATCATCGGCAACCTGCGCGTGGAGGCCGACTATGTGGACGAACTGATTTAAGGCGGCCGGCGGCCGCACGGAGAGAGGCCCCGGGCCTTGCAGGCGGGCGATTGGAAAGGATACGTGAAGTAACATATTTTTAGAGAGCGACGATGAGCGAGGATATGGACAAGCGGATGCCCGAAGCGGGGCAGCCGGAGCAAGAATGGCTGGAGCCTGCGGCGGAGAGCCCGGAGGGGGATGCGGCGGAGGCTGCGGCCGAAGAGGAGGCGCTGCCCGCCGCAGGAAGCGGTGCGGCCGGGGGCAAATACGACCGGCTCACGGGCGAGACGGCCAAGATGAAACTGCCCGGAATGTACAAGGACTGGTTT
The DNA here is from genome assembly GCA_017935625.1 of Rikenellaceae bacterium. Classification (GTDB taxonomy): domain Bacteria; phylum Bacteroidota; class Bacteroidia; order Bacteroidales; family Rikenellaceae; genus RGIG9113. Next base: position 64,216 of record JAGBHC010000051.1, on the reverse strand, counting down.
CTCGACTATGCCTCCTATGTCATTCTGGAGCGGGCCGTGCCCCATGTGGAGGACGGTCTGAAGCCCGTGCAGCGGCGTATCCTGCACTCCATGCGCCGGCTCGACGACGGCCGCTACAACAAGGTGGCCAACATCATCGGACACACCATGCAGTTCCACCCCCACGGCGACGCCTCCATCGGCGACGCGCTCGTGCAGCTGGGACAGAAGGAGCTGCTCATCGACTGCCAGGGAAACTGGGGCAACATCCTCACCGGCGACAGCGCCGCGGCCCCGCGTTACATCGAGGCGCGTCTGTCGAAATTCGCCCTCGACGTGGTCTTCAATCCCAAGACCACCGAGTGGATGCTCTCCTACGACGGCCGCAACCAGGAGCCGGTGACCCTGCCCGTGAAGTTTCCGCTGCTGCTGGCCCAGGGGGTGGAGGGCATCGCCGTGGGGCTGGCCTCGAAGATTCTGCCCCACAACTTCAATGAGCTCATCGATGCCTGCGTGGCCCATCTGCGCGGCGAGGAGTTCACCCTGCTGCCCGATTTCCCGACCGGCGGCCTGGCCGACTGCTCGCGTTATAACGACGGCCTGCGGGGCGGGGCGGTGAAGGTGCGGGCCCGCATCGCCAAGGTGGACAAGCGGACGCTCGCCATCACCGAAATCCCTTACGGAACCACCACCGAGAGCATCAAGGAGTCGATTGTCAAGGCCAACGAAAAGGGCAAGATAAAGATACGCAGGGTGGATGACAACACCGCCGAACGGGTGGAGATAATCGTGCACGTGAGCAACGACGAGAGCAGCGACAAGACCATCGACGCGCTGTACGCCTTCACCGACTGCGAGGTCTCCGTTTCGCCCAACTCGTGCGTCATCTACGACGACAAGCCCCACTTCCTGGGGGTGTCCGAAATTCTGCGCCGCAGCGCCGAGCACACCAAGTCGCTGCTGGGCCGGGAGCTGCAGATTCGTCTGAATGAACTCGACGAGGAGTGGCACATGGCCTCGCTCGAAAAGATATTCATCGAGAACAAGATTTACCAGCTCATCGAGGGGTGCCGCAGCCGCGAGGAGGCCTACGAGGCCGTGGACGGCGGACTGGAGCCTTTCAAGAAGCTGCTGCGCCGCGAGGTGACGCGCGACGACGTGGTGAGGCTCACCCAGCTGCAGTTCATCCGCATCTCGCGTTTCGACAGCGCCAAGGCCGACGAGCACATCCGCGGCGTGGAGGAGGAGATAAAGCAGGTGAAGCACGATTTGGCCCATCTGGTCGATTATGCGGTGGCCTACTACACCCGCATCAAGGAGAAGTACGGGGCGGGCCGCGTCCGCCGGACCGAAATCCGGGAGTTCGACGCCATCGAGGCGACGAAGGTGGCGGTGACCAATGCCCGGCTCTACGTAGACCGCGCCGAGGGCTTCTTCGGCATCGGCAAGTCGATGAAGGATGCCGAACCGGTGTGCGAGTGTTCGGACATCGACGATGTGATAGTCTTCACCAAAGAGGGCAAGTATGTGATTACGAAGGTGAGCGAAAAGGCTTTCTTCGCCAGGAACATCTATTATATAGGTGTGTTCAAGCGCAACGACGAACGCACCATCTACAACGTGCTCTACCGCGACGGCAAGAACGGCGCCATCATGATGAAGCGCTGCGCCATCAAGGGCGTGACGCGCGACAAGGAGTACGACATGACCAAGGGGACGCCCAAGAGCGAGATACTCTACATGAGCGTCAATCCCAACGGCGAGGCCGAGGTGCTGAAGGTCTACTTCAAGCCCCGTCCGCGGCTGAAGAAGGTGATTGTGGACCTCGACTTCTCCTCTGTCGCCATCAAGGGGCGTCAGAGTCAGGGCAACCTCTACTCGCGCTACGGAATCCATAAAATCGTTCTCAAGGAGAAGGGCACCTCGACGCTCGGCGGCCAGAACATCTGGTTCGACGACGAGGTGCGCCGGCTCAATGCCGACGGCCGCGGCGTGCTGCTGGGCGAGTTCATCGGCGACGACCGCATCGTGGTCATCACCGCCGACAACCGCTACTACACCACGGGCTACGACCTGGGGCATCACTTCCCGGAGAACACGGTGCGCGTGGAGCGCTACGACCCCGAGCGGGTTTACAGCGTGGTCTACTGGAACGAGGAGCTGCGCTACTACTACCTCAAGCGGTTCCGGGTCAAGACCAGCGACGACAAGCCGCAGGCTTTCCTCGACGCCGATTCGCGTCTGGTGGGCATGAGCACCTGTGCGGCGGTGCGGCTGGCGGTGACTTTCGCCGGGGCGCACGAGAGCCGTCCGGCGGAGGAGATTGACGTGGCGGAGTTCATCGCCGTCAAGGGGTGCGAGGCCAAGGGCAAGCGGGTGACCACCTACGAGGTGGGCCGCGTGGAGCTGGTCGAGCCGCCCGCGGAGGAGGCCGGCGGCGCGACGGAGGAGCCGGACGGGGCCGACGGAACGGAGGGGAGCGCCGCGGGATTCGACGGCGAGCGGATGGAGCGGCTGTCGGAGGATGAAACACCGGAGAGCGAGACCGCGGAGGAGCCTGTGGAGGTGCCTCTGGAGATAAGACGGGCCCCGGGCGACGCGGAGCCGGAGGAGGAGAGCGGCGCGCAGCTCAACCTGTTCTGAACGGCGGGCGAATAAATGAAGAGCGAGGCATGATAGTTTTTCTGATTGGTTACATGGGCTGCGGCAAGACGAGCATCGGGCGGAGCGTCTCCAAACGGCTGGGGCTGGAGTTCGTGGATATGGACAAGGCCATCGAGCAGGAGTGCGGGAAGACGGTGAACGAAATCTTCGCCTGCGAGGGCGAGGCCCGTTTCCGGGAGCTGGAGCGCGAGCTGATAGAGCGGCTGGCGCAGCGCGAAGACGACGTGCTGGTGGCTACGGGGGGCGGAGCGCCCTGCTTCGGCGACAACATGGAGCGTCTGAACCGGGCCGGAGGCACCGTCTACCTGCGCATGTCGCCCGAGAAGCTCATGGGGCGGCTTTCGACCGGCAAGTGGCGCCGGCCGCTCATCAAGGACCTGGACGATGCGGAGCTGGTGGAGTTCATCCGCCGCAATCTCGCGGTGCGCGAGCCCTGCTACCTGCGGGCGGGCATGGTTGTCGAGTGCGACGGCGCCAGCGACTACTACATCGGCTGCCGGGTGGCGGAGTATATTGAATGCAGCAGAATAAATCGAGAAAAAAACAGATAATTCGTATGGTACTATTTTTTGGAAAAGAGGACAAAGTTTTCGCAGTGGAGGCCTCCGCACGTTTCGATGCGCAGGGCATGGCTGCACTTGAATGGCTGTTTTCGGGCGCCCGGTTCATCGACCGAGAGTGCATCGAGGGCGACTACGTGGGCCCGCGGCGCGAGATGATAACCCCGTGGAGCACCAATGCCGTGGAGATTACCCAGAACATGGGCCTGAAGGGAATACGCCGCATCGAGGAGTATACGGCCGACGGGGAGAACACCCCCTTCGACGCCATGCTCAACCGCCGTTATCACGGACTCGACCAGCGCATCTTCACCATCGACAAGCAGCCCGACCCGATTGTCTACATCGAGGACATGGAGGAGTACAACCGCGAGCAGGGTCTGGCCCTGAGCCCCGATGAAATCGCCTACCTGAAGAGCGTGAGCGAGAAGATGGGGCGTCCGCTCACCGACAGCGAGGTGTTCGGCTTCTCGCAGGTCAATTCGGAGCACTGCCGCCACAAGATTTTCAACGGCGAGTTCGTCATCGACGGCCAGGCGATGCCCGACACCCTTTTCCAGCTCATCAAACGGACCACCAAGAGCCACCCCAATATGGTGACTTCGGCCTACAAGGACAACTGCGCCTTTCTGCAGGGCCCCGTGGCCGAGCAGTTCTCTCCGGCCACGCACGACGGCCCCGACTACTTCGAGGTGAAGGATTTCGAGAGCGTCATCTCCGTCAAGGCCGAGACCCACAACTTCCCCACTACCGTGGAGCCGTTCAACGGCGCCGCGACCGGCACCGGCGGCGAAATCCGCGACCGCATCGCGGGCGGCAAGGGCGCTTTCCCCGTGGCGGGCACCGCGGTCTACATGACCTCCTATCCGCGTCCCGAGGGAGGGCGCGACTGGGAGAAGGGGATGGAGGAGCGCCCCTGGCTCTACCAGACTCCGGAGGACATCCTCATCAAGGCGTCGAACGGCGCCAGCGACTTCGGCAACAAGTTCGGCCAGCCGCTCATCTGCGGCTCGCTGCTCACCTTCGAGCACGAGGAGCAGGGCCGCAAGTACGGCTACGACAAGGTCATCATGCAGGCCGGCGGCGTCGGTTACGGCAAGAAGGCCGACAGCATGAAGGACGAACCGCGCAAGGGCGACAAGGTGGTGCTGCTGGGCGGCGACAACTACCGCATCGGCATGGGCGGCGGCGCCGTGTCGAGCGTGGCTACGGGCGAATATCAGAGCGACATCGAGCTCAACGCCGTGCAGCGCTCCAATCCGGAGATGCAGAAGCGGGCCTACAATGCCATCCGCGCCATCAGCGAGGAGGATATCAACCCCATCGTTTCGATTCACGACCACGGTGCCGGCGGCCATCTCAACTGCCTGAGCGAGCTGGTGGAGGCCACCGGCGGCCGCATCGACATGGACAAGCTGCCCGTGGGCGACCCCACGCTCTCGGCCCGCGAAATCGTGGGCAACGAGTCGCAGGAGCGTATGGGCCTGGTGATTGCCGGCGAGCACATCGACCGCCTGAAGCGCATCGCCGACCGCGAGCGGGCTCCGATGTACGAGATAGGCGAGGCCACGGGCGACATGCAGTTCACCTTCGTGGACAACCGTACCGGCGAGAAGCCCATCGACTGGCAGCTGGAGTACATGTTCGGCAAGGCGCCCCGCACGGTGATGAAGGACCGCAGCGTGGAGCGCACCTTCGACGAGGTGGACTACTCCTCCACCCATCTCATCAAATACATCGAAGACACGCTTCAGATTGAGGGCGTGGCCTGCAAGGACTGGCTCACCAACAAGGTGGACCGTTCGGTGACGGGCCGCATCGCCATGCAGCAGTGCGCCGGAGAGGTGCAGCTGCCTCTGAACGACTGCGCCGTGGTGGCGCTCGACTACCAGGGCCGCGAGGGTATCGCCACCGCGCTGGGACATGCTCCGATGGCGGCGCTCATCGACCCGGCGGTGGGTTCGCAGCTGGCCATCGCCGAGTCGCTCACCAACATCGTGTTCGCTCCGCTGACCCACGGCCTGAAGGGCGTGTCGCTGAGTGCCAACTGGATGTGGCCCTGCAAGAACGAGGGCGAGGATGCCCGCCTCTACCGGGCGGTGCGTGCGGCGAGTGACTTCGCCGTGGCGCTGGGCATCAACATCCCCACCGGCAAGGACTCGCTTTCGATGACCCAGAAATACAAGGACGGCGAGCTGGTCTACGCTCCCGGCACCGTCATCATCACTTCGGCCGCCGAGGTGAGCGACGTGAAGGGGTGCGTGAGCCCCGTGCTCCGGCAGGCCGCTTCGCAGATTGTCTACGTGGATATGAGCCGTTGCGACTTCGAGCTGGGCGGCAGCGCTTTCGCCCAGATTGTGGGCAAGGTGGGCCGCACGGCGCCGTCGATTGCCGATGTGGGCTATTTCGCCCGGGCTTTCGAGGCGGTGCAGGCGCTGGTGAAAAGCGGCCGGGTGCTGGCCGGTCACGACGTGAGCGGCGGCGGTCTGATTACGGCGCTGCTGGAGATGACCTTCGGCGACAACCGCAGCGGCATGGACCTGCGGCTCGACGTGCTGGGCGAGACCGATATCATCCGGCTGCTCTTCAGTGAGAAACCCGCGCTGCTGTTGCAGGTGGCCGACGCAGAGGCCGTGTGCGCCGAGCTGGCCGCCGCGGGTGTCGATGCCTGGATTGTCGGCGAGGTGAACCGCCGGCGCGAGTTCACCGTGGAGGCGTGCGGCGTGCAGTTCGCCCTGTTGCAGGACCATCTGCGCGACCTGTGGTTCAAGAGCTCCTATCTGCTCGACCGGCGTCAGAGCGGTGAGAAGAAGGCGCTGGAACGCTATGTGAACTATAAGAACCAGCCGCTCGAGTATCGTTTCCCGAAGGGCTTCGAGGGCACCTATGCAAGTTACGGCATCGACCCTTCGCGTCGCACTCCGAGCGGCGTGAAGGCGGCCATCATCCGCGAAAAGGGCTGCCAGTGCGACCGCGAGATGGCCTGGTGCATGTATCTGGCGGGCATGGATGTCAAGGATGTGCACATGACCGACCTGGCCAGCGGCCGCGAGACGCTGGACGATGTGAACCTCATCGTCTTCGTGGGCGGATTCTCCAACTCCGACGTGCTGGGTTCGGCCAAGGGCTGGGCGGGAGCCTTCCTCTACAACGAGAAGGCCCGCGAGGCGCTCGACCGCTTCTATGCGCGTCCCGACACCCTTTCGCTGGGTGTCTGCAACGGCTGCCAGCTGATGATAGAGCTGGGACTCATCACGCCTGCCGACGAGTGCAAGCCGCGCATGCTGCACAACGACAGCCACAAGTTCGAATCGGGCTTCGTGGGCGTGGAGGTGCAGCCGACCAATTCGGTGATGCTGGGTTCGCTGGCCGGTTCGAAGCTCGGCATCTGGATTGCGCACGGCGAGGGCAAGTTCCGCCTGCCCTACCAGGAGTCGCACTACAACGTGGCGCTCAAATACGGCTATGCCGAATATCCGGCCAACCCCAACGGCAGCGACTACAACGTGGCGGGCATCTGCTCGGCGGACGGCCGTCATCTGGCCATGATGCCTCACCTGGAGCGTGCGCTCAAACCGTGGAACTGGGCCTATTATCCCGAGGAGCGCCGCTGCGACGAAATCACTCCGTGGATTGAGCCGTTCGTCAATGCCCGCAAATGGATTGAGAAGAACCGGAAATAACGGAGGGGGAGGAAATGAACGACAGTCCCATAGGCGTATTCGATTCGGGAATGGGAGGGCTGACCGTCTGGCGGGAGCTGCGCAAGCTCCTGCCCGGGGAGTCGCTCATCTATTTCGGCGACGGAAAGAACTGCCCCTACGGTCACAAACCCAAACGGGAGGTGACGGGGTATGTGGATGCGGCCGTGGGAGAGCTGGTCGCCCAGGGGGTCAAGATGGTGGTGGTGGCCTGCAATGCGGCCACTGCGGCGGCCATCGGCTTTCTGCGGGAGCGCTATCCGATTCCCTTCGTGGGGATGGAGCCGGCGGTGAAGCCGGCGGCGCTCTCCACGCGCAGCGGCGTGGTGGGGATTCTGGCGACGGAGGCGGCGCTCAAGGGCGAGCTGTTCCGTGCGACGGCGGCCCGCTATGCCGACCGTGCGAAAATCGTGACGGCCGTGGGCGAGGATTTCGTGGAAATCGTCGAGGCGGGCGAAGAGGATACGCCCCGTGCCGAACGGGCGGTGAGGGCGGCCGTCGAGGGGATGATAGCCGCGGGAGCCGACCGCATCGTGCTGGGGTGCACCCACTATCCGTTTCTGGAGGGGATGCTGCGCCGGGTGATAGACGGGCGGCCCATCGAAATCGTGAATCCCGCGCCGGCCGTGGCGCGGCGGGCGGCCCAGCTGCTCACCGAGTTCGACTTGTGGGCGGAGGCGGGACACGTGCCCGAATACCGTTTCCTCACGGCGGCCGACGAAGCCTACCGGCAGGCGCTGGAGCGGAAGAGCCGGCAGGCGCTGGAGGCGCCGGAGGGCGAGTGAAAGAGATGAAAAGAAAGGGTTAAGGAAATGGAGCAAAAGAGAAAAACGAGGACGAATACGAACACGAATGCCGGAAAACAGCGGCCGTCGGAGGCCGCGAAGGGCCGGCCGGCCGTCAAGATGCGTGCGCTCTCCGAGAATCAGCGGTGGGGGCTGGGCTTCGTGATGCTGATGATATCGCTGTACATGCTCTTCTCGGCGGTGTGCTATCTGTTTACCTGGGCGAAGGACCAGAGTGCCGTCAAGTTCGGCTGGACCGAGGTGGGCGAGCGGGTCAGCAATGCCTGCGGAGGACTGGGCGCCTGGCTGGCCGAGGGGATGATAGGCCGCTGGTTCGGCGTTTTCGGCGTGTTGATACCCGTGATACTCGTCGTGCTCTCGTTCCGTTTCATGCGCCTCAAGAAACTGCGTTTCCCGCATGCCGTGCGGGTGTCGCTCTCGGTGATGATTCTCGGGTCGCTGACCTTCGGCCTGCTTTTCGCCGACCGCTGGGGCGTGTTCGGTTCGGGGCTGGGCGGTGCGCACGGCATCTTCATCGTCCGGGACTGGTTGCAGCCCGTGCTGGGTACGGTGGGTACGGCCCTGCTGCTGCTCTGCGGATGGGTGCTGCTGGGGGTCTACATCAACCGCAACACCATCCGGATGGTCAATCGGGTGAGCGAGGCCATCGTGGACGGCAGCGTGAAGGTGGGCGGCGCAGCCATGAACATGGTGCACCGCGAGGGCGACAAGGCGCGCAGGGCGGCTGAAGAGCCGGCGGCCGGGGAGCCGGAATCCGCAGAGGGCGGAGACGAGGCTTCGGAGCCGATGCCGGAGCCGGATTCCGAACCCGCGGAACAGTCCGGATGGCAGACCGAGCCGGCGGTGCGGCAGGCGACTCCGGAAGCGGAAGCCGTCCCCCGCAGCGAGTCGCCCCTGTTCGAGATAACCGACCGCAGGAATCTCCGTGAGCCGGAGTCCGAAGCGGCGGTGCGTCCGGAAGAGGGGCCGTGTCCGGAGCCGGATTCCGAACCCGCGGAACAGTGCGGCTGGCAGCCCGAGCCGGCGGTGCGGCCGGTGGAGGGCTTCGCGGGCGACGACCCGTTCCGTGTGATTACGGTCAATGATATGTATGCCAGAGGCTTTGCCGGAAGCGAATCGCCGGCGGAGGAGCCGGGGCAGGAAGAGGTTCCGCCCGAAGCCGCAGGCTCGGGCGAGTCGTTCGAGGTGGTGGACCTGACGGCGGAGACCTGGCGGCAGGCCGAAGAGCCGCGGCGCGAGGCCGGCCGGGAGCTTCGGGAGGATGGCTTCATCGTGCTCGATGCCGGGGAGCAGTCGCCGGAGTCCGATGCGCCGGAGGAGCCGGAGGCGGTTGCGCGGCCGGAGGAGCCGGCGCGGAATCCGGAACCTGCGTCGGGCGGGGAGATTGGTATCGGCGGCGTGCTGTCGGGCGACGGCGACGAGCCGATGCGCGTGGAGATTCCCTCCCGCAGCGATGCGACGCTCAGCGAGGAGGAGATAGAGAACCGGCTCTACGACCCGACCCTCGAACTCTCCAAATACCAGCGGCCGCCGATTGAACTGCTGGAGGACCACAGCGTGGAGGTGAATGTCACCAAGGAGGAGGTCGAGGAGAACAACAACCAGATTGTCCGCACGCTGGGCAATTTCGGCATCAAGGTCGATAAGGTCTATGCCTCCATCGGGCCTACGGTGACCCTCTACGAAATCGTGCCGGCGGCGGGTGTGAAGATTTCCAAGATTAAGAATCTCGAAGACGATATTTCGCTCAGCCTCAAGTCGCTGTGCCGCATTATCCCCATTCCCGACAAGGGAACGGTGGGCATCGAGGTGCCCAACAAGGACAAGGAGGTGGTGTCGATGTTCTCGGTGGTCAAGTCGCTCAAGTTCCAGGAGTGCAAATACGACCTGCCGGTGGTGCTGGGCAAGACCATCATGAACGAGACCTTCGTGGTGGACCTGGCCAAGATGCCCCACCTGCTGGTGGCCGGAGCCACGGGACAGGGCAAGTCGGTGGGTCTGAACGCCATCATCGCTTCGCTGCTCTACAAGAAACACCCCGCCGAATTGAAGTTCGTGCTGGTGGACCCCAAGAAGGTGGAGCTCTCGGTGTACCGGAATCTCGAACGTCACTTCCTGGCCAAGATGGAGAGCGAGGAAGAGGCGATTCTGACCGATAACCAGAAGGTCATCTACACGCTCAACTCGCTGTGCAACGAGATGGACGCCCGTTACGGACTGTTGCAGATGGCCGGGGCCCGCAAGATTTCCGAGTACAACGAGAAGTTCACCAACCGGCGGCTCAACCCCAATAAGGGACACCGGTTCCTGCCCTACATCGTGGTGGTGGTGGACGAGTTCGCCGACCTGATTATGACGGCGGGCCGCGAGGTGGAGGCTCCCATCCAGCGCCTGGCCCAGCTGGCCCGTGCGGTGGGCATCCACCTGATTATCGCCACCCAGCGTCCTGACGTGAAGGTCATCACGGGCGTGATAAAGGCCAACTTCCCGGCCCGCATCGCCTTTAAGGTGAGCCAGATGATAGACTCGCGCACCATCATCGACCAGCCGGGGGCCAACCAGCTCATCGGCCGGGGTGACATGCTGATTTCCATCAACAACGAGGTGACCCGCGTGCAGTGCGCCTTCATCGACACGCCGGAAATCGAGCGCGTGGTGGAGTTCATCGGCAACCAGCGGGGATATGGCGGAGCCTATCCGCTGCCCGACTTCGTGCCCGACAGCGAGGCGGCTCCCTCGCGCACCGACATGGGGCGCATCGACGACATGTTCGCAGAGGTGGCCGAATACGTGGTGCTCAACCAGCAGGGTTCCACCTCCTCGATTCAGCGCCGCTTCTCCATCGGCTACAACCGGGCGGGGCGTATCATGGACCAGCTCGAGGCGGCGGGCATCGTGGGCCGCGCCGAGGGCAGCAAGCCGCGGGAGGTGCTCCTGTCGGATATTTCGAGTTTGGACCGGATATTGAAGGAGCTGAATCAGAATGGATAGACACGTCAGGCTTATGAGAGGCGCATGGAAGAGCGCGTTGCCGGCATTGCTGGCGTTGATTGCCGTGCTGCCGTGCCGCGGCGACGAAGAGGCGCGGCAGGCGCTGGCTGCGCTTCGCAGCCGTATCGCGGCGCTGGGCGCGGGATATCGTATCGAATTCGTCGTCGGCGAGGGCGACGACCGCATCGAGGGTAGCTGCCTGGTGCGTGGCGACGATTTCGAGGTGAAGCTCCCCGGGGGCCGGCTGCTCGGCAACGGCCGGTTGCGTTACGAGGTGAACGAAACCGACCGGGAGGTGACCATCGACCGGACGGAGGCTTCGGAGCGCGGCAACATACTCAGCGACCCCACACGGGCCTTCGACCTGCTCGATACCGGATACGACGCCCGTTCGGCGGGGCGGCGCGAGTACGGCGGGCGGATGTGCCGGGTGGTGGAGCTCACGCCCGGAGAGGGGGCGAAAGGGAGCTCCGACGAGGGCATGACGCTCTATATCGACGAGCGGAGCGGGCTCCCGGCCGGCGTCGTCTACCGTTTCGGCGGCCAGCAGGTGGCCGTGACCCTCGTCTCTTTCCGGGCCGAACAGCTCGATGCGGACTATTTCCGCTTCGATGCCGGCGATTATTCCGGTTACGAAATCATCGATTTTTCCCGCCGCTGAGCGTGGGGCATGAGCGTGGGGGCATGCGTGTGGGGTGTCCCAATCCGCGGCCAGACGCACTCCGTGCCACTCTCCTTTGGCCGAGGGACGGTTGCGGCTCCGGAATGCGGAGAGACAGCAGGGGGCATCGTCTCTCCAGCTGCCGCCTCTGCGCACCCGGCGAAGCTCCTGGACTCCGCCTTGCGGATTCGTCATGCCGGACGTGCCACCGCAGGAGGAACGTATCTTTTCTCGCTGCTGCCGCCTCTGCGCACCCGGCGGAGCTCCTGGACTCCGCCTTGCGGATTCGTCGTGCCGGAGTGCCACCGCAGGAGGAACGTATCTTTTCTCGCTGCTGCCGCCTCTGCGCACCCGGCGAAGCTCCTGGACTCCGCCTTGCGGATTCGTCGTGCCGGACGTGCCGTAGGGGGCGTATAGGTCCTGACACCATTCCCATACGTTCCCGCTCATGTCGTAAACCGGTCGGGCGCCTTTTCGGAAAGCCGGGGGCGTGAGGCCGGTGCGGAATGGAAAAATCCCCGCCGGCAGCTCCGCCGGCGGGGATTCCACTTAAACCCTTATTATTGTTATTTTTCCACTAAAGATGTGGCGTTGAAAGAGCCCTTGGGGGCCGAATCCGACGTGGCGTTGAGGCGGAAGGTGCCGGTGTCGGTGCTCACCGTGCCGCTGTAATTCTGCCAGCGGAGCTCCACTTCGCGTTCGGTGCCGCCCTCGGGAAGGATGGCGGAGATGTCGAACGATACGTCGCCGTAGCGCAGTATCTGTCCGCCCGAGATGCCTCCGGGGCCGGTGCTCTTGTGACGGAGCGTGAGCCGGGCCGCTTCGCCGGCGGGCAGGGTGTCGTCGTAGACCATGTTCAGGAAGTGGGAGTTCTCGAAAGCCTCGCCCCATTCCCATACGGCGAAATGGATGTTGATGTATTTGCCGGTGAACCATGCGTCGGTGATGATTATCGCGTCGTTGCCGATGCTGTCGTTGCGATGCTGCTCGTCGGCCAGGATGAAACTTTCGGTGAGGGCCCGCTTGGTGAGAATCTTCTCGATGCCGTTGAGCTGCACGTTGTAACTCTTTATGGGCGAGGTCGAAGAATCGAAGCTACCCCCCCCCGGGGCCTGGTCCGGAATAATCGTGTAATTGACCAGCACGCGCTGCTGGTCGTCGAGCTGCACGTTGGGGATGAGGTTGGAGGATATGTGCAGCAGTACGCCGTCGTCGCGCTTGATGTCGAAATTGTCGGCGGTCCGCTCCGTCTTGACGACCGTACCGTAGCTGATGAGGTAGTCGCCCCACTCGCTGTTGTGGGTGTCGGAGCAGGAGGCGAATGCGATGAGGGCGAGCATCGCGGATAGGAGAATCGGGAATTTGAAGTTTTTCATATATACGCTTTTTTTTGTCGTTCGAAAATGGTTTGTCTTGCATTTTACTGAGACCGGCGGCCGTTCCGGTTACCCTATGTAAGATGTCCGCCAGCGGGCGAACGTTGCACGGCGGGGCGCTTTTTCTCGTTTTTATTTCGAGAGGTTGAACCGCACGCCCGCTTTGAGCGAGAAGTTGAGCGGATGTTCCGTCCGGTAGTTGTCGGGTTGCGAGTTGTCGAAGTAGTAGGAGATGCCCGGTTCGAGATAGATGCTCACGAGCTCGGCCGGTTTGTATTCCACGCCCAGCGAAGCGCCCACCGAGGGCTGCACGCCTTCGACCTTGAACGAGGTGCGCTCTTTGGCGGTCGTTCCCCGGGTCAGGATGGTCGTGGTGCGCGTGCCCCGGACTCCCTTCTCGAGCATGCCGCCCGCACCGGCGTAGAATCCGAAGCGGGGGGTATCGACCAGACGGTAGTTCAGCTTGAGCGGGATGCCGATGTAGTGGAGCTCCTGCCGCAGCCGGTAGTCCGACACCTGCTGGGTGAAGGTGGCGGAGGTGGATTGCAGATAGCTGTATGTCACGCCGCTCTCGAGGCTGAATCGTGCGGAGAGCGGATAGTCGATGCCGATACCCACCGTCACCGGGTACTTGTGGTGCATTTTGATTGCCTGGCGCGGAGTCCGTGTGCCGGATTTCATCAGGATGCTGTGGTCGTTCACCACCGAAATGGCCTGCGGTGCGGTCGCCATGACTATCGGCCGGGGAGTGCCGTTGCCGCCCGTTCGGATGCCGCTGCTGTTGAGGGCATAGAGCGAAAGACCCGGCTTGGGCCTGCGGGTGCGTCTGCGTTTCAGTTCGGCGAGGGTCTCCCACTGCGGCGAGGGGGAGTAGCCCGCGCGGTCGCGGCCGGGGACCGCCTCCGGCACCGGCTGTGATTCGCCGCGGTGCGGGGGCCGTTCGTCGGTGCGGGTGGCCGCACGGATTATCTCGGCCGGAGTGGGGTCGGCGGACTCCTCCGCCGCGGGGGCGTCGGCTGCGATGAGCCGGGCGGTTTCGGTGTAGGGAACCTGCGGGGCGGAGCGATGGGCGGAGGGGGTCTCCCGTCCCTGGAGCTTGCGGGAGAGGTCGTCCACGGTGATGGCGCTGCCGATGAGCCGCTCCACGGCCTGCCGGTCGTCCTGCTGCCGGGGCGCGACGGAGGCCAGATGCTCTGCGGGCGGCTCGACGGAGGGGACGAGCAGCAGGGCGGCCGTGAGCATGGCCGCCGCCGAAGTCACTGCCGCTGCGATTCTCCACAGTTTTCGCCGCGGCGCGGGCGCGGGAGGAACCGCACCGGCCTCGAGACTCCTGGCGATGTGCGTCCATACCTCCTGCGGCGGCTCCTGGCCGTGGTCGTGGAGTTTTCGGTGAAGCAGCTCTTCTATGTGGTCTTTTTCCGTCATTTTCTTCGACTCTTCGTTTTTCCCTTGTTTCGTTTGTCGTCCGTTCGGTCCGGCTGCCGCGTGCGGCCGGTCAGCGGTTGCGGGTGAGTATCTCCGCCAGGCGCCCCCGTGCGCGCGAGTACTGCGAGCGCGAGGTGTTTTCGCTCACCCCGAGCATCTGGCCTATCTCCCGGTGGGAGTATCCGTCCACGGCATAGAGGTTGAGGATGGTCCGGTATCCCGGCGGCAGCCGGTCGATGGCCTTCAGAATGTCGTCGGCCCCCATCTTCTCTATCACCGAAGCCTCGGCCGAACCGGTTTTCGCCAGCCGCTCCTCGGTGTCGGCCCCTTCGAGCGGATTGTTGCGCCGGAGATATCCCAGTGCGGTGTTCACGAAGATTCTCCGGCACCATCCCTCGAACGACCCTTCGCCGCGAAACTCCCCAATTTTGGTGTAGAGGGTGATGAAGCCGTCGTGCAGCAGGTCCTGGGCGGCGGCCCGGTCGTGTACGTAGCGGCAGATAACGCCGTACATGAGAGCCGCATATTCTTCATACAATTCGCGGCGTGCGTCGTTATCTCCTCTGCGGCAACCGTCGATTATGTAATCAAGCCTGCTCTTCACCGGGGTATAGTTTCTGTATAGGTAGATGTATTCGCAGGCAATAACGTTGCATGATGCGAAAATATTTTTACCTTTGCCATAGACTAACCAAAAAAAATCGACCGACCATGACCAAACCGAAAATAGGAGTCGCCTGCGACCATGCGGGCTATCAGCTCAAGGAGTTTACCGTAGGCTATCTCGACAGCCGGGGTTTCGACGTATTGGATTTCGGATGTTACAGCGAGGAGAGCTGCGACTACGCCGATTTCGCCCATCCGCTGGCCGAGGCCGTCGAGCGGGGCGAGGTGCCCCGCGGCATCGCCATGTGCGGCAGCGGCAACGGCATCAACATGACGCTCAACAAGCACCAGGGAATCCGTTCGGCGCTCTGCTGGACGCCCGAGATTTCGGGCCTGGCCCGCTCGCACAACGATGCCAACGTCTGCGTCATGCCGGCCCGTTTCATCGAGCCGGAAACCGCCGTGCAAATCATCGATGCGTTTCTCGACACCGCGTTCGAGGGCGGACGCCACCAGCGCCGTATCGACAAGATTCCCGTGGGGAAGTGCGAGTAGCCGTTCCGTCTGTCCGGCCTGCGGGCCGGAACTGAAATCAGAACCGTATGAAAACATTGGGAATCGATGTGGGGAGTTCGTCGGTGAAGGTGTCGCTGATGGACGTCCCCTCGGGCAGAAAAGTCGGCAGTGCGGTCTTCCCCGCGAGCGAGATGCCCATTGCGGCTCCCCGCGAGGGGTGGGCCGAGCAGGCGCCGCAGATGTGGTGGGAGTACGTATGCGCCGGGATAAGGGAGCTCTCCCGCCGCTTCGACATGGGCGAAGTGGCGGCCGTGGGGGTCACCTATCAGATGCACGGACTGGTCTGCCTCGACGGGCGGGGCGAAGCGTTGCGTCCGGCCATTATCTGGTGCGACAGCCGGGCGGTGCCCTACGGCGAGCGGGCCGCGCGGGAGCTGGGCGAAAGCTATTGCCTGGAGCATACGCTCAACGAGCCGGGCAACTTCACCGCCGCCAAGATGGCCTGGGTGCGGGAGCACGAGCCGGAGACATTCGCCCGGACGCGGCATCTGCTGCTGCCGGGAGACTATGTGGTCTATCGGCTGACGGGAGACATCTCGACCACTCCGGGCGGCCTTTCCGAACAGATACTCTGGGATTTCAGGGAGGGGACGACGGCCTGGCCCGTGGCCGACGCGCTGGGTATTCCGCACGGCATGATTCCCGACCTGCGTCCCTCGATAGGGGTGCAGGCCCGCGTTTCGGCCGCCGCCGAGGCGCAGCTGGGCATCCGGCGCGGCACGCCGGTGAGCTACCGGGCGGGTGACCAGCCCAATAACGCCTTTTCGCTCCATGTGACGGAGTGCGGCGAGGTGGCGGCTACGGCCGGAACGTCGGGGGTCGTCTACGGAGTGACCTCCTCGGCGGCGGCCGACCCCGCGATGCGGGTGAACACGTTCCTGCATGTGAACCACACGGCCGCGGCTCCGCGCTACGGCGTGTTGCTCTGCATCAACGGAGTGGGCATCCTCAATGCCTGGGCCCGCCGGATGTGGGCTCCTGAAATCGGTTACGCAGAGATAAACGCCCTGTGCGAGCAGGTTCCGGCCGGCAGCGACGGCGTGACGCTGCTGCCGTTCGGCAACGGAGCCGAGCGCATGCTGGGCAATCGCTACACGGGGGTGACGCTGACCGGCGTGGACCTCAACCGCCACGACCGGCGCCACCTGCTGCGTGCTGCGCAGGAGGGGGTGGCGTGCGCGTTCCGCTATGGTATGGAGGTCATGCGGGGCGTGGGGCTCGACCTGTCGGTGATTCGGGCCGGCCGGGCCAATCTTTTCCTCAGTCCGCTTTTCCGGCGGACGCTGGCCTCGTTGTGCGGCGCGAGCATCGAACTCTACGATACGGACGGCTCGCTGGGGGCTGCCCGGGGAGCTGCGCTGGGGGCCGGCCTCTATGCCGACCGGCGGGAGGCGTTCGCTTCGCTGGAGTGCGTCGAACGGGTGGACCCCGACCCCGGGTCGGCCGCCCTGCTGGAGGCGTGCTACCGGCGCTGGCGCGGGGAACTCGAATCGAGATTGAAGACACAGAAATAACAGATAGCTGAAAATTATGGCACAGAAAGAGTATTTTCCCTCGGTCGGAACCATCCGCTTCGAGGGCAGGGAGAGTCGGAATCCGTTGGCATTCCGCTATTACGATGCCGAAAAGAGCGTCTGCGGACGCAAGATGAAGGATTGGCTCCGGTTTTCCATGGCCTGGTGGCACACCCTGTGCGCCGAGGGCGGCGACCAGTTCGGCGGCGGCACCAAGCGCTTCGCATGGAACGAGGGGGCTACCCGCATGGAGCGGGCCTTCGCCCGGGCCGATGCCGGTTTCGAGTTCATGACCAAATGCGGCATCGGGTTCTACTGTTTCCACGACGTGGACCTGGTGGAGCCCTCGGACGACATCGCCGAGTACGAGGCCGACATGAAGACCATCGTCGAATACCTGCGCCGCAAGCAGGAGCAGACGGGCATCCGCCTGCTGTGGGGCACGGCCAATGTCTTCGGCCATGCCCGCTACATGAACGGCGCGGCCACCAATCCCGATTTCGACGTGGTGGCCCGGGCGGCGGTGCAGATTAAGAACGCCATCGACGCCACCATCGCCCTGGGCGGCGAGAACTACGTCTTCTGGGGCGGCCGCGAGGGCTACATGTCGCTGCTCAACACCGACATGAAGCGCGAGAAGGAGCACCTGGCGACGATGCTCGCCAAGGCTCGCGACTACGCCCGCAGCCGCGGATTCGGGGGAACGTTCCTCATCGAACCCAAACCCATGGAGCCCACCAAGCACCAGTACGACGCCGATACGGAGACGGTCATCGGCTTCCTGCGCGCCCACGGGCTCGACAAGGACTTCAAGGTCAATATCGAGGTGAACCACGCCACGCTGGCCGGCCACACCTTCGAGCACGAGCTGCAGTGCGCCGTCGATGAGGGGATGCTCGGCAGCATCGACGCCAACCGCGGCGACTATCAGAACGGATGGGACACCGACCAGTTCCCCATCGACGTCTACGAGCTGACGCAGGCGATGGCGGTCATCCTGCGCGGCGGCGGACTGGGAACCGGAGGCACCAACTTCGACGCCAAGACCCGCCGCAACTCCACCGACCCGGAGGATATATTCATCGCCCACATCGCCGGCATGGATGCCTTCGCGCGGGCCCTGGAGTGTGCGGCCGAACTGCTCGAAAAGACTCCCTACGTGCGGATGCTGGCCGAACGCTACGCTTCGTTCGACAGCGGCGCGGGCGCCGAGTTCGAGGCGGGGCGGCTCTCGCTGGAGGATTTGTGCGACTATGCCCGCGCCCACGGCGAGCCCGCGCGGCGCAGCGGCAAGCAGGAGCTCTACGAAGCGTTGGTGAACATGTGCATATAGCTTCGCGTGCGGCGAAACGGAAGAGGCCGGCGGAATTCCGCCGGCCTCTTCCGTTTTTCGAAGCCTCCTCCCGGGGACGGCTTACTGTTGGCCGAAGGTGAATCCGGCTTTCATTCCGTCGTAACTCTCCGCGATGCTGCTTATGGTGGAGAAGGTGGCCGATTTGCTTATCGACGAGAGCGTCTTCACCATGTTGAGCAGATGCGTGGCGTCGAAGACCAGCGTCATCCGCCGCTCCGCCGAGATGCGCACCGCGCCGGTGGCCGAACCTATCCGCACTCCGGCGGCGAGAAACTCCAGCCGGACGCTCTTCTTTTCGTCGTCGAAGGTGTAGTTGCCCTTGAGGGTGCGGCGCCCCACCGTGCCGGTGAAGGTGCCGTTTTCGTTGAACGTGAGCGAAAAAGAATCGGGTTTGATGCCCGCTTTGGCATAGTAGCCGCCCAGCTTCTCCTCGATGGAGCCGGCGGCGGCGATACCGCCGGCCTTGGCCAGCAGGTTGTCGCTTTCGAAGGCCACGGCCGGCTGCTTGTAGTTCCAGGTCCCGTGCAGGGTCTCGGCGGTCGTGGCGGCGGCCGGGGTCAGCAGGTCGAGAATTTCGCTGACGGCACGCGAGCCCGACGACTTTTTCGGGGTTTTGTTCTGGGCTGCCGACGGGCTGCAGAGCAGGAGGCCCGCTGCGGCGAAAAACAGATGGATAGTTCTCTTCATGTGCTTGTCTTTGATAAGGTGTGGGTGTGTCTATTGCTTGGGGGCCTGCGGGGAGTCCCCGGCCGGCTGCGCCTGCGGAGGCTCCAGTGCGTCGAGCTGCCGCAGCCAGCCCGCCGCGCAGGCGTCGCTGGGCATCCGCCAGTCGCCCCGCGGAGAGAGACTCACGCTGCCCACCTTGGGTCCGTCGGGCAGGGCCGAACGCTTGAACTGCTGGGAGAAGAAGCGGCGGAAGAACGTTTTCAGCCATTTGAGCAGGGTCGCCGCATCGTATTTCCCCGCGAAGGCCGCCTTCGCCAGGAAATAGATTTTTTCGGGGGCGAATCCCTGCCGCACGAAGTTGTAGAGGTAGAAGTCGTGCAGCTCGTAGGGTCCCACGAGGTCCTCGGTCTTCTGGGCGATGTCGCCCTTTTCGTCGGCGGGTAGCAGCTCGGGGCTGATGGGGGTGTCGATGATGTCGCAGAGGGTGGCGCGGATGACGGGCTCTGCGGCGAACCGGTTGTCGGCGGTCCAGCGCACGAGGTGTTTGACCAGCGTTTTGGGCACGCCTCCATTGACGCCGTACATGGACATGTGGTCGCCGTTGTAGGTGGCCCAGCCGAGGGCCAGCTCCGAGAGGTCGCCCGTGCCGACCACCAGGCCTCCGGTCTGGTTGGCGATGTCCATCAGGATTTGGGTCCGTTCGCGGGCCTGTCCGTTCTCGTAGGCGGCGCTGCGGTCGGAGGGGTCGAGCCCGATGTCCTCGAAGTGCTGCAGGCAGGCTTTGCGGATGCTGATTTCGCGCAGGGTGATGCCCAGTTCGCGGATGAGGGTGACGGCGTTGGTGTAGGTGCGGTCGGTGGTGCCGAATCCCGGCATGGTCACGCCCACGATGTCGCGGCGGTCGCGGCCGAGTTTGTCGAATGTCTTGACGGTTACCAGCAGGGCCAGCGTCGAGTCGAGTCCGCCGGAGATGCCGATGACCGCCGTGCGGGCCGCCGTGTGTACCAGCCGCTGGGCCAGTCCGCCAATCTGTATGTCGAATATCTCGTTGCAGCGCTCGTCCATGGTCGCCCGGTCCGAGGGGACGAACGGATGGGGGTCGATGGGGCGTTCGAGCACGTATCCGTCGCCGGCGGCCGTCTCGGGGAGGGGGTGCGGGTCGCGGACGGTTTGCGTCTGCGCTTGCGGCTCCGCCGGTGCGAAGGTGTTGCTTCGCCGGCGCAGGGTGCGCAGGCGGTCGATGTCGAAATCGACGGTCAGCAGCTGCTCCTCGAGGGAGAAGCGCTCCGTCTGGCGGAGAATGGTTCCGTTTTCGGCGGCGATTCCGTTGCCGGCGAACACCAGGTCGGTGGAGGATTCGCCGAATCCGGCCGAACAGTAGAGGTAGGCCGACAGGGTGCGGGCCGACTGCTGGGCGATGAGCGAACGCAGGTAGGCGTGCTTGCCCGCCATCTCGTCGCTGGCCGAGAGATTGACGATGAGTTCGGCTCCCGCCGTTGCCAGCAGCGACGAGGGGGGGACGGGCACCCAGAGGTCTTCGCAGAGCTCCACGCCGATGCGGATGCCTCCGGCCTCGAAGAGCAGCCCGCTGCCGAACCGGACGCTCCGGCCGCAGAATTCGACCTCCCGCACGGCCTCTCGGGCACCGCTGCAAAACCAGCGGGCCTCGTAGAATTCGCCGTAGTTGGGCAGATAGCTTTTGGGCACGAGCCCCAGCAGGGTGCCCCGGTGCATGACGGCGGCGCAGTTGTAGAGCCGGGTCTCCACGGGTACGGGCACGCCCGCTACGAGGATGAGGTCGAGTCCGGCGGTCCGGCGCAGGATTTCGGCGAGGGCCTCTTCGGCCTGCTGCAACAGCAGCGGCTGTCCGAAGAGGTCGCCGCAGGTGTATCCCGTGACCGAGAGTTCGGGAAAGACCGCCAGTGCGGCGCCGCGCCGGCGGGCCTCCTCGGCCAGGGCCACGATGCGCCGGGCGTTGGCCCGGCAGTCGGCCACCTTCACGCGGGGAACGGCCGCGGCCGCCCGGAAGAAGCCCAGACGGGCGGGGGTCATCGGCGCGCCCATAGCTGTGCGAGGTTGAGAATGGTTTGCATGGCGCGGTGCATGGTGTCCAGCGAGCAGTATTCGTATTTGCCGTGGAAGTTCATGCCTCCGGTGAAGAGGTTGGGGCAGGGGAGTCCCATGTAGGAGAGCCGCGAGCCGTCGGTTCCGCCGCGGATGGGGCGCACGACGGGCTCCACGCCCGCCTCCTTCATCGCCCGGAATGCCATGTCCACCACCTCCATGTGGGGCTCGACCATCTCCTTCATGTTGTAGTACTGGTCTTTGAGGCGGAGGGTGATGACTCCCTCGCCCACGGTGCGCTCCAACATCCGCACGGCGGCCTGCAGCAGCTCTTTCTTCTGCTCGAAGCGCGCGCGGTCGTGGTCGCGGATGATGTAGCTCATCTCGGCCTGCTCCACCGTGCCGCTCATTCCCACCAGGTGGAAGAAGCCTTCGTAGCCCTCGGTGTGCTCGGGACGTTGCCAGGCGGGCAGCAGGGCGTGGATGTCGCATGCCACCTGCAGGGCGTTAATCATCTTGTCCTTGGCGTATCCGGGGTGGATGTTCTTGCCCTGAATCGAGATTTTGGCTCCGGCGGCGTTGAAGTTCTCGTACTCCAGTTCGCCCTCGAAGCCGCCGTCCACCGTGTAGGCGAAACGGGCGCCGAAGCGCTCCACGTCGAAGAAGTCCACGCCGCGGCCTATCTCCTCGTCGGGGGTGAAGCCGATGCGGATTTTGCCGTGGCGCACTTCGGGATGGGCGAGCAGGTACTCGGCGGCGGTCATGATTTCCGCGATGCCGGCCTTGTCGTCGGCTCCCAGCAGGGTGGTTCCGTCGGTGGTTATCAGGGTGTGGCCCTTGAAGAAGGCCAGTTCGGGAAAGTCGGCCACGCGCATGGTGAGGCTGTCGTTGAGGCGGATGTCGCCGCCGTCGTAGCGCTCGATGATTCGGGGCCGCACGCCGGCGCCGCTCATGTCGGGCGAGGTATCGACGTGGGCGATGAAGCCTATCGTCGGGACCTGCTCGCAGCCGGGCGTGGCGGGGATGCTTCCCATGACATAGCCGTTGGGGTCTATCTCCACCTCTTCCAGTCCCATGCCGGTCATCTCCTCGACCAGGTGGTTGAGCAGGGCGAGCTGCTTGGCCGTGGAGGGGAAGGTTTCGCTCGCTTCGCAGCTTTGCGTGTCGAAGGAGACGTATTTGAGAAAACGTTCTTTGAGTTCCATAGCTTTATTCTGTGTTTTGATTATTTCCATTCCACTTTCAGTTCCTTAATCAGGGTCGAGCCGCTGCCCACCGTGCCGGTGTGCTGGAATCCGAATCCGCCGAATCCGGTGGGTTCCGCCGGCACCCGCATATCGACCGTGCGCACCACGTCGGTGCGTTCCGGAGCCACGTAGTAGTCCGCGGGCGAGTCGGCATGCACGATGAGCTCGTGGCCGCGCAGAGCCACCTCGATGCGGCACTCGGGGCGGTAGCACGCTGCCGAGACGGGGTCGCTTATCGGGGTGATGCGGCCGTTGTCGTAGCGCACCGCCACGAAGTCGATGGCGTCGTGGTGCTTGGTGGTGCGGACGAGCCGCAGGGCATAGCCGCTCATGGTGCGGTGGTCGAAGCCGATGTATATGTCCATATATTGTGCCCGGGCGCTGCTGAATCCCTGTCCGGCCCGTTTGGCCGGCACGGCGGTCAGGGTGATTTTCATGTCGCCGAACTTTTCGCCTGCGGGCGTGTAGCGCAGGCGGGCCCCCTTGGTCTTCTGCACCAGTCCGACGTAGTCGCGGGCCCCGTCGAAGCCGTGGCCGTAGAACCAGGCGTCGCCGCTGTTGTCGGCCTCCCAGGCGAAGGCTTCGGTGTCGTAGGGGGCGTAGGAGTCCGCGGACCAGAACCCTTCGCGCACCTCCGGCCGGTAGCCGGTGGGCAGGCTCTGCAAATCGACCTCCCAGACGGAGGGTTTCCCCGCTTCGCGGGCCGACACGGGGCGTTGCGTAACGACGGCGACCGCCTCTCCCGCGTCGCTGCGTTTGTCGCGGGGCGCCACTTCGGCCAGGATGTAGTAGCCTGCGTCGCCCGGGGTGAAGCGGTAGTGGCGGGCGGGCGAATCCATGCGCGAGACCGCCGTTTCGATGCGGTCGGCGCCGTCGGGCGAGGTGCAGCGGTACCAGGTTATCTGCGAGCGGTCGCTCCGCTCGGTGTCGAGCAGGTAATCGACCGATAGTCCCCGTTTGTGTCTCTTGAGCCGGGGCAGCGACCGGAAGTGCGGCGCGGCACACTTCTCGGGGGCCACCTCCAGCACGCAGGCCGCTTCGAGTCCCGAGGCGGTGCGGGCCCTGACGACCACCCGCTTCGGGTCGTCGGACAGGTTGCGGGGCACCGCTTCGCAGGCGCCGTCGTCCGCCACGGAGAGCTCCACGAACTCTTCGCCGCCTTCGTCCACCGACCATTCGACCTCGGTGTGTTCGGGCCGGAATACGCCGAACCGCGTGGCGGCGGCTTGCAGGGTGATGCTGCGGCCGCCGGTTTCGATGTGGGCCGCCGCCGGTTCCACCAGCAGGCGGGTGGGCAGTCCGGAGTAGCGTTTGCCGCTGAGCCGCTCGGCCTCGGCCACCGTTCCGCGCATGCCGGCGGGGTCCCAGCCGTCGTCGCCGCACAGCAGGTTGTAGACGTTGTAGACGCGCCGGCCCCGGTAGTCGAAGCAGAAGGCGTCGAGCAGGTCGCGTTCGGTGATGTCTATCGACACGTCGGCGTGCAGGCTGTCCATCGCATAGTCGTCGCAGCCGTTGAAGCGGATGCCGCTGTAATAGTAGGGGGTGCTTCCGTCGGGGAAGTCGCGCCATCCGAAGTAGTCGGTGTGCGGCCCCTCCATGCGGGTGTCCACCGCTGCGGCCGTGCCGGTCGATTTGATGAGGAATTGCTCTCCCCGCACGAAGGAACGCATCCGGCAGTCGAGGAAGACCATGCCCGTGCGGTCGGTGCCGCCCGTGGGCCGGCTGCCGTAGAAGTCGAAGGTGCAGTCGAGGTAGACGCCCCGCGGGTTGAGGGCGTCGTCGGTGGTCTCGAAGTGGCACCTCTCGAAGAAGATTCGCTCGCATCCCACCATGGGGCAGAGGTTGAGCCGGCTGATGAACCGCGTGTTGCGGCACACCATCCGGTCGCCGTAGGCCATCGAAATCTGCGCCTGGGTAATCGTGGCGCTGCGCTTGGCGCGTCCCAGCGCGGGACGCAGCGGGAATTCGAGGTCCACGTTGCAGTAGTTGCCCAGGGTGATGTTCTCGGTGGTGAGGCCGTCGCCGTAGAAACGGAACATGGTGAAGTTGCCTATCGCGCCGATGGTCTGCCCCCGGTTGCAGGCGACCACCACGTTGCGCGGGTCGCGGTTCAGCCCCACCAGGCGGAGCCACTCGCAGCGGACGGTCATCCCGAAAGGATGGGGGTCGCCGGGCCGGGTCAGCCGCGTCTGCGGGTCGTCGGGGTCGTCCGCCCAGTAGACATAGGGGGCGATGTAGAGCGTCATGGGACACTGCGGCGTGCCGTCGGAGAGATGCTCCAGCGCCTCGCGCAGCGAATTGTAGACATAGGGATAGCGTGCCGCCGTCTCGTCGGAGAGCGAACCGTCCACGAACAGGGCGTGTTCGCTCAGCGGGAAGGTCCGGCCGCCGTAGGCGATGGAGTCGCCGTAGAAGGCCACGGGGTCGCTCTCGTCGAGCGGGACATACGGCGCCTGCTGCGCCCTGGCGAGCGCCGAAGCGAGCAATGCCGCCAGCACGAGGAGCCTGCGGACCATTTACGCCTCCTCCTTTTTAGCCCGCATGGCATCCCAGACGAAGTAGGCTATGATGGCCGCATACATGGCCAGAGCCACCCATTCGGGTCCCTTGCCCTCGTTCCAGCGGTAGGCGAACCAGTCGGCGCCGACGTATTTGAGCACGGCGCTCACCACGCCCATCAGGGCGCCGCCGGCTATGAAGCCCGATGCGATGAGCGTACCGCGGGCCATGCGAGCCTTGTTGTGCGCCTCGTCCCTGCTGCGGGTCGATACCCACCAGCTGATGAGTCCGCCCACCAGCAGCGGGGTGTTGAGCTGCAGGGGAATGAACATGCCGAGCGCGAAAGCCAGTGCCGGAACGCCTATCATGGTGAGCGTCAGCGCGAGCGCCGCTCCGGCGAAGTAGAGAATCCAGGGGGTCTGGCCTCCCATCATCAGGGGGCGTATCACCTCGGCCATGGCGTTGGCCTGGGGTGCGACCAGCGCACCTTCGCCCACGAAGCCGTAGGTCTTGTTGAGCACCATCATCACGCCGGCCACGGTGGCTGCCGAAACGGCCGTGCCGAGGAACTTCCATCCCTCCTGACGGGCGGGGGTGGTTCCTATCCAATAGCCGATTTTCAGGTCGGTGATGAAGCCGCCCGCCATCGAGAGCGCCGTGCAGACCACGCCGCCGATAATCATGGCGGCGGTCATGCCGCCGGTGCCGTTGAGTCCCACGCTCACCAGAACCAGCGAGCTGAGGATGAGGGTCATCAGGGTCATGCCCGAGACGGGGTTGGTGCCCACGATGGCTATCGCGTTGGCGGCCACCGTGGTGAAGAGGAACGAGATGACGAAGACGATGAGAATGGCCACCGTCGAGTAGAGCCAGTTGTCGAGCACGCCGAACTGGAAGAAGAGGAAAGCGGTCAGCAGCGCGGCAATCAGCACGCCGAGCACGGTCCGCATGGCGATGTCGCGCTGGGTGCGTTCGGAGGTTTCGGCGCGGTTGCCCTTGCCTCCGCCCAGCTCGCGGGCGGCCAGCCCCAGCGCCTGGCGGATGATGCCGGCCTGACGGACGATGCCGATGATGCCGGCCATGGCGATGCCGCCGATGCCGATGGGCTTGGCGAAGGAGTTGAAGATGTCTTCCGCCGTCATGGCCGCTGCGGCGTCGCCGCCGGCGGCTCCGATGAGGGGCACCAGCAGGAACCACACCACGAACGAACCGGCGCAGATGAAGGCGGCGTACTTGAGGCCGATGATGTAGCCCAGACCGAGCACCGCCGCACCCGTATTGACCTTGAAGACCACCTTGAACCTTTCGGCGATGTCGGCGCCCCAGGCGCACAGCCGGGTCGATACCTCTTCGGTCCACAGGCCGAAGGTGCCCACCACGAAGTCGTAGAGTCCGCCGATGAGTCCGCTCACGGCCAGCAGCGCGGCCTGGTTGCCGCCCTTCTCGCCCGATACCAGCACCTCGGTGGTGGCGGTGGCTTCGGGGAAGGGGTACTTGCCGTGCATCTGTTTGACGAAATATTTGCGGAAGGGAATCAGCAGCACGATGCCCAGAATGCCTCCCAGCAGCGAGGAGAGGAACACCTGATAGAACTGCGCCTCGAGGCCCAGGATGTAGAGTGCCGGCAGGGTGAAGATGGCGCCCGCCACGATGACGCCCGAACTGGCGCCGATGGACTGGATGATGACGTTCTGGCCGAGCATGTTCTTGCGGCCGGTCATGTTGCCCACGCCCACGGCGATGATGGCGATGGGGATGGCGGCTTCGAATACCTGTCCCACCTTCAGACCGAGGAATGCGGCGGCGGCCGAGAAGACGACGGCCATGACGATTCCGAAAATCACCGAATAGGGAGTCACCTCCCGCGGAGTGGCCGAGGCCGGCATCATCGGCCGGTAGGTTTCGCCCGGTTCGAGTTCCCGATAGGCGTTGTCGGGCAGCGAATTCAGCTGTTGGTTGTTCTGCTCCATGTGTTTTATCGCGGTTTTACGTTAAGTTGTCGAAGAAAAAGCTCCGGCGGAGGGAGTATTCTAATCCGCAAATATAGCTTTTTCTTGCGATAAAACATCGTGAAAAGGGGTAAAAGTCCCTCTGGACGGCGCTTCCCGGCTCCGCGGCGGTCTTCGGTTCGCCGCCGCGGGGCCGTCCGCCGCCTATCGGGCCGGTTGCAGCGTGTCGCAGAAGCGGGCGAGCGCGGCGACCAGTTCGCCCGCCACGGGCCGCATGGGGGCGGTGTAGTTGGCCAGCAGACCGGCCCGGTCGCCGGGGTCGGCCGTACAGAGTTTGAGCACGTGGTCCATCCCCTCGACGATGACCTTCTCGGTTCCGGGCCGGGCTGCGGATGCCAGCCGGTCGGCGCTGTCGGTGCCCACTTGGATGTCGGCCGTACCCTGAATCACCAGCAGCGGCACCTGCAGCCGGGCGGCTTCCGCCGCGGGGTCGTATCGGAAGCTGGAGATGAGATAGGGCTGCACCTCGGGGCGGAAGAGGGCGTAGAGGGCCTGCGGAACGTGGGGGACGGTCTGCCCGGCCCTCAGGCTCGCGATGATGCCCGTGCATTGCAGCTGGATGTCGAGGGGCGTCGAGGCGAGCTGCATGAGCAGCAGGTCGGCCATGTCGTAGCCCGGTCCCGCGAGGGTCGCCACGCCGGCGACGCACTTCTCGCGGCCGGCCGCGTACAGGGCGATGATGGCCCCCTCGCTGTGACCCGCGAGCACCACCCGGGCGAATCCCTCCTGCGAGGCGAGCTGCGAGGCCCAGGCGGCGGCATCCTCGATGTAGTGTTCCATCCGGATGTCGCTTTCGGAGGTCATGGCCGGGGCGCTGGCTCCGATGCCGCGCTTGTCGTAGCGCAGCGAGGCGATGCCCCGGGCGGCCAGCGAATCGGCCAGTATGGCATAGGAGTTTGCGGTGATGCCTGCCGGGTTGTTGCCGTTGCGGTCGGTGGGGCCCGAACCCGCGATGAGGAGCACCGCCGTGGTGCACTCGGTTTCGGGCAGGGTGAGCGTGCCGTAAATCTTTCCGGTCGGCGTGTCGAGCACTGCCTCGCGGCTTCGCTGCCCGGCGGCGGTCAGAACGGCGCACGCCGCGGCAATCGACAGAAAAAAGCTCTTTTTCATCTTCTTCGAATGTTTTTTTATGGGTCGTACGGGGAGGGCCGGGGCCGTGCGGTGCACGGGGCCGCGGTCTCCGGTCAATATATCCAGGAGTAGAGGAACCGGCTCGCGATGCCTGCCGCAAGCATCGTGACGGCATAGCTGGTCACGGCTTTGGCTCCCGAGAGATTGCAGCAGAGGGCGTAGGCCCGGTAGAGGTAGAGCAGGTAGAGTGCCAGGAACAGCAGGCTCCACACGCCGTCGAGAAGCAGCCACGCTCCGGCGGCCGACCGGAAGTGCTCGGTCGCGGTTGCGGCGATTGGGGCTTCGGTGGCCGGAAGATTGCCGAAGAGCCGGGCGGCGTCGCTCAGGGCGCTGCGCACGGGCGGCAGACAGCCGGGCAGGCAGAGCGCCGTTATCAGCCACTGGCACAGGGCCGAAGTGCCGAGCAGGTCGATGAGCCGCACCCGCGAACGGGAGAGCAGGGTGCCGGCCGTCCACAGCGGCAGGGCTGTCAGAAGCCACAGGGCGCTTTGCCATGCCGCCACCTGCCACAGCGGCAGGCGGGCGAAGGTGAAGTGGATGAGCGAGTCCTGCACCATGTGCGAACTCCACAGCAGCACGCTGCCCGCGGCGATGGCGGGAACTCCCCACCACAGGGCGCGGCCGCCGGCGATGTAGCGGAACGGATTGGCCAGTTTATTCGTCTTGAGGGTCATAAGCTTTCAGGTGTGCGATGATTTCGTCGAGTTTGTTGCGTACCGTGGGGTAGCTCAGCTCCAATTTCGCGGCCATCTCCTTGAGCGAGCCGCTGCTCAGTACGAACTGGAGTACGAAGCGCTGTTCGTCGCCGGGAAGCTGCAGCAGGGCGGGCAGATGGAATTCGCCCGTTATGCCGGTGTCGCAGTCGGGACAGCGCATGCCGGTCACCCGGAGTTCTCCGCCGCAGGCGGGGCAGAGTTTCGGAAGCCTCTTTTCTTTGTTCATATGTCGGGTCGGAATGTGATATTATTTATGTTTGTGTTCGCAAAAGTAAATATTGTTTTCGATAAATGAAAATTTATTTTGATTTTATTTATTTTTTTTGTCTCGGCCGACCGCTCGTCGGGAGCGCTTGGGGCGGGGCGGCCGATGCCGTGCGGACTCCTCTCTCCGGCGGCGGGGCATGGGTGCCGGTCGGGGCGGCCGGGCTCGTGTTTGTCGCGGGTCCCTCCTCGTGCTGTTTTTTGCCGTTGTCCGCCGGCGGTGTCGCTGCGGCTTGTCCTGAGAGCGGGGCGATTGCGGGCAGGGGAAGTTCTGTCGGGGGCGGTCGCTGGGGGCGGATTGCATGCGTGCGGTTCTGTCGGGTTAGTCGTTGTGGGGTGGATTGCATGCGTGCGGTTTTGTCGGGCCGGTCGTTGGGGGCGGGGCGGTTGCGTGCAAAGGCGGTTTCGAAGCCCCTCCCCAGATGTTGGGCTTCACCCCGTTCAGGGACCCCTCTTCGCTTGCTGCCGGCACCGGAGAAGAGAATGGAGGAGCCGGAGGAGAGCATGAAAAAGTATCTTTTTGTCTCCTCCGTTTCGTTTTCGGGCGGGATTTTTCGATTGACGAAATTTATAATTTTAAATTAATACGGGGTAAAAATTAAAAATATGTAATCGAAAATTTGATAATTTGAAAATATTGTCATAATTTTACGCAAAATGATACGGATATGGAAGCTCCTTTCGACAAACGGACGATAGACGCCATCTGCGAGGCCAACGGGTTGTGCAATGCCCGGGAGTTGGGCCATGCCACCATCCGGCAGGTGGTGGCCATAGTCTCCGAGATAGAACGCACGCTGGGGATACGCTATGTGCGTATGGAGATGGGGGTGCCGGGGCTGGAGCCTTCGCGAATCGGCATCGAGGCCGAGCGCGAGGCGCTGTTGTCGGGCATCGCGGCCCGCTACCCCGACATTTCGGGCATCGGGGAGCTCAAGCGGGAGGCGTCGCGCTTCATCAAGGCTTTCATCGACATCGACGTGCCGGCCGCCTGCTGCATCCCTACCGTGGGCTCCATGCAGGGGGCTTTCGTGACCTTTCTGGCCTGCTGCCAGGCCGACCGGCGCCGCGACAAGGTGCTCTTCATCGACCCGGGATTTCCCGTGCAGAAGCAGCAGCTGCGCGTGCTCGGCATCGGCTACCGGTCGTTCGACGTGGCCGACTACCGCGGCGGGAAGCTGCGCGGGAAGATTGAGAGCTGCCTGCGCGAGGGCGATATCGCCGCCATCGTCTACTCCAATCCCAACAATCCGTCGTGGATGTGTCTGACGGAAGAGGAGCTGAAGACCATCGGTTCGCTGGCCACCGAATACGACGTCGTGGCCGTGGAAGACCTCGCCTATCTCAACATGGACTTCCGCCGGCCGCTCGGCAAACCGTTCGCCCCGCCTTTCCAGGCGAGCGTGGCGCGCTACACCGACAACTACATCCTGCTGCTCTCCGCCTCCAAGATTTTCAGCTACGCCGGCCAGCGGGGTGCGCTGGTGGCGATAGGCGAGCGAATCTTCGAGCGGGACTGTCCCGACTTCCGGTTGCGTTACAATCAGTCGCATTTCGGGCGGACGTTCGTCCATTCCATCCTCTACACCCTCTCGGCGGGGGTGACCCATTCGGTGCAGTATGCGATGGCGGCGATGCTGCGTGCCGCCAGCGACGGCCGGCTGGACTTCACCTCCCAGGTGAGCGAATACGGCCGCCGGGCCGCCCGGCTCAAGCGGGTGCTGTGCGACAACGGATTCCACGTCGTCTACGATACCGATGTGGACGAGCGGGTGGGCGACGGCTTCTTCTTCACTTTCGGCTACAAGCAGATGAGCAGCGAACAGCTCATCAACAAACTGATTTATTACGGGGTGAGCGCCATCCCGCTCTCGGGAACGGGCAGCGACCGCCACGGACTGAGAGCCTGCACGTCGAGCATCGACGAGAGCCAGTACGAGCTGCTTGACCGGCGGCTCCGGCGCTTCGCTCAGGACTATTAACCCTATTTTTCGATTTCCGACGGCTATGGCGAACTACATGACCGCCGCCCAGGCGGCTGCATTGATAAAATCGGGCGACCGGGTCTACATCCAGGGCAGCACGAGCATTCCCGAAACGTTGGTTTCGGCCCTTACGGCGCGGGCCGCCGAGCTGCGCGGCGTGGAGATTTACACCGCGTTCGCCGTCGGGCGGCGCGAGGCCCCCTACTGTGCGCCCGGACTGGCCGACAGCTTCACGGTGAACAGCTTTTTCGTGGCCGGCAACATACGCCGGGCCGTGGCCGAGGGGCGTGCCCAGACCATTCCGGCCTTTCTGGGCGAGGTGCCTTCGCTTTTCCGCAGCGGAACGGTGCCGCTGGATGTCTGTCTGCTCAATGTCTCGCCGCCCGACGAAGCGGGCTGGTGCAGCTTCGGCATATCGGCCGACCTGGCCACCTCGGCCGCCGAGTGCGCGCGGGTGATTATCGCCCAAATCAATCCCCGCATCCCCCGGACCTTCGGCGACGCGGTGATTCACATCTCGCGGCTGGATGCCTGCGTGGAGACGGACGAGCCGCCGGTGGAGCTTCCCGCGGCGGAGCCCGATACCGTGGAGCGGGCCATCGGCCGCCACATCGCGGAGCTGGTGCCCGACGGCGCCACGTTGCAGATTGGGGTGGGCGGCATTCCCAACGCCGTGCTCGACGCCCTGAAGGGGCACCGCCACCTGGGGCTGCACACCGAGGCCATGACCGACGGGGTGGTGCCGCTGCTCGAAAGCGGGGTGATAGACAACTCGCAGAAACGGGTGATGCCCGGCAAGACGGTGGCCTGTCTGGCGCTGGGCAGCCGCAGGCTCTACGACTATATGGACGGCAACCGCAGTCTGGTGATGAAGGACGTGGCGTGGACCAACGACCCGCAGATAATCCGCCGGAACCCGCGGGTGATGGCCATCAATTCGGCCATCGAGGTGGACCTCACCGGACAGATATGCGCCGACTCGATAGGTACGGTCATCTATTCGGGCGTGGGCGGCCAGCACGACTTCATGTACGGCGGAGCCCTCTCGCCCGGCGGGAAGACCTTCATCGCGCTGCCTTCGCTCACCGGCAGGGGCCGGTCGAAGATAACGGCGACGCTGGCTCCCGGGGCAGGCGTGGTGACCACCCGCTTCCAGACCCAGTACGTGGTGACCGAGCACGGAGCGGCCTGCCTGTGGGGAAAGAACCTCGCGCAACGGGCGCGGGCGCTGATAGATATCGCCGCCCCCGAAGCCCGCGAGGAGCTCGAGCGGGAGGCGGTCCGGCGCTTCGGTCCCGCTTTTCTCCGGCTGCGCGGCGGCAGATAGCGGATGCGGAGTGCATGGCGTCCGCGTGCGGCCTGCCTCTATTGACGCCGTTTCAATGGAAACCGGTTGGTTTAGGTAATATAAAAATTGGGTATTCTCCCCGTCGGAATCCGCCGGCGGGGAGTTTTTTCCCGGTCAGGGACGGTGCCGGGCGAGCAGGCGGCGGTAGCGGGTGTAGAGCAGAGCGGCCGCGACGGCCAGTCCGCCGATGAATCCTATCCACAGACCCACCGGGCCGACGCCGAGCGTGAATGCGAGCAGATAGCCCAGCGGCAGGTTGATGA
Source organism: Rikenellaceae bacterium (assembly GCA_017935625.1). GTDB lineage: Bacteria > Bacteroidota > Bacteroidia > Bacteroidales > Rikenellaceae > RGIG9113. The sequence goes on along the minus strand of JAGBHC010000051.1, from coordinate 31,811 downwards.
CCAGGTAGGAGAGGAACGCGATGCCCATGACCGTGTTCACGTCCCGCATGCCGCGCAGCACGCCCACCGAGATGGACTGCATGCCGTCGAAAATCTGGAAGATGCCGGCGCACACCAGCAGCATGGCGGCCGTATCGACCACCTGCGGGTCGGAGGTGAAGAAGAGCGGGAGCCGGTGCCGGAAGAGAATGAATGTCAGGGCCGTGAAGCTGTTCCATATCCAGCCGATGTGGTAGGAGGCGTTCCCCGCCCGGTTGAGGTCGGTGTAGTTGCCCACGCCGTATTCGTGGCTGACGCGGATGGTGGTGGCCGAGCTGATGCCGAGCACCACCATGAAGGCCACGTTGGAGAGGGTCATGGCTATCTGGTTGGCGGCCAGCTCCACGGCGCCTATCCATCCCATCATGATGCTCGACAGGGCGAAGGCCGTACCCTCCATCATCATCTGCATGGCGATGGGCAGTCCCACCGTGAGCAGCATCTTCACGCCCTGGCGGGAGAAGCGGGCCCTGTCGAACATCCGCAGGTAGCGCCGCAGCGAATCCTTGCGCCAGAAGTGGAAGAGAATCATCAGCGGCATCATGATGCGCGAGATGAGCGTGGCCAGTCCGGCTCCGGCGGTTCCCATGGCCTCCGCGCCCAGGTTGCCGTAGATGAAGACCCAGTTGAGGAAGATGTTGGCCAAATTGGCGGTGATGATGATGACCATCGCCACCTTGGTGTTGCCCACCCCTTCGAGGAACTGTTTGAACGAGGCGAAGAGCATGAAGGGGATGACCGACCAGACCAGATAGCGGTAGTAGGGGATGGCCATCTCCACCACTTCGGGGGTCTGGCCCATCTGTTTCATGAACGGGACTATCGCCATCTGCACGGCGAACAGAACCACGCCCAGCAGCGTGTAGAGCACGATGGAGTTCTGCAGGCAGGAGGCCGACGAGCTGTGCTCGCCCCGGGCGTACATGGCTCCCACCAGCGGGGTGATGCCCAGCGAGATGCCGACCGCGAAGATGAAAAGTATGAAGAAGACCGAGCCGCCGAAGGATGCGGCGGCTAACGGTTGGGCGCCCAACCGGCCCACCATGGCGTTGTCGGCCAGCTGCACCACCACCTGTCCCACCTGCGACAGCACCACGGGAATGGCCAGGGCCAGGTTGCGGCGGTAATGCTCGCTGTATCTGTTCCAGAATTCTCTCATAAATCTCCTCCTTGCCGGTCTCCGTCGGTGGAAACCGGGCTGCAAAGATATGTATTAATCGGCGGATTGCCGCATCCCGCTCCGGTGCGGTGCTCTGTTTCCCGTCTGTGCGGCGGAGCCGGGCGTAGGGAGCCTTTTGGGGGGGGTAAAGGTCAGGGTCAGTATTTCCCTTTCCACTGACTGGAGATGCGGGCGGCGATGTCGCGCTCCTTGGGATTGTCGCCCGGACGGTAGAAGGCCTTGCCCTCCAGGCCTTCGGGCATGAACTCCTGCTCCACGAAGTTGCCCGGGTAGTCGTGGGCGTATTTGTAGTTCTTGCCGTAGTCGAGCCGCTTCATGAGCCGGGTGGGGGCGTTGCGGATGTGCAGCGGCACGGGGCGGTCGGTGGTATCTTTGCCGACCCACTCCAGCGCGGAGTTTATGGCCAGGTAGGCCGAATTGCTCTTGGGGCTGGAGGCCAGATAGATGGTTGTCTCGGAGAGGGTGATGCGGGCTTCGGGCATGCCAATTTTGTGCACCGTGTCGAAACAGGCGTTGGCCAGCAGCAGGGCGTTGGGGTTGGCCAGGCCGATATCCTCCGAAGCTATTATCACCAGCCGTCGTGCGATGAACTTGGGGTCTTCGCCTCCGGCCAACATCCGTGCCAGATAGTAGACCGCCGCATTGGGGTCGCTGCCCCGCACGCTCTTGATGAAGGCCGAAATCACGTCGTAGTGCTGCTCGCCGTTCTTGTCGTAGAGGGCGATGTTCTGCTGCAGGCATCCGGTCACCGTGGCGTCGTCGAGGGTGATGTCGCCCTCGACGGCTCCGGCGACGATGTCCAGTATGTTGAGCAGCTTGCGGGCGTCGCCGCCCGAGAAGCGAAACAGCGCCGCCGTCTGCACCACCTTCACGTGGCGTTCGCGCAGGATGGAGTCGCCGGTGATGGCCCGTTCGAGCAGCATGCCGAGGTCGTTTTCGTCCATGGCCTTGAGCACGTAGACCTGACAGCGCGACAGCAGCGGCGAAATCACCTCGAACGAGGGGTTCTCGGTGGTGGCGCCGATGAGGGTCACCGTGCCCTGCTCGACGGCGCCCAGCAGCGAATCCTGCTGGCTTTTGTTGAAACGGTGGATTTCGTCGATGAACAGGAAGGGCGAGGGGGTGTTGAAGAAGTGCTGCCGCTTGGCCTGTTCGATGACCTCGCGCACCTCCTTGACGCCCGAACTGACGGCCGAGAGGGTGAAGAACGGCCGTTCGAGCGACGAGGCCACCAGCCGCGCGAGGGTGGTCTTGCCCACTCCCGGCGGTCCCCAGAGAATGAACGAGGGGACGTTGCCCGATTCCAGGAACCGGCGGAACACGCCGCCTTCCCCGACCAGATGGCTCTGTCCGATGTATTCGTCCAACGTTCTGGGACGCAATCTCTCTGCGAGCGGAATATTCGTCTGCATGGTTCGTGCGAGGTTTCGTTGCCGGGACAAAGATACGTTTTTTCTTCCGTCGGAAAGGTACGGCGGAAGAAATCGCGGTAAAAAAAGAGGGCGCCGGCAGTCGGCACCCTCTCTTTTTTCGCCTCCGGTCGTTCCCCGGTCCGGGCGAAGCGGATTAGAACTTGAGGTGGAAGCCCAGCGAGAGAATGTGGGCGTCGATTTCGTAGCTGCCGGCGAAAGGCAGGTTCTGTCCGTTGAGCTCGTAGGGGTAGGAGCCCTCGCGTTCGGGACCGTGTATGTAGTTGTAGCCGAAGTCGATGTCAAGATGCCTGCTCGGCGAGAAGGTGAAACCCGCGGTGGCGCTCAGGCGGTTCATGCTGGGAGTCTCGGGGTTGAGCCGGTCCGAGGGGACGGGGCTGCCGTCGAGATAGCCGCCCAGACGCAGGGTGAGGCGGTCGGTGGCGCGGAACGCCGCACCGAGACGGTAGGTGAACGAATTGTGGTAGTTCTTCTCGGAACGGATGTCGTCGATGGCCAGCTGCTTCTCGTTGAAGGAGATATTGAGCTCCTTGTAGGCGTGCCAGCCCACCAGCTGCAGGTCGAAAGCCAGCTCCCAGCGCTCGGCGGGGCGGTAGCTTATGCCGAAGGTGGTGTTCGAGGGCAGGGGCAGTTCGGCGTTGAAAGTGCCCTGGTCGAGGGCGGGGATGGTTATCATCCCCAGCGCCTGGAGCTGGCCGAGCAGGGCCTTCACCTGTTCGTTGGCATAGGTGAGGCCGGCCGTGCCGGAGGTCACCTTCATGTTGATGCGCGAACGGTAGCTCACGCCCAGCGTCACCTTGTCGCACAGGTCGTACATGAGGCCGATGTTGTATCCGACGCGGACCTTGGAGGTGCCCTTCAGGCGGGCGCTCACGGGGGCCACGCCGCCCAGCGAGGAGGTGTAGTCGGTGGTCTGTCCGAGCGAGGCCATGTAGCGGTCCACCGTGGGCAGCACGCCCTGCGACCAGTAGGAGACGGGCATCATCGAGCGCGAGAGGTCCACGTTGCCCAGCGCTATCTGCAGGCCGGCGCCGATGCTCAGCCGGTCGGTTATCTTGTAGGCTGCGGTCGGCTGTATGGAGAAGGCCTTGAGCGAGATGTTCTGTATGAGGTGCGCCCCGGCCCAGTGCTTGCCCCAGTTCATGCCGCTGCCGTAGGGGGTGGTGAGGCTGAGGCCTACCGAGAAGTTGTCGTAGACGCGATATCCGGCGTAGAGGAAGACGGGGGTGCTGATGCTGTTGTCGGTCCCGGCGCGGAGCGAGCCGCTGCGGAAGTCGGCGGAGGAGAGGATGGCCCCCATGCCCGCCGAGGTCTCGATGTCGCTCTTCAGGAATGCCAGACCGGCGGGGTTGAAGTGCATGCTTTCGGCACCCAGTTTCTGTCCGGCGCCCGTGTGTCCCATTCCCGACTGGCGGGCACTCTGCACATTGACCTGGAAACCTTCGGCCAGCGAGACGCGGGTCGCGAAGAGCAGCACGAAGAAAAGGATGGTGAATTTTTTCATGGTCGTTTCTGTTGCGCCCCGCTGCGACGCCTTCGGACGGCGTTCGCCGGCAAACGGGGCCTGTTTTTTCTTGTTTTGTTTTGAAAATCGGCGGCAAAGATACGCTTTTTTTACGAACGAGGGGTAAAAACGGACAATTTTATGGATTTTTATTCCAAAAAAAGAGGCCAGCGGGATTTGCCGGCTCGGGGGATGCAACGTTTTTCGCCGGTTTTACATCTATATTATCGGAAGACCCGCTTGTCCGGGGAGGGTTCGCCTGTCCCGGGAAAACCTGCCTGCCCGGGCGGCCCAGTCTGGGGCCAGCCGGGGAAATCCGGCCGAGGTCCTCTATTGGACGGTCCGGTTCCGGAGCTCTCGTTGGGGTGCCCTCCGGCTCGGAATCCTCGTTCGGGTGGCTCTGCCGGGTGTCCGGTTGGGGAAAACCTGTCTGGGGCCCTCCTCTGCTGGACGGTCCGGCAGCAGCCCCGCGGCGGCCCGCATGCGGAAAAGGGCGGAGCGGTCCCGGAAGAGGAGCGGCGGGACCGATTGCGGCACGGATTTTGCTCTTTTGACCATCGAGCGCGGCGATAAGCGGAAAGCCGGCCCCGACGAAATTTGGGAGTTCCGATTTTTTTGATTATCTTGCGCTCGGATTAAGTTGAACATTAACCTTTCAAAAACGGATTGCCTATCGTAAAAATCTACTCTAAACCAATTGTAAAGGAGAGAGTATGAATCGAGTAGTTTTAAGCGACCAAGTATTGCTTAATACCTATCTTTCAGGTGACCAGAGTGCTATTTCCCAACTTATCGACAAACATCGCAAGCGCGTGCTCGACTACATTCGCATGTTGGTCAAGGATGCCGATGTTGCCGACGACATCTTCCAGGAGACCTTCATCAAAGTGATTCGTTTCATAGACGAGAAACGTTACACCGATAATGGCAAGTTCTTATCGTGGGTATTGAGAATCGCGCATAATCAGGTTATCGATTACTTCCGCCAGACCAAGCAGCAGAACAAGATAACCGAATCGGACGCAGGTTACGACATACTGGGAACCATGAAGTTCTCCGAGCGCACCGTCGAGGACAACCTCGTGGCGGGCCAGATTGAGGACGACGTGCGGCGCCTGGTGGAGACCCTGCCGGACGAACAACGCGAAGTTGTGATGATGCGTTACTACTCCGGACTCAGTTTCAAGGAGATAGCAGACCTTACCAACGTGAGTATCAACACCGCGCTCGGGCGTATGCGTTACGCTTTGATAAACCTCCGCAAGAAGATAAAGGAGAACGACCTGGTGCTATGCTGATTTTTCGGGCGGATGACCCTCGCCGGACTTTCAAGTCCGGAAGGGAGCCCGACGGCATGCGAGGGGCGTGATTTCCCGACGAAAAAAGATGGGGAGGCGGCACAATAAGTCATCGGGGAATGCGTTCTGTAAGAAAACGGAATGAGCCTATGAAACAGATGGACAAGGATTGTGCAACCCTGGGCGATGCGAACGACGAAGAGGCGCTATTCCTCGCAGAGGTGATACAGGGCGACAGCGAGCTGTTTTTCCTGGATGCCTATCTTTCGGAATTGTTCGGACGCTGATTGAACGGGTTAATTTTTAGGGCGGAATTTCCATGACGGAAGTTCCGCCCGTTTTTTTTGTCCGGACCGGAGCGCGGCCGCTCCGGGTTCCCGGCTTTTCTGCTTCCCTGTTTTCCGGGTTTCCTGCTTCCCTGCCGTCCGCGCCCCGCCGGCAGGCCGTCCGGCATGTTTCGGACGGAGCGCCGCAGCGAAAATGCGGGGAAATTCCGTAACTTTGCGCTCGCGGAAGTCGGGCCCCTGCTCCGGCCCGGAAAACGACGGGCGGATTCCCGGCGGAGCACGGCGGCGAATCGCGCTGCCGACCCGCTTGCTACGCTTCCCGACTGCGACGAACGAAAACGAAGAAGATATGATACGAAACCTGTTGATTCTCGCGATGGTGGCCCTGATGCCGGGCATCGTGTGCTCCCGGACCGCGAAGTGTCCTGACGTCTCTCGCACGGCCCCTACCGACCTGTCCGATTTCGGAAAGGCTTTCCCGATAGGCAACGGACACCTCGGCGGAAAGATTTTCGGACACCCCTGCCTCGAAATCATTCCTGTCAATGAGGCCACGCTGTGGTCGGGCGTTCCGCGCGATTATAACGACCCTTCGCAGGCGCCGCGCATCGCCGGCATCCGCTCGGCGCTCTACGACGGGGACTATGCGCTGGCCCAGCGCTTGGCGGAGGGGCTCTCCGCCCATGACAACGAGGCCTACCAGCCGCTGGGCGATGTGGTCCTGCGCATGCTGCACGGCACGGATGTGAAGGACTACGTCCAGACGCTCAGCATGAGCCGGGCGACGGTCACCGTGCGCTATTCGGTGGACGGAGTCGTCTATACGCGCGAGATTTTCGCCAGCCATGCCGACAATGCCATCGTGATGCGCATCACGGCCGACCGGCGGCGGGCGGTGGATATGGTGCTGGGGTTGCGGTCGGCGCTTCCGCACACGTGCGAGGTCGATGGCGCCACGGTGCGCATGAGCGGACGGGCGCCTTCGCATGTCGATAATTACGACAACAAAGGCATCGTCGAGTGGGAAGCGGGCGGCGGAATGGGATTCGATGCGGTTGCCGGCATCCGGCAGCGGGGCGGACGGACCGGCCGGTCGGGCGATTCGTTGGTCGTCACCGGGGCCGATGAGGTGTGCGTGCTGTTCACTGCGGCCACGCAGTACGACGGAGCGGCGGCGGACCCCCGTCTCACGGGCGAGCGGAGCCGGCATCTCGCGGAGAGCCGCATGAGGGACGTGCTCGGAAAGGAGTACGCCGTGCTCAGACGACGGCATGCGCAGGATTACGAACCGCTGTTCTCCCGGGTCTCCGTGGAAATCGGCGGACGGAGCGACGACCCCTACGCTTTGGCGTATCAGTGGGCGCGCTACTGCCTGCTCGCCTGTTCGCGCGAGGACAGCCGGGTGCCGCGCAACGAGCAGGGAATATGGAACCGCGACCTGCTCCCGAGGTACGCCTCCAACTACACGCTCAACGAGAATCCGCAGAAATATTATGTGCTGGCGGAGGCTGCGAACCTGGCGGAGTGCGTGGAGCCTCTTGTGAGGTTCACCTCCGAGCTGGCGGCCAACGGCGCCGTTACGGCCCGCACGGAGTATGGCTTCGACGGCTGGGTGGCCCATCACAATTCGGATGTGTGGGCCAAAACGACCCTGGCCACCGGCAGGCCCTGTTGGGCGCTCTGGCCCATGGGCGGAGTCTGGCTGGTCATGCACGCCTGGGAGCGTTACCGCTTCGGGACGGACAAAGGCTATCTGGCGGAGCGGGCCTATCCGTTGATGAAAGGGGCGGCCCGTTTCTGTCTCGACCTGCTCATGGAGAATCGCGACGGCTTTCTGGTGACGGCCCCATCGACCTCGCCGGAGAACTCGTTTCTCGGCAGCGGGGGAGAGCGCCTCAGCGTGGATGCGGGTACGACCGCCGATATGGCGCTCGTGCGCGAGCTGTTCGAGGCGTGCATGGCCGCATGCGACACGCTGGGAACGGACGGGGCTTTGCGCGATTCGCTGGAGCGGGCTTACGGCAGACTGCTGCCTTACCGCATCGGTCCGCGCGGGGAGTTGGCCGAGTATTCGCACGATGCGGAGGAGTTCGAACCGCACCACCGCCATGCGTCGCACTGCATCGCCGTGTGGCCGCTGGGGCAGATAAGCCGCGACAGGAATCCGCATCTGCTGCCGGCCGTGAGGCGCAGCCTGGAGCTCCGTGAGGGCGGCGGATACCATCCGGACAAGGCCGGAATGCTCGCCCGGCTCGGCGAGGGCGACAAATGCCTGGAGGTGCTCGACCCCGTTTTCCCGAAACTCTACGACACTCCGTTCGGAGGCTTCGCCGAGATGATTCTGCAAAGCCATGCGGAGTACATCGACGTGCTTCCGGCTCTGCCTTCGAAGTGGAAGTCGGGCCGTGTCAGCGGATTATGCGCCCGCGGCGGGCTGGTGCTGGATATCGGGTGGGAGGAAGGCGAACTCACCTCGCTGACCATACGCACCCGGGGAGCCGAGGTGCCGGAGCGGATAAGGGTGAAGGGCCGGCTGCTCGAGACGGCGAAAGACAGACGCATCCGTATCGTGAGAGCGAAGGATTAGCGGAAAACTCCTCCTCCGCGGGGAAAAGGGGTGCGGAGGTTGCCGATGCGTGCGCGGGGCGCATGCCGGCATGAAACGATGCGGGCCGGGAATCGCTTCCCGGCCCGCGGTCTTCGGGGTGCCGTCCGGTCGTCTGCCGGTCGGCGCCTGTGTTATTACGGATATTAGAATCGGTAGGCTACGCCCAGCTGGAATACGCCGTTCTTGTTTTTGCCCTCCTTGAACATCTTGGAGAGGCCGACGTTGTAGCGGGCCTCCACGTCGAGGTTGCCCCACACGGTGTAGGAGAGACCCAGAGCCCACGAGAAGTCTACGCCCTTGGTGCCGGCCAAATCGCTTTTGACGCTGTTGCTGCCCTCTTTCACCTTGACGCGTCCGTTCAGGCCGAATCCCACCTGCGGACCGGTGACGAAGTTGAGGCGGTCGAGCAGATAGAGCTTGGCCAGGATGGGCACGTTCAGGTAGTTGCGGCGTATCCAGGTCTTGGTGCCGTCGGTTTTGTCGTAGGCGCCCTGACGCGAGTAGACTACCTCGGCCTGCAGACCGACGAATGAATTGAACCGATATTCAGCCAGACCGCCGACATAGAAACTGGCTTTCGTGCTGGCGTCCGATTTGGTGATGGTCGAGAGGTTGAAACCGCCTTTGATACCGAACTCGAAGTCGTTTACGGAGACTTGTGCAGACGCGGACGCCGCGAAGAGCGCGCAGGCTGCGAGTAGGATTAACTTTTTCATACGCAAATTATTTTAAAAGTTATTGATGCAAAAATATGTATTATATTTCTAATTCGGAATTTTCCTTCGCTTTTTCCGAGTTGCGGAACATAAAAAATCCGTCGGGGAAATATCCCCCTCGGCCACTCCGTTTCCGGGGGCTGCCGGCGGGGGCCGGACCGGGGCCGGCGGCAGCGGGTTCCGCCCATGGGGGCGAATCATGCAAATACTGTTCCTCGTCTGCCGGATTTCCCGCACGATTGACCGGAAAGGCCGCTTCCGCGGGGGCGCGCCGTTCCGCGGCCGGGTTCCCGCCGGCCGGGCTTTCGTTTTTCGCCGAATATATTTATCTTTGCACTTTCTGATAAAGCCGGTTCTTATGAACAGAATCTATTCGTATGTATTGTCGGCGGTGCTGGTGGCATCGCTGTGCGCCTGCGGCAATCGCAGGAGCGGCGCGGAGAGCGGAGGGCAGCAGCCGGCCCCCGCGGCGGAGACACGCAGTTTCGAAATGGTCGTTCCGCCTGCGGTGATGACCGATACGGAGGAGCGGATGCGCTTCATGACGGAACACTATTGGGACAAGTTCGATTTCAGCGACAGCCTCTACATCGGCCTGGAAGAGGTGACCGAACAGGCTTTCGCCGATTATGTCGATTTGCTGCAGCTGGCACCCCGCGACATGGCCCGCGTGTCGGTGGAGACGATGCTCGGCAAGGCGGCGGTCTACAAGCCCATGTATCTGCACATGCTGGAGCTCTACGACAAATACCTCTACGACCCCAACTCCCCGATGCGCAACGAGGAGCTCTACCTCGTGGTGCTGGAGGCGGTGCTGGCGGACGACAAGCTGGACGAGTACGAGCGGGTGCGCCCCGCCTACCAGCTTTCGATGGCCCGCAGGAACCGGGTGGGAACCCGGGCGGCGGACCTCGGCTATACGACGGCCGACGGCTCGCAGGGTACGCTCTACGGCATCCGGGCCGATTTCACGCTGCTCTTTTTCAACAATCCGGGGTGCCCCATGTGCAAGGAGCTGCGGGAGGAAATCGGCGATTCGCCGCTGCTCTCCGAGATGATAAACCGCGGGACGATGAAGGTGCTGGCTTTCTATCCCGATGCCGAGCTGGACGAGTGGCGCGACTATGCCTCCGAGATTCCGGCCAGCTGGATTAACGGCTACGACACCCGCCAGGCGGTCAATAACGAGGGCGTTTACGACGTACGGGCGATTCCTTCGCTCTATCTGCTCGACCGCGGGAAGACGGTGCTGCTGAAGGACGTGGTCTCGGTTTCGGCGCTGGAGGATATGATTTTCGATTACAAACAATAGATAAAACGGATTCGATATGCAGTTGATAGACGGAAAAGAGGTTGCCGCGGCCCTGCGCAGGGAGATTGCGGCCGAAGTCGAAAAGATGGTGGCCGACGGCGGCCGTGCGCCGCATCTGGTGGCGATACTGGTCGGCAACGACGGCGCCAGCCAGACCTATGTGGGACACAAGGAGAAATGCTGCGGCGAGGTGGGCTTCCGCTCCACCGTGCTGCGCCTGCCGGAGCAGACCACCGAGGAGGAGCTGCTGGCCGAAATCGCGCGGCTGAATGCCGATGACCTGGTGGACGGATTCATCGTGCAGCTGCCCTTGCCGCGCCACATCTCGGAGCAGCGGGTCATCGAGGCCATCGACCCGCGCAAGGACGTGGACGGGTTCCATCCGGTCAATACGGGGCGCATGATTTCGTCGCTGCCCTCCTACCTGCCCGCTACGCCCGACGGCATTCTCTCGTTGTTGCGTTACTACCGAATCGAGACCGCGGGCAAGCACTGCGTGGTCATCGGCCGCAGCAACATCGTGGGACGCCCGATGGCCAACCTGCTCTCGCAGAAGGGCTGGGACTGTACGGTGACCATCACCCACAGCCGCACGCGGAACCTGAAAGAGGTGGTGGCTTCGGCCGACATCGTGATTGCGGCGCTGGGCAAGGCGGAGTTCGTCACGGCCGACATGGTGAAGCCGGGTGCGGTGGTCATCGACGTGGGCATCACCCGCGTGCCGAGCGACAAGACCAAAAGCGGTTGGAAGCTGCTGGGCGACGTGAAGTTCGACGAGGTGGCCCCCAAGTGCTCGTTCATCACGCCCGTTCCGGGCGGAGTGGGACCCATGACCATCATTTCGCTGATGAAGAACACCCTCAAGGCCGCCCGCCGCGAGATTTACGGATAGGCTTTCCGTTTCGGACGAAGATGCGAAGCGCCCGCAGCTGCAGCTGCGGGCGCTTCTTTTTTTTGGGGGGGCCGCTCCCGGGGCGGGGGTGCCGGCGCGGGAGCCGCGGCGGCGGGCGGAGTTCGGCGGTGCGGAGCGTGCCGCTCTCTTCATCGCGCGATGACGGGCCGGCTGCTGCCGTAGACGTTGAGGCCCAGTTTGCGGGCGATGTAGGTGATGGCCTTCTGTCCGCGCACCGAGTTGCCCGACTCGTCGAGCGGCGGGGAGAAGGTGGCGATGCCCATCAGCCCCGGAACCGTGGCCATGATGCCGCCGCCCACGCCCGTTTTGGCGGGAATGCCCGAACGGAAGAGCCATTCGCCCGTGCGTTCGTAGAATCCGACGGTGGCGATGAGCGAGATGATTTGCGGAGCGAGCCGGCGGTCGAACACCTGTTCGCGGGACACGGGGTTGAATCCGTCGTTGGAGATGGTGGCTCCGGCCACGGCCAGCTGGCGTGCGGTGACTCCGAGCGAGCATTGCTCGGTGTAGAGGTCGAGTGCGGTCTGGGGGTCGTCGAAGAGCCTATTCTCCTGACGGAGCAGCCAGAGGATGGAGCGGTTGTTGAAGTTGGTCTCCGATTCCGAGCGGTAGAGCTCCCCGATGAGCGGCAGCCGGCTGCCGCAGAGTCTGCCGGCGAACGAGGCGATGGCCTCGCTCTTGCCGGCCCGGTCGCCCCGCGGCTCAATCATGCTGCAGGCCGCGATGGCGCCGGCATTGACGAGCGGGGTGGAGGGGTGTTCCTTCTCCAGCAGCAGGGCCAGGATGGAGTTGAAGGGCAGTCCCGTGGCGTTGGCCCCGATGTGTTCCAGCACGTATTCGGCCCCCTGCTGCTCCATGGCCAGGATGGCCGTGGGCACTTTCGACACCGATTCGATGCCGAACAGGTAGTCGGTGTCGCCGACCGCGACGCTCTCCCCGCTGCACAGGCAGACCGCGATGCCGAACAGTTCGGAGGGGACGTCGGCCAGATAGGGGATGTAGGAGGCGTTGTGTCCGCTGCGGTCGTGGCGGAATATCTCGTAGGCGTCGTTCACCACTTCGGTGATTTGCGACAGCGTCAGCGTGGGGTGTGTCATGGGCGTCGGTCTTTGGACTGTTTGCGGCGGCGGTTTCCGGAGAGCGATGCCGCCGAACAAAGATACGGATAAGCGAGGGCAAAAGCAAGCTTGCTTGCGTTTTGCCGAGCGGGAGTATCTAAGGCGCAGCCAAAGATGACACCTGTTCCCCGGTGTGCGAATCGTTACCCGCTCCCGGAAGAGGCACGGCACTCCGCCGGGCGCGTATTCCCGGAAAGGGAACCGGACGCCTCGGCGGGCGGCGGTTTCCGGAGTGCCCAGCCGCCGGAACAGGTCGTTTTTGCGGAAATCGTGCAAAAAAAGGGGCCGGAATTTGGAGATTTCGAAAAAGCGTGTTATTTTTGTGTCGATAATAAAATTGTATTTATTTCAATAATGGTCGATATTCAAAGATATCTTACGGAACACGGGGTGAAGCCGTCCGTTCAGCGGCTCGCCATCATGGAGTATTTGCATTCGCATCGGACGCACCCCACCGTCGAGGATATCTATTCGGCCCTCTCGCCGTCGATGCCCACGCTGTCGAAGACCACGGTCTACAATACGGTCTATCTGCTGGCGGCGTCGGGCGCGATATCGAGGCTGGATATCGAGAGCGGAACGAGCCGTTTCGACGCGGAAACGGTGCCCCACTCCCACTTCTACTGCCGTTGCTGCGGGCGGGTGACCGACCTGCCGGCGGCGGACACCGGCCTGGGAGCCTGCCTGCCTGCCGGTTGCCGGGTGGAGTCGTTGCAGGTCAATTTCACGGGCGTATGTTCCGACTGTTGTGGAAAAGGATTGGATAAAACGGATAAGAAACCGAACGTTTAACTATTAAAAAGCTTAGAGAAATGAAAAAGTTCAGATGTACTGTATGTGGTTATATCCACGAGGGAGACGCTGCTCCCGAAAAATGCCCCATGTGCGGCGTTCCCGCTTCGAAATTCGAGGAGATGGTCGAGAGCGACGACGCCATCTCGTTCGTAGACGAGCACGTCATCGGCGTGGCCAAAGATGTGGATGCCGAGATTCTTCAGGGTCTCAAGGACCACTTCATGGGCGAGTGCACCGAGGTGGGCATGTATCTGGCCATGAGCCGTCAGGCCGACCGCGAGGGCTATCCCGAGGTAGCCGATGCCTTCAAGCGCTACGCATGGGAGGAGGCCGAGCACGCAGCCAAATTCGCCGAACTGCTGGGCGAGTGCGTATGGGACACCAAGACCAACCTCTACAAGAGAATGCATGCCGAGAGCGGAGCCTGCGCCGACAAGAAGCGTATCGCTACGCTGGCTAAGGCCGCCAACCTCGATGCCATTCACGACACCGTTCATGAGATGGCCAAGGACGAGGCCCGCCACGGCAAGGGTTTCGAGGGTCTCTACAACCGCTATTTCAAATAGTCGGACAGAAACCGCAATAAAATCGGGAGCCGGACCATGGGGTCCGGCTCCCGATTTCGTTTTCAGGCGCGGAGTTCTCCGGTCTGCGGCCGCGGCCGAGCGGAGCCTCCGTCTTTGTGGGTGCTGCGCGGCGGGTCATTCCGTTTGTGCCGGGTTCGTCGGTGCGGAGCCCGGCTCCGTTCCGCTCTTTTCCCGGTCGGAAGGAGCGGATTCGCGCAGGTCGTCGTTGCGCCTCAGGTGCGAGGCGGCGAAGTGGTAGCCCGTCCACACGGTGCGAATCAGAGACGAAAAGAGTTCCGCTTTGTTGAGAAGCAGGTTCGACCAGTAACTCCAGGAGAAGATTTCCATGGCCCGGTTGGCTTGCGAGAGGAGCTGGCTCTCTTTCGAGTCGAGCTTCCAGTCGATGAGCCGCCTCATGCGCCTGAGCTCTTCGAGGCTGCCTATCTGCGCGAGTTGCTCGCGGGTGTAATCCGTTCTTTTCATGGCCGGTCACTCTTTGGGTGAAAAAAACTTACGGCAGAACATGGCCACCAGGGCATCGGTTATCAACCGGTCTCTGCGAACGAACACCACGGCCGAAGCAATCAGCAGCAGCGCTCCCATAATCACCAGCGCCCAGGTCAGGGAGCCTATCAGCATGGCGAGCCACAGGGTGAGCGCCGTGGTGAAGAACAGGCCCGCTACGGTGACGAGCAGTACGAACAGCAGTACGCCGAACATGCTGCTGAGCGTGGTGGACAGGTCTTCGGCCATTTTCAATTTGAAAGCGTCCGCTCTCAGATTGACGTATTCGCTTATCTGTTGGGTTATCTGGTCGGTCTTCATCTCTGTTTCCATCTCCGTTGTCGGTTAAAGGTTGAATGGCTAGAACTCCTTTTTCACCTCTTCCACCTTGTCGTGGCAGTGGCATTTCAGGTCGTCGAACTCCTTGCGTGCGAAGTCCTTAATCATGCGCCGGGTCTCCTCCCCGCTTTTGGGGGCCATGAGCAGCGCTACGGCCGCACCGGCGATTGCGCCGCCGAGGAAGGCCAGAATGCAGTTGGCTGAACTTTTCATAGTCGTAATTTTTTTGAATGAAGGTTAAAAATACGAAAGTCTAAACAAAATTAGAAATATATCGTGGCATCTGCAAATCTGATTCCAATAGTGCCCTTCGGCGAAACTTTTTTCTCTTTTTTGACTATTTTTGCCGTCGGCCGGAGCGGAACTCCCGGCGGTGTTCCGACGGACACTCCTCCGGCCCTTTCGACTATGACGGAGCAGCATCTTTGGGAACCGGAGGTCGGGCGCAGCGTCGCGTTCACCGGTCATCGCAACTACGACCGCCATCCCCTCGCCGAGCCTGCGGCGCTGGAGCGGACGGCGGAGGAACTTTACCGGCGGGGCATGCGCATCTTTTACAGCGGCATGGCTGCGGGGTTCGACCTGGCGGCCGCCGAGTGCGTGCTGCGTCTCAGGGCGCGGCACGGCGACGTGCGTCTGGTGGCGGCGATACCCTGTCCGGGACAGGCCGACCGTTTCCCGGCCGCGGAGCGGATGCGCTACCGGCGCATCGTGGAGCGTGCCGACTATCAGGTGGTTGTGTGCGAGGAGAACGGGGCTTCGAGCTACCTGGCCCGCGACCGCTACATGGTGGACCGGAGCGGACTGGTGGTGGCTTTCTACGACGGTTCGAAAGGCGGAACGCACTACACCGTGCACTATGCCCGCCGTCTGGGGCGCGAGGTGGTGAATCTGTGTCCCGACCCGCAGCTGAGTCTGGCGCTGGAGTAGGGCGGAACCCCGGAACGGGCGGGATGGTACGTATATAAAATACGGAACGAAGGGGCATAAAAAAACTACGGCTCCCGAAAGAGCCGTAGCCTCCACTAAATGATTATGAAAACAATTGATCCCTCCTTACCAACTGTTTTATCGTCGGAACATCATCACCGAAGTGATATGCCCTCAGTCTATTGAGTGACGGAAGCGGCCGGAGTGGAACCGTTTTGTCCGCTTTTCCGTTCCGAAGGTTCTATTTGTACGGCAAAGGTAGAATATTTCTCGATACGAGGCAAGTATTATTTCATCTTTTTTGCAATATTGTCTTTTATCGTGCTTTTTGCGACTTTTTGTGGTATCGGACGGGCGTCGGGCGGCGGAAAGTGTGCTTCCCGGGCGGCGGATTTCTCCGCTTCGCGACTCTTGGGGGGCGACTTTTCGGGGCGACTTTGCTGCGCCGCCGGCCGCCGGCTCGGGGGAGCGGGTGAGGAGGAACCGGAGCGAGAATCCGGACGAAGCGTGCGGAGCGGCGCCGCGCAGATGCTTTTTCGGGGGACGGTCGCGGAGGGGCCCGTTTCCGGTGCGGTTGAGAGGGGTCGTTTCCGGGCGGGTCGGGGAGCCCCATGCTTTCGGGAAACGGCCGCGCAGATGCACGTTTCCGGGGAGCGGCCGGAGGGGGCGCACGGGGCCATGCGGGGTGCGGACGGGCTTCCGGGGGCCTTCCGCGCCGTCGGCCGCCCGAAACGGGGGTTATAATCCATAACCGGACCCGGCGGTTGCGCTAACGGATAAAAAGGCGATTCGGAGAAAAAGAGGCAAACCGTCAGAATGGTCGAAAAAGTTGTCGTATGCTCCTTTTTTTTATCCCGGAATACGTAACTTTGTCCGGTTCCCGCAGTGAAAAAGGGCGGAAAAACAGCCTGTCTGCGGAGCGGGAGGCCGGTCCCGGAATCCCGGCCGGCGGCGAAAACGGGGACCGGAGGAGGGAGCGGCGAGCTCACGGCCCCGGTCGGCGAAGGCAAAGAGATATAATTACCTAAAAAGTTGGATAATGAGAGTTGGAAAAGGGCTTCCCTGCGCTCAGGGTCTCTATGACCCGGCATCGGAGCACGATGCCTGCGGCGTGGGTCTGGTCATCAACATCAACGGAGCCAAGTACCACGACATCGTGGAGAGCGGGCTCCAGGTGCTGGAGCACATGGCTCACCGAGGAGCCGAAGGTGCCGATGACAAAACCGGCGACGGAGCCGGCATCATGGTTCAGATTCCCCATGAGTTCATTCTGCTGAACGGCATTCCCGTTCCCGAAAAGGGCCGCTACGGCGTGGGCGTGCTCTTCATGCCTAAGGACGAAACCGACTGCGCGCGTTTCGGCCGCATCGTGCAGGAGTGCATCGCCCGGCAGGGCCTGCGCCTGATGCACACGCGCGAGGTGCCGGTCAATAGCGACATCCTGGGCGAGGAGGCCGCCGCGTGCGAGCCGCTCACCCGGCAGATTTTCATCACAGGGTGCGACGACAGGCAGGAGCTGGAGCGCAAGCTCTACGTGATTTGCAAATCCATCGAGCGGGAAGTGGAGCTCTCCGACATCGGCGACAAGCAGAGCTGCTACGTGGTGAGCCTCTCCACGCGCACGATGATATATAAAGGTATGCTCAGCTCGTTGCAGTTGCGCCACTATTTCCCGGATTTGATGAATCCCTACTTCACCAGCGGACTGGCGCTGGTGCATTCGCGCTTCTCGACCAACACCTTCCCCACCTGGAGCCTGGCCCAGCCGTTCCGGCTGGTGGGGCACAACGGTGAAATCAACACCATCCGCGGCAACCGGCTCTGGATGCAGACCCGCGAATCGGTGCTCAACCCCGCGGAGCTGGGCGGCATGGAGTGCGTCAGCCCCGTCGTGCAGCCGGGCATGAGCGACAGCGCCTCGTTCGACAATGCGCTCGAGTTCTTCGTGCGCAGCGGCATGAGCCTGCCCCATGCGCTGGCGATGCTCATTCCGGAGAGCTACAACGACAAGAACCCCATCTCCCCGGAGCTCAAGGGCTTCTACGAGTACCACAGTATCTTCATGGAGCCGTGGGACGGTCCGGCGACCATCATGTTCTCCGACGGCCGCTATGCGGGCGGGCTGCTCGACCGCAACGGGTTGCGTCCGGCCCGCTATCTGATTACCAAGAACGACATGATGGTGGTCGCTTCGGAGACCGGCGTGCTCGACTTCGATGCCTCGGAGATTCGCGAAAAGGGGCGTCTGCGTCCGGGCAAGATGCTGATGATTGACACCGAGCAGGGCCGCGTGCTCTACGACGACGAGATAAAGGCCGCCCTGGCGGCCGAACACCCCTACAAGGAGTGGCTGCAGAAGAACCGGGTGGTGCTGAGCCGCATCACCAGCGGCCGGCACGTGAAGCACGAGGTGGAGAACTACGACCGCCTGCTGCGCGCCTTCGGCTACAACAAGGAGGATATCGAGCGCATCATCAAACCGATGGCCGAGTCCGGCGTGGAGCCGGTGGCCTCGATGGGCAACGACACGCCCGTGGCGGTGCTGGCCCGAAAGCCGCAGCGCTTCTTCAACTACTTCCGCCAGCAGTTCGCCCAGGTGACCAATCCGCCCATCGACCCCATCCGCGAGGAGCTGGTGATGTCGCTCACCAGCTACATCGGAGCCATCACGGGCAACATCCTGGAGCCTTCGCCCGAACTGTGCAAGGTGGTGAAGCTGCCCAGTCCGATTATCTCCAACAGCGAGCTCGACATTCTCAACAACCTGCGATACAAGGGTTTCAAGACCATTACCCTGCCCATGCTCTTCGAGGCCGAAGCGGGCAGCGCCGGCATGGAGCGGGCCATCGAAGAGCTGTGCCGGCAGTCGGAACAGGCGGTGGACGACGGTTACAACTATGTGATAATAAGCGATAAGGGTGTCGATGAAAAACGGGCCCCCATCCCTTCGCTCATCGCGTTGGCGGCCGTACACCACCACCTCATCTCCCGCCGCAAGCGAAGCCAGATTGCCATCATCGTCGAAAGCGCCGAGGTGCGCGAGGTGATGCACGTGGCGCTGCTGGTGGGATACGGAGCCAGCGGCGTGAATCCCTACATGGCTTTCGCCATCCTCAACGAACTGGTGCGCAAGGACGAGCTGCAGCTCGACTACCGCACGGCCGAGAGCCACTACATCAAGGCCATCAACAAGGGGCTGCTGAAGGTGATGTCGAAAATGGGCATCTCCACCATCCGCAGCTACCGCGGGGCGCGGCTCTTCGAGGCCGTGGGCGTCTCGGCGCAGCTGCTGGAGAAATACCTCGGCGGCGGCGTGTCGCGCATCGGCGGCATCGACATGGAGGACGTGGCTCGCGACACGGTTGCCGCCCACCGGAGCGGCTTCGGTCCCGACGCGGAGTTCGGGGAGGAGGAGCTGCTGGAGAACTTCGGCAACTATGCCTGGCGGCGCGAGGGCGAGAACCACGCCTGGAATCCCGAGACCATCTCCAAGCTGCAGCTGGCCACCCGTTTGGGCAGCTACAAGAAGTTCAAGGAGTACACCGCGGCCGTGAACGACAAGCCTTCGCCCATCTTCCTGCGCGATTTGATGGAGATACGCAGCGACCGCGCTCCGGTGGATATTTCGGAGGTGGAGCCCGTCGAGCGGATAGTGTGCCGGTTCGTGACGGGAGCCATGTCGTTCGGAGCCATCAGCAAGGAGGCCCACGAGGCGCTCGCCATGGCCATGAACGCGCTGGGCGGCCGCAGCAACACGGGCGAGGGAGGCGAGGACCCGGCCCGCTACGAGGCGCAGGGCGAGGGCCCCTCCACGCGCAGCGCCATCAAGCAGGTGGCGTCGGGCCGTTTCGGCGTGAACACCGAGTATCTGGTCAATGCCGACGAAATACAGATTAAAATCGCGCAGGGGGCCAAACCGGGCGAGGGCGGACAGCTGCCCGGATTCAAGGTCGATGAGATGATAGCCCGCACCCGGCACTCCATTCCGGGCATCTCGCTCATCTCGCCGCCGCCCCACCACGACATCTACTCCATCGAGGACCTGGCGCAGCTCATCTTCGATTTGAAGAACGTCAATCCGCAGGCCCGCATCAGCGTGAAGCTGGTGTCGGAGAGCGGTGTGGGAACCATTGCGGCGGGCGTGGCCAAGGCC
This sequence comes from Rikenellaceae bacterium, assembly GCA_017935625.1. Classification (GTDB taxonomy): domain Bacteria; phylum Bacteroidota; class Bacteroidia; order Bacteroidales; family Rikenellaceae; genus RGIG9113. Next base: position 12,119 of record JAGBHC010000051.1, on the reverse strand, counting down.
AAGGCCGACATGATTCTCATCAGCGGCTGCGACGGCGGTACGGGCGCCAGCCCCGCCAGCTCGATTAAGCACGCCGGCATACCGCCCGAAATGGGTCTTTCCGAGATACAGCAGACCCTGGTGCTCAACAACCTGCGCGGCAAGGTGCGCCTGCAGGTGGACGGCCAGCTCAAGACGGGCCGCGACATCGTGGTGACCGCGCTGCTGGGCGCCGAGGAGTACGGATTCGCGACCGGTGCGCTGATTGTGCTGGGATGCGTGATGATGCGCAAGTGCCACATGAACACCTGCCCGGTGGGCGTGGCGACCCAGAACGAGGAGCTCCGGCGCCGTTTCGTGGGCCGCTACGAATACCTGGTGAACTTCTTCCGGTTCCTGGCCGAGGAGGTGCGCGAACTGCTCGCCTCGATGGGCTACCGGAGCCTGGACGAGATAATCGGCCGCAGCGACCTGCTCGCCATGCGGCCCCGGCCGGAGGGGAGCAAGGCCGCCAAGGTGGACCTCTCGCGCCTGTTCCGCCGCCCCGGCGAGTGCGAGGGACACGACCTGCGCTGCACGGGCGTGCAGGAGCACAAAATCGAGGGGGTGAAGGACCGTTCGCTCATCGAGGTGTCGGCTCCGGCCATCACCTCGCGCATGGCCATCCAGCTCAATGTCCCCATCGTCAATACCGACCGCAGCGTGGGTGCCATGCTCAGCGGCGAAATCACCCGCCGCTACGGCGATGCGGGACTGCCCGACGACACCATACACATTACCTTCAAGGGCTCGGCCGGTCAGAGTTTCGGCGCTTTCCTGTGCCGCGGCGTGTCGTTCCGGCTCGAGGGCGACGCCAACGACTACCTGGGCAAGGGGCTCAGCGGCGGCCGCATTGCGGTGGTTCCGCCCAAGGGCTCGACCTTCGCCGCCGAGGAGAATATCATCGCCGGCAATACGCTGCTCTACGGAGCCACCGCCGGCGAGGTCTACATCAACGGCCGTGTGGGCGAACGTTTCTGCGTGCGCAACAGCGGTGCGGTGGCCGTCGTGGAGGGCGTGGGCGACCACGGCTGCGAATACATGACCGGCGGCCGGACCGTGGTGCTGGGACCCGTGGGACGCAATTTCGCTGCGGGAATGAGCGGCGGCGTGGCCTATGTGTGGGACCGGGACGAGAACTTCGACTTCTTCTGCAACATGGACATGGTGGAGCTCTCGCTGCTGGAGGATTCGGCCGACCGCAAGGAGCTGCGCGGCTACATCGAGGCCCACTGGCGCTACACGGGCAGTCCGCTGGCCCGGCGCATGCTCGACGACTGGGGCAGCTATGCCGACCGCTTCATCAAGGTGATGCCCATCGAGTATAAGAAGGTGCTGCAGGAGGAGCGTCTGGCCGCCCTGAACAGAAAGATAACCGAAGTCGAACGCGATTACTAAAACGGAATAGGAGAGGAATCATGGGAAATCCGAAAGCATTTTTGACGCTTCGTCGCAAGGAGGCCGGCTATCGGCCGCTGCACGACCGCATCTACGATTACGCCGAGGTGGAGCAGACGCTGAACGTGGAGGACCGCAAGCTGCAGGCTTCGCGCTGCATGGATTGCGGCGTCCCGTTCTGCCACTGGGCCTGTCCGCTGGGCAACAAACAGCCCGAGTGGCAGGACCTGGCCTGGCACGGCCGATGGAAAGAGGCCTATGCCGTATTGACCGAGACCAACGACTTTCCCGAATTCACGGGCCGCGTCTGTCCGGCGCTGTGCGAGAAGGCGTGCGTGTTGAAACTTTCCGACGAGCCGGTGACCATTCGCGAAAACGAGGCCGCCATCGCCGAACGGGCATTCGAGGGCGGCTATGTAACGGCCCGTCCCGCGCGCCGCTCTTCGGGGCGGAGCGTGGCCGTGGTGGGCAGCGGTCCCGCGGGACTGGCCTGCGCCAACCGGCTCAGCCGGCGGGGACACCGGGTGGTGGTGTTCGAACGCGACGAGTGGGCGGGCGGTCTGCTGCGTCTGGGTATTCCGGATTTCAAGCTCAACAAGCAGATTATCGACCGCCGGCTGGCCGTCATGCGGGGGCAGGGCGTGGAATTCCGTACCGGAACGGCGCTCGGCCGCGATGTGACGGTGGGCGGTCTGCTGGCGGAGTACGATGCCGTCTGTCTGGCCATCGGTTCGGGCGTGCCGCGCGACATCGCGGTCGAGGGGCGCGAGCTGAAGGGGATTCATTTCGCGCTGGAGCTGCTGCGTCAGCAGAACCGGGTCAATGCCGGGGCGGGCGTGAAGCCCGCGGAGCGGATATCGGCCAAGGGAAAACGGGTGCTGGTCATCGGCGGCGGCGACACGGGCAGCGACTGCGTGGGAACGGCGGTGCGCCAGGGTGCCGAGCGAATCATCCAGATTGAGATTATGCCCAAGCCGCCGGTGGATTACAATCCCGACACGCCCTGGCCTCACTATCCGATGGTGCTCAAGACCTCCTCGTCGCACGAGGAGGGGTGCGAACGCCGCTGGCTGCTCAGCACGCGCCGTTTTCTGGGCGAGAACGGCCGGGTGAGCGGCGTGGAGGTCGAAGAGGTGGAGTGGAGCCGGGACGAGAGCGGCCGCATGACGATGCGCGGCACGGGCCGGACCGAAGTGATAGAGGCCGACCTGGTGCTGCTGGCGATGGGCTTCGTCCATCCCGACACGAGCGTGACGCAGGATGCGGCTCCGGCGCTCGACGCCCGCGGCAATATCCTCTCCGATGCGAACCAGGCCACCTCGGTGGAGCGGCTGTTCGTGGCGGGGGACGCCGCCTCGGGCGCCTCGCTGGTGGTGCGGGCCATCGCCTCGGGCCGGCGTGCCGCCGAGGGGATAGACCGTTTCCTGAAAGCGAAGTAACCCGGCCGAGAAGTACTTCGGCCGCAGAACCCATACGGCAAGGGCCCGCCTCCGATAGAGAGGCGGGCCCTTCGTGTTCGGTGTGCGCGGTTCCGGTATGCGGTTTCAGGAGGTGTGGCGGTGCAGGAACCGGTACATCGCCTCTTCGTGTTCCGGGCGGTCGTGTCCGCAGCCGCATGCTTCGTGGTCGTGATAGTGATAGTGTTCGTGTCCGCAGCCGCACGCCTCGTGGCGGGCCTCCTCCCGGTCGGACGGGGTCATCGTGGCGGGACGTCCCACGTAAATCTCCAGCACCTTCCCGTGGCCGCGCAGGGTGACCGCATCCTGGGTGGCGGGAATGAGCAGGCTCTCGCCGCAGACGAGCGTTTCGGCGCAGTCGTCGCAAACCGCCTCCAGATTGCCCTTCACGGCGGTGTAGATGACGAAGGAGTCGAGCGGGGCGTAATCGCGTGTCGTCTCGCCCTCCACCTCGAGCAGGTTGGCGGTGAACTGGGAGCAGGAGACCACCTCCGTACTCCGGTTGGGGACGGAGGGCACGGTGATGTCGTAGCGGGTCTCGGCGTCGAAGTCGATGGCGTCCACGGCCAGTGCGGTGTGCAGGAGGCGCGGTTTGCCGTCGGCATCCACCCGGTTCCAGTCGAAGACGCGGTAGGTGATGTCGGAGGTCTGCTGCACCTCGGCGATGAGGGTCCCCTTGTCGATGGCGTGGATGGTGCCGGCGGGGATGAAGTAACAGTCGCCGACTTTCACCTCGAAACGGTTGAGCAGCCGGGGCAGGGTGCCGTCCGAGAGTGCGTCGATGAACTCTTCGCGGGTCACTTTCCGCTTGAACCCGATGTATACCGCGGCGCCGGGCTGGCACTCCACGATGTACCACAGTTCGTTCTTGCCGTAGCTGCCGTGGCGCTCTTCGGCCAGCCGGTCGTCGGGATGGACCTGTATGGAGAGCGTGTCCTGCGCATCGAGCAGCTTGACCAGCACGGGAAAGGTGAGCCCGTATCTCTCGTAGACGGCGTCGCCCACCAGGTCGCCCATGTAGACCTCGACCAGCTCCTGGAGGTTGTTGCCCTTCAAAAAACCGTTGCTCACCACCGACAGGTCGCCGTCCACACCCGAAATGTCCCAGCTTTCCCCGATTTTCACGCCTCTCGCCCGTTGTCTGGAGGTAAGTTTACGTCCGAACGACAACAATTTGTCTCCGCCCCAGATTCTCTCTTTGAGCCTCGGTTTGAATTTTAAAGGATACAACATGTCTATTTTCTTGCCTGTTAGTCTCTTGTTTCGTGTCTCGGGCGTTTTCCGGTGCAATAAGCATACCATTCGCCGCCGGGGGGCCGGTCCGGGTCGCGGGCCCGGTTTTTGACATCGGGTTTCCGGCGGAAATGGCCTGTGGACAAACGCCGCATTCAATACAAATGTATGAAGTTTTTTGAAAAAATTGATACAAAATGAATATCTTTGTCGATAAAATTACTGTTTTCCCACGATGAGACGTATGGTTGCGATAATGCTGCTGGCGGTTTTTCTGCTGGCGGGCGGTGGCGCCGGAGCGGATTCCCGGTCCGTCGAAGAGATTCCCAACGTGCAGAGGAGCGATGCCCGGCGTCTGGTGAGCAATCCCGACGGCGTGCTTTCGGAACGTGCCGTGGCGACGATGGATTCGATGCTCTACGACCTCAAGCAGCGCGGCGTGGCGCAGATTGCCGTGGCGGCGCTCGCTTCGATAGGCGATGCCGACCCGGCCGATTTCGCCCTGCGGCTGGGTACGGAGTGGGGCGTCGGCGGCCGCGAGCGGGACAACGGCATGGTGATACTGCTGGTGGTGGACCAGCGTGCGCTGCGCTTCGAGACGGGATACGGTCTGGAGGGGGTGCTGCCCGACGCGCTCTGCAAACGCATTCAGACCACGAAGATGACTCCCCTGCTGGCCGAAAACGACTGGGACGGAGGCATGACGGCCGGCGTACGGGCGGTGTACGACCACCTGAACGGAGCGGAGCTCGACTTCGTGCCGCAGGCCGCAGAGGAGGAGATTCCCGTGGGACGGGTGCTCCTGCTGCTGGTGGGCGTGCCGCTGCTCTTCATCGGGGTCGTGGCGCTGGGCCATTCGGTGAGCAACCGGTGCCGCCGCTGCCGCAAGTACGGGGCGATGCGCCTGGTGTCGGACAAGGAGGTTTCGCGCAATGCGCACTACATCACCCGCGAACGCACCAAGCGGTGCCGCTACTGCGGATACACCTACTCCTACAAGGTGCGGGAGCCGCGTGACAACGGCCTGGGAGGCGGCGGACCCTTTCCGGGAGGTTCGGGCGGATTCGGCGGCTTCAGGGGCGGCAGTTTCGGCGGAGGGTTCGGTGGCAGCTTCGGCGGCGGCAGTTTCGGCGGCGGCGGAGCCACGAGCCGCTTCTGACCGCATCGGGGTCCGGGCCGGCGCGTGTGCGGCGGACGGACCGAAAAAAGGACACACACATAAACTATTAAGCATATACGATGAAAAAGAGTACGATTATCCTGATTGCCGTGGTTGCGGTAATCGTCATCTGGGGGGTGAGCGCCTACAACGGGCTGGTCGCCAAGGATGAGAACGTGAAGACCGCCTGGTCCCAGGTGGAGAACCAGTATCAGCGTCGCAGTGACCTGATTCCCAATTTGGTGGCCACCGTCAAGGGCTATGCCGCGCACGAAACCTCCACGCTGGAGGGCGTGGTGGAGGCCCGTGCCAAGGCGACGCAGATTACGGTGGATGCCGAGAATCTGACTCCGGAGCGTCTGCAGGAGTTTCAGGCGGCTCAGGGCGAGGTCACCTCGGCCATCGGGCGTCTGATGATGATAACCGAGAACTATCCCGACCTGAAAGCCAACCAGAATTTCCTGGAGCTGCAGGCCCAAATCGAAGGTACGGAGAATCGCATCTCCGTGGAGCGCAACCGCTTCAACGAGGTGGCGCGCGACTACAACACCTCCATCCGCCGTTTCCCGACCTCCGTCTTCGCATCGGTGTTCGGATTCGACGCCAAGCCCTATTTCGAGGCCGAACCCGGCAGCCGGCAGGCGCCCAAGGTGGAGTTCTGAGGGGAACGTCGCAGGTGAAGTCTTTTTCATGAATTACGATACGTCCGCCCTGGCGGCGTCGGGCCCGGAGAGTTCCGGGCCTTTTTCGTGTCGAGGGATGGGTATCCGCCACCGGCAGCGGACTGCAGCGGAGGGTCTGCATTCCGGGGATGGGGCGGCCGGCACCGTTTCCCGGATGCGGCACGACGCTCCTGTGCGCTCTGCGGGGCGGGCTGGTTGCGAATATGGCGGAATATGCCTATCTTTGTTCTTATTCGGGGCATGAAGCCCCGGAACGTTTAACTTATCCATCTCGCCTGAAATGAAAAAATCGCTGCTATCCGCCCTGCTGCTTCTCGTCTGTGCCGGAGCCGGGGCCCAAAAACTCTACGAACTGAAGGTCCCCGCCGAAGGGAGACCGGTTCGCACCGGACATCTCGCCCTCGGAGGCACGAATCCCTCGGGAGGCTCCATCGAGGTGAACAGCTTCTACCTGAGCGTGGATGGCCGCCCGACGATTCCGGTCATGGGCGAATTCCACTATTGCCGCTACCCGCTTGCGGAGTGGGAGCAGGCGCTTCGGAAAATCAAGGCCGGCGGCGTGACCGTGGTGCCCACCTATGTCTTCTGGAACGTGCACGAGCCGCGGGAGGGGGTGTTCGACTGGAGCGGCAACCGCGACCTGAGGCGTTTCGTGCGGTTGTGCGGCGAGCTCGGGCTGCAGGTGGTGGTCCGGGTCGGACCGTTCTGCCACGGCGAGATGCGCAACGGCGGCCTGCCCGACTGGCTGTTCGCCCGTCCGCTGGAGGTGCGCACCGACGACCCGCGCTATCTGCGCTACGTGGAGCGGCTCTACGGAGAGATTGCCGCCCGGCTCGAAGGCCTCTACTACAAGGACGGCGGTCCGGTCATCGGCATTCAGATTGAGAACGAACTCCAGCACTCGTCGGCTCCGTGGGCCCTCTTCTACGAGGGCGAACCCAAGGACCGCACCACGGCCGTCTACGATGCCGCCACCACCATGGAGGGGGTGGGCGTGCAGACACGGCGCATCACCGCGGCGGAGATGGGCGAACGCCACATGCTCACCCTCAAGCGGATGGCCGAAAAGGCCGGTATGATTACCCCGCTCTACACGGCCACCGGATGGGGTATGGCGGCGGTGATTGGCAACCAGGCGCTGCCCGTGACGGCGGCCTACACCTATCCCACCTGGACGCCCCGGGGGCAGATGTCGCCCTTCTGTCTGTTCAAGGACATTCAGCATGAGCCCGACTATTCGCCCGTCCGCTACGACACCGACCTCTTCCCCTCGCTGTGCGCCGAGATGGGCGTGGGCATTCAGATGACCTATTCGCGCCGCTGCGTGGTGACGGGCGAGGCGGCCGAGGCGATGATGGTCCGTTCGCTGGGCAGCGGTGCCAACGGCATCGGATACTACATGTATCACGGCGGTTCGACCCCCGTGAGCCCCGACGGCGGATTCCTGAGCGAGGAGCCCGCGTGTCCGAAAATTTCATACGATTTCCAGGCCCCGCTGGGCGAGTTCGGACTCGAACGCGACTCCTACCGCCGGTTGCGGCTGCTGCATGCGTTCGTGGGCGACTTCGGCGAGCGGCTCGCCCCCATGCGGACGGTGCTGCCCGAGGGGTATGACACCCTTTCGCCGGCCAATCGGGAGACGCTGCGCTATGCGTTGAGGACGGACGGCGAGGCGGGATTCCTTTTCATGACCAATGCCCAGGACCACGATACGGCGCGCCGGGCCCTGTGCGACCTGCAGGTGAAGCTGGACCTGCCGGGCGGCACGGTGCGGATTCCCGCCTCGGGCGGTTTCACGCTGGGCAAGGATGCGAGCGCCATTCTGCCCGTGAACATGCGGTTGGGCGCGGCCCGGCTCGTCTATGCCACCGCCCAGCCGTTGATGCGGCTCGAGGAGGCGGGCGGCGAACACTTCATCTTCTTCGCGCCGGAGGGCATGACTCCGGAGTATCGGTTCGATTCGTCCACGGTGCGCGGACGTGCCTTCTACGCTCCCGAGCCCGGGCTGGGCAGCACCTTCGCCGTGCGCTGCGCCGACGGCAGCCGGGTGCGGGTGACCACGCTTACCCGCCGGCAGGCGCTCGATGCCTGCAAGGTGGGCGGCCGGCTGCTGGTGACCGGAGCGACCGTGCTCGAGGAGGAGGACGGCGTGCGGTTGCTGAGCCTCGGGGAGAACCGGGTCGATTACGTGCTCTATCCCTCGTCCCGCGGCTGGCAGGTGCAGACGGCCGAGGTGGCTCCCGTGGCGTTGCGGCCCGAGGTCGAACGGGTGGGGTCGCGCCGCATGATTGTCCGCTTCGGAGAGCTCGAGCTCCCCGAGCAGGTGAACGACCTCTTCCTGCGGCTGGACTATACGGCCGACGTGGCGATGGCTTTCCTCGACGGGGAGCTGGTGCTCGACCGCTTCTGGAGCGGCGAGCCGTGGATAATCGGACTGAGAAGGTTCCGCGACCGGCTGGGCGACGAGGGGATGAACTTCTATTTCCGGCCGCTGCGTCCCGGTGCGCCGTTCCTGCGGGATTTGCCCGCCTCGGCGGTGGCCGGACTGCCCGACGCCCCGGTGTGCCGCATCGACGGGGTGCGGGTGATTCCGCAGTATGCCTTCACGCTGAAGACGGAGTAGCGGGCCGAGGAGCGCGGGGCACGGGCCGGAGCGGCGGCGGGCCTGCCGCATCGGAAAATAAGAGGGAGCCGTCCGAACGAATCGGGCGGCTCCGGGCGTTTATTCAGGTTGTGTGTCGTATGAGTTGCGTCAGCGGTCTTTGATGGATAGCTGCGAGGTGCGGCTTTTGGTCACCCGGGGATTGTCGCCCACGTCCGAGCCGAATACCTCCACGGTGGCCGATTCGGAGACGTTGATGGTGGCCGACGAGCCGGAAGAGGTGACGGAGGAGGTGCCTTCGGCCGGGGTTTCGGGGTAGTCGATGCGGTTGAGCCCCGAAATCTTGAGTGTCGAGAGCTGGGAGATGTCCTTGATGTCGAACGCCCCGAAGATGTTCACCACCACGTTCTCCGCGGCTCCCGTCGAGAGCATGAGAAACTCCGCGTCGCCCGAACGCTGGTTGCCGGTGTAGTAGAAGCGGGTGGTCTGTCCGTCGCGGGTGACCACCGACATCAGGCGGTAGGCGCCGCCGGAGGTCAGGCGCTCCATGTCGCTGCGGTAGTCGTCGTGCAGCCATTTCGACACCACGATGCGTATCGACCGGATGTCGCCGAGCAGTTCGCCGAGCCGGGTGTTGTCGGTGCGGGAGGTGACGGCGTTGCCGAGCATGCGCGCCATTTCGGCGGTGATTTCGATGCTCGTGTATCCCTCCCGGCCGGAATATTTCCTGTAGAAGTCGTTGAAGTCCCGCTGTTGGGCCGAAGCTGCGGCGGGCAGCATCAGCAACGGGATAATCCATAGGGCGATGAATCGTTTCATATCGTGTAACTCCTTGTTTTCGATTGTTTGTGCAGGCGCGGCGCCGGTCAGTTCAGCACGAAGCCTATCGACACCGGATGCAGCCGGGGTCCCTGGCCGTCGCGGAAGGTCTGGCTGAAGCCGTAGCGGGCGTAGATGCCGATGTGGCGGTAGGCGAAGTAGAGGCTCGCGCCGCTCTGCCACGGATTGACGCCCGAGAGACGCTCCTTGTGCTTGGGGCGTTTGTATTTGGTGTGGGCCCCCAGCGTCAGGTCGCCGTAGAGGCCGGGCGTGAGGCTGAAGCCCTTGCCGAGGTTGATTTTGTATTTGACGGGAATGCCGATGGCGGCGGTGTTCATCTTCGATTTCTTGTAGTCGCGGTCGAGGGTCACGGGGACGATGGTGCCGTTTTCGCGCCGCACGGTGATGTTCTCGCTGAAGGCGTAGTCGTTGAACATGAAGTGAAGGCCCGTCGAGAAGTTGTTGATGCGGAAGTCGAGCAGCGTGAATCCGAAGTGTATCGACTTGCCGGGCTTCAGGTCCATGAACCCGTCCAGTTCGGGGGCGTAGTGCGAATAGGACTGCCGGGCGAAGAAGTTGAAGCCGAATTCGGGATGGCCGAAGGTGCCGAGGTAGATTTTCTTGCGGCGACGGGTGTCTATGCGGATGAAGGTCTGCTCGTCGTCGTCGGTGACCACGATGCGGGGCTGATGGTTTTCGGTCTGTCTGCGGCCTTCGAGGGTGATGGCGAACGACCCCACGCCGAGCACCACCTGGCCGCGGTCGGAGCCGGGCGAAAGGGTGACGAGATGGGTGCCCGTGGAGTCGGCGATTTCGATTTTGTCGCCGTTGGCGGAGAGGGTGGTCGTGGTGCGGGTCTGCTGTGCTGCGGCGAGGGTCGCGCAGAGCAGGGCCGGAATGAGCAGCGGGAATCTTTTCATGGCGTTTCTTGTTTATCCTCTGTTTGTCAAATTTTCAATCGCGGTCGTCGGTCTCGTTCCCCCCCCCTCCGAACAGTTCGTCCAGCGGACCGACGGACTGCCCGAAAGCGTTGAGCGGCTGGAGATATCCGGTGGCGCGGAACGCGGTTTCGAGGTCGGTGACGGGCTGCCCGTCGATGTAGCAGTAGACGGGTTCGCTGTTGCGGCGGGAGAGGGTCAGCAGCCCTGCGGCGAGTACCGCCGCCGCGGCTGCCGCCGCCGAATAGCGTGCGACGCGGCGCAGCAGGCTCTCCCGGCGGGGGATGCGCAGTCCGATGCCGCGGGGGGCGCACTCGGCCCGGCGGTCGTCCAGGTAGGCGAACAGCGTGCGGGCGCAGGCCCACCTCTGCGGGAGCTTTGCGGGGTCTGCCGAGCGGAAGAACTCCCGGAGCTCGGCCTCCTGCCGCAGGTCGGTGTCCCCCTCGAAGTAGCGTTCCAGCAGGCTCTCGATATGTGCTTCGTTATATTCCATAGTTCATGATTTTCAGCATCTCCTCTTTTATCCGTTTCCGGGCCCGGGAGAGGGTGACCCGCACCGTGTCCTGGTCGCAGCCCATGATTTGCGCTATCTCCTCCATGTCGCATCCCTCGATGTCGCGCAGGTGCATCGCCTCGCGCTGCCGGTCGGGCAGGGCGGCTATCGTCCGTTCGAGTAGCTCCCTGAGGTCGCAGTCGTCGAGACGCTGGGGCGAAACGGTCGCGGGTGCGGTCCGGCGGATGACCTCGTTGCGCCGGTCGGCGGCCCTGCGGGAGCGCAGCCGGTCGTAGCAGACGTTCTTGACCGATGCGATGACGAAAGCGTCTATGTTGTCGCATCGGTCGAGGCTCTCTCTGCGCCGCCACAGCTTCTCGAGGGTGTCCTGCGTGGCATCCTCCGCCTCCGACGTGTCGCGCAGAATGCTCTTGGCGAAACGGAACATCCTGTCCTTGAATGCCACTATGCGTATGTTGAATTCCTGACCGTTCACTTTTCGGGAAGTCGTTAGCGCTTGTTCTCTTCCTGTCGTGTTTCTGTAATGACGGATGAGGTGGAACAAATGTAACACAATCGCATCATTTTTTCGCATGATTTTTCGATTCTTCTTTTTTTGGCCGAAGAAAGAGAGGTGCCGCAGGGGGAATGCCGGCCGGGTTGCCGCGGCCGCGGTCCTGCGGATACGGGCGGCGGGAATGGAGTCCGCCTGCCGCGCTGCTGGGTATGGCCGCCGTCTGCCAGATGCTCGATGAATCGGTTGCCTGATTGCCCTTTTCGGCGGCGACACGCAGTGCGTGCTTTATTGAAAATGCCTCACAAGAATGGCCGGCGGGCGTCTCCTTCCCGCTTGGCTCCCCGATTCCCGCCTGACGGTGGTTTGCGGTTCTTTTGCCCCCCCCCGGCCCCCCGAAGAACGTCTGCGCACGCAGAGTGTGATTTTTATATGTTCTTTTCGGCAGCGCACACAGAGCGTGATTTACTATTTTTTACATTGGGAACTGTTAAAATATACAATCCCCCGTCCGATAGAACCTTTGATTTTCTCTTACATGTTCTTTTCGACAGCGAAAAGAACCAAAAGCTGCCGCCAGCAGAAAATCAGGGGCTCGGCCGCTCCTCGGGCTGAAACGGATGCCTCGCGGGAAACTGCTGCCAGCTGCGCTCGGTCGGGTGGAGCACTCTTTTGTCGTGGAAGTTCGGACGGGGTTATCCGGTTACTTTCGGTTCCGGGCAAGGCTTTCATTCTTTGGCGGTCTTGGAGCGGGCCTCCATTCTTTTTCTGCCTTTATGCAAGGCCCCAATCTCTCTCGGTTCTG